>CALKZT010000065.1 GCA_938002815.1 uncultured bacterium
TTTGCTCTCATAGGGGTCAAAGGAGATCTCAATTAGATTATTCTCAAATAGCTGAGGGATATCATTTCTTAGGCCGAGGGCGATCTTCAGTATATCACAAGGGTCTATGGGAGAGAGTTTGGTTATTGCATTGAAAATTGAGATATCCTTTGATCCAAAAATCTTTAAACAATTGCTGTTTATTATTGATGTTAGTTTCTTCAATTTGTAAAGTATAAAATCGTTTTGGCCAGAATATATAATGTTGCTTAAGTGAGATTCATGGGCAGATTGGCAAATAGACTCATATAAAATCCTATAGAAGAGGGCAAAGGTTCTACATACTGTATCAAAATCTTTTGAGGCTTTTTCAAAAAGCCTTTTGTACAGCTTATAAGATGCTATGGACAGAGGTCTATCGTAAAAAAAGATCGGATTTATTATTTTTATACGAGATCTAATATCTGTGAAGATATGGCGAATAGAATTTAGCTTTAGTTCTGATATTGAGTCGAGTGTAAAGTTCAAGAAGGGGGTTGGGGGGCCAGCAGAGATTAATTTTTCAAGGGCAGCTCTCCTATACTCTTTCTTATCCCTATGGGAACTTTTGAGGGTATCCATAAGGGTAAAAGATTTTTTGGAACGTAGCTTGGCGTGAGTCATGGTATCTATGGGGAAAAGGTGTATTGTTCTGGGGGGCCTGAGCTTTGTATTTTACTCTACGGTTATTAGGTCTTTTATCTTTTCAAATTTTTTGTCACCTATTCCAGAGACTTTTTTTATGTCTTCGATCTTCTTGAAGGGGCCATTTTTTTCCCTGTAATTTATTATCTCCTCGGCCGTCTTGGGCCCAATGTCAGGAAGTTTGGCAAGCTGATCCTTGCTGGCCTTATTTATGTTTACCTTTGTGGGCTCTACCTGCTTTGCCTGCTGGGCTTGGGCAGGTTTCTGTTGGGGTTGTGCCTGTGCACAGAGATCTGTAGCTGTGAGCCCCACCAAAAATCCCAACACCAAAAAGAAGACGAATAGATACCTCATCCTTAACCTCCATCATCTCGCCCCCCAGATGGGCGTGGATTATATTTTGGTTCCCTAAAAAGGCAAGTTTTTCTTTGTAGTATAGGAGATTATGAGATAGGTTTAAAAAGGAGGACCTGTATCAAAGGGTCAAGGCACTCTGAGGGGAGGGGTAAGGTGGAAGCCTTTGACATGCCACAGGGCTATTACAAGGTCATGGTGGAGGAGAGCTTTGATGGGATCTTTATCCAAAAGGGGACAAAGATCTGGCTTGCCAATAAGAGACTCCATGAGATGTTGGGCTATACACCCTATGAGCTATTGGGAAAGGAGCACTGGACTGTCTATACACCAGAGTATCAAGCCCTTACCCGAGAGAGGGCCCAGAGGAGGATGAGAGGTGAAGATGTGCCATCCAGATACAATGTGAAGCTCCAAAAAAGAGATGGCTCTTGGATATACGGTGAGATTAATGCAAAGGCAGTGGAGGTAGAAGGGGAAAAGGGTGTGCTGGTATGGATAAAGGATGTCCATGAACAGCTCCTAATTAAGAAGGCCCTTGAAGAGAGTGAAAGCAAGTTTAGATCAGCATTCGAACAAGCGGGAATTGGGGTAGCCATTGTAGATCCCAATGGGGTTATAATGGACTGTAATGAATTTTTTGCAAGATTTCTCTCCTATAAAAGAGAAGAGTTAATCGGAGTTTATGTGGGAAAGATCACGTATCAAGAAGATTGGATTACGGATATAGAGAGACATAGGGCACTTCTAAGTGGAGTGGAAAAGAATATAGTACATGAGAAAAGATATGTTACCAAAGATGATAAAATAGTTTGGGGAAGATTAAGTAGCTCCCTTGTAGTAGATGAAAAGGGAAATCCAAGGTATTTTATCTCCCATATCCAGGATATTTCTAAAGAAAAGAAGGCCTTAGATGCTCTTAAGGAAAAGGATGCCTTTATTTCAGCCATCTCAAGTGCACTACCTGATCCTATAATCGTTTATGATAAGGAGAGGAGGCCTATCTATACCAACCCTGCCTTTGAGTCCACCTTTGGCTGGAAGAGAGAGGATCTCTTAAGGGACCCCACCATTTACCTACCAAAAGTAGGGTTTGCAGAGACAGATGCCCAGCTGATTGACCTGCTTCTGTCCAAGAGGGAGCCCTATGTGGAGACCAATAGGGTTACAAAAGATGGGAGGCCCCTAAAGGTCCTGGTTTCGGTGGCCTCCATGGGGGTGGGGCATTTCAAGGGGTATATACTGACGGCCAAGGATATCTCCAGCTTTGTGGAGACACGGCAGCGCCTGGAGAATCTTCAGCGTCTGGAATCCTTGGGACTTCTGGCGGGGGGTATAGCCCATGACTTTAATAACCTTCTTACAGTTATCATGGGACGGAGCTCAATGTTAAAGCTCCATGAAGGGCTTTCTCCACAACTCCTAAGCTATATAGAGGAGATAGAGAAATCTGTTAAAGAGGCCTCGAACCTTACAAGGCAGCTCCTCTCCTATGCCAAGGGTGAGGAATTAACTATGGCGGAGCTGGATATGTTAAGGGTTTTAGAGGATACCATAAGTATGTTCGGGAGCACCAGGAAGGGTATCCAGCTTTATAAATTCTTAGATCCCAATACCCTTCGGGTAAAGGGGGATAGGACACAGATCAGCCAGGTCTTGATGAACCTGCTCCTAAATGCAGCGGATGCCGTTGAGGGGGGTGGTGAGATCTTCGTTGAGAGCTCCAATGTGTATCTGGATAGTAGATATGTGGAGCCCTACGGGGTAGAGCCAGGTCCATATGTGCAGATAATTGTGAGGGATACAGGGGTAGGGATGTCAGAAGAGGTTCAGAGAAGGATATTTGACCCCTTCTTCAGCACAAAGGAGCTGGGAAGGGGAACGGGAATGGGCTTAGCCACCGTCTATTCAATCATCAAGTCTCATAAAGGCATAATAAACTGCTTAAGTCGAGTAGGTGAAGGAACAACATTTGAAATATATTTGCCTGCTTTGAAAAGCTCTCCTTTGGAACATGATGAAATAAAAACTGAAGATTCTGTTATACATGGTCATGGTAATCTACTTGTGGTGGATGATGAAGAATTTGTACTGGAAGTAGTAAAGGATATACTTGAACAACTTGGATACAATGTGGTTACTGCAAATTCAGGGAAGAAAGCTATATCCATTTATAATGAGAACCCAGAGGTTTTTCAGCTGGTTATACTGGATATAGTAATGCCTGAGATGTCAGGCAGGGATGTGTATAGTGAAATAATTAAGGTTAATCCAAAACAAAAATTCTTATTTGCAAGTGGGTATACCCTTGATAGTCTCACTAAAGATTTACTACAAAAAGAGCATATTGAATTCATTCAAAAACCCTTTAATGTATCAGAGATATCAAGGAAGGTGAAGGAGATAATAGGTGGCTATGAATAATATTTTTTTTCAATCTGAAGTGGGGCAGAGAATAGAAAGACTAAGAAGATATATGTCAGCTAATGAATGTGAGTCTTGTTTGATAGTGCAGAAGGTATCTCTCTATTATTTTTCGGGCTGTGACCAGGATGCACATTTATATATTCCCCTGGAAGGGGAGCCCCTGCTTATGGTCAGAAAGAGCCTTGTTAGGGCGAAAAGGGATTCCTGGCTCCAGAGTATAGTGGAGATAAAGGGGTTTAAGGAGATAAGAGAGAGGATATTAGAGGTGTTTGGTGCTCTCCCCAAAAGCATTGGTCTTGAGATGGATGTACTTCCTGTGCGCTATTATATGGCATATGAATCGGTATTCGGTCAGGTAAGGTTCATGGACTCCTCCAAGTGGGTACGGGAGGTGAGGATGGTAAAAGGCCCCGCAGAATTGGAAAAGATAGAGAGGGCTGCCCAGATGGGAGATATGATGTTTAGATATGTTGGGGAGCTCCTTTCTAAGGGTTCCCCTAAGGACGAGACGGATTTGGCCTCTGAGATAGAGTTATTCTATAGAAAAATGGGACATATGGGGCTTTTGAGGGCCAGGGCCTTTAACTCAGAGTGCTTCTATGGCCACGTGCTTGCAGGTAAGGCAGGGGCCACTGCCAGTAATGCCCCTGGGCCAACTGGAGGGACCGGTATGGGGCCATACTTTAGCCAAGGCGCAGGAAGAAACCCCATAAATAGAGGTGAGCCGATCTTGGTGGACTACACCTCCAGCTATGAAGGTTATGTCTCTGATCAGGCAAGGGTATTTTCTGTAGGAGAGTTGCCCCAGCTACTAAGAGATGGCCACAAGGCCATGATCGAGCTGGGGGAAAGTATCATGGAAATGGCAAGGCCTGGCATCCAGGCAAATGAGGTCTATGAGAAGGCCCTAAGACTATTAGAGGGCTCTAAGTTTAGGGAATATTTTATGGGCTATCCCGATCCTGTCCCCTTTGTGGGGCATGGAGTAGGCCTTGAGCTGGACGAACTCCCTGTGATAGGCAAGGGTATTGAGACGGTCCTAGAGGAAAATATGGTCATTGCCCTTGAACCCAAGTTGGTGATCCCAGATTATGGCGTGGTTGGGATTGAAAATACCTGTGTAGTGAAAAAGGATGGTTCGAAATCCTTAAACAAGGCCCCTGAGGATGTCTACACCATATAGGAGAAGCTCCTTGAAGCTATCTAAGGTAGTTTCAAATTGGATTTTCGAAATATAGATTTCATATTTCTTGTAATTTTGGGGTATAAAAAGGTTCATCTTCAATCAATACTTTAACCGGTAGTCAAGGTAATCAAAGCCTAACTATTTAAGAAGTGCAAAACTTTGATCTCTATCCAATCTCTTTAAAATAAATGAGGCAGCAATGGCGGTATCCTATCCGAAAGAGAAGAGACAAAAATGCTAAAAGTAATCCCTATAAACTCAAAGAGCATACTGAATCGTTCAAAAATTTATCAATATACTCTGAATCCTTATGTCGGATGTGCACATGGATGCCATTATTGTTATGCAAGGTTTGTAAAAAGATTTATGCGTATAGATGAACCTTGGGGCAAGTTTGTATGTGTCAAGGTCAATGCAATAGAGCTGCTCCAAAAAGAACTGGATAGAAAGAAAACGAGCGAAGTTTGGATAAGTGGAATCTGTGATCCTTATCAGCCAGCGGAGAGAGAATTCAGAGTTACAAGAAGATGCTTAGAGCTCCTTATATCTAAGGGGTGGAATATCTTCATACAGACAAAGTCACATTTAATTTTGGATGACATAGATCTATTAAAGGGTTACAGTAATGTGACTGTTTTAATTACAATAACTACCTCTCAAGATAGTATAAGGAAGATTTTCGAACCTAATGCCCCTCCCATTTCAAAAAGAATAGAGGCACTCAAGATACTTCATGAGGAAGGCATAAAAACAGATGTAATGATAGCTCCTCTCCTTCCCGGAGCAGAAAACCTTGTGGAAATCTTAAAGAATGAAGTTGACCATGTAATTGTGGATAAGATGAATTATGGGTATGCACATTGGGTCTACAGAAGCTATAATTTGGAACAAAACATGAGCGATATGTTTTTCAGGGAAAAAGGTAATGCATTAAAGCGCTTATTTGAAGAGAATGGTATTAAATGCGAGCTCTTATTCCGCTAAAGAGTTAAGCCAGTTGAGAAAATGGTCTAATCCGAAATCTTCTATGTCTTCACTTTCAACCATTATCCTTCCCATATAAGAGCATTTTCTTAAAATTGCAAGAATTTTCTTCATATCAAGGAGTCCAGAATAAAAAAGGTGCTCATCCTTTTTCCCGTAATTGTTGTGGAGGTGTATCTGGACTATTTCGTCTTTATTGTCCAGAATCTCTTGTACTATGAAGTCTTCAGATTTTTTAAGCTTATCTCTATATGTTGCCATAAGGGCATGCCCAGTGTCATAGCAGATTTTAATAGGAAGCCTACTTTTTAGTATGGATAAGTCTTTGGTCTTGAAAAAGAAAGAGGATTCAAAGGGGAGGTTTTCAAGACAAAGCTGAACCCCGTTTTTGATCCCTTTCTCAAAGATAATTTCAAGCTCTTCAAGAAAGTATTTTTGTGCCAAGGCCTTTAGTTCTTTATCTTCAAAAAAGGTAATTGCAGGGTGTATGATCACTGGATTTAGACCTAAGTTAGTAGCCATATCTATTGTTTCTATTAACCTCTCTCTTGAAAAAAGCCTTATTTCTTTATAGAGGCTTCCCATATTACATTCAATCCATGGGGCGTGAAGGGAAAAAGAGATACCCTCTTTTCTTAAGGCATCTATCTCCCTTGTAATTTTTTTCATCTCCTCCAAGTATGGAATTTCATAGGCGAGCTCAAAGGAGCTTATACCTTTTTGTGCCCCCATTTTCATAAACGGGATCAGATTTTCCTTTCTTACAAAATATAACGAGATACCAATCTCCATGGAGGGCCTACGGGTTAATCTTTTGTGTTGTCTCCTTGGGTTATTGGCCTTCTTCCCTCATTATAAGGTTTTGAAAGACCCTTTGGGGGAGCCTTTCAAAGTCTCCATTGGACATAAAGAGAACGAGATCTTTAGGACTTAGATAATTAGTGAGAAAGTTTAGGATTTCGTCTGAACTTTCAAAGTAAAAGGCCTCTTTTCCCAATCCTTTTAGGTCCTCTACCAGTCTTTTAGAGGAAAACCTCTTATCCAATGGGATCTTCTCCATGTTTTTTGGCTCTGGAATTATTACCACATCTGCCTTCAAAAATGAGTGTGGATATCTATCCTGGAATACATTCCTCCTGCTGGAATTGGACCTGGGTTCAAAGACTGCGATAAGCCTATTTGGACTAAATCTTTCCCTCACTGCACTTATGGTCTCCATCACGGCTGTGGGATGGTGGGCAAAGTCGTCTATTATCAAGACATCGTCAACAAGGCCTACTATCTCCTGCCTTCTCCTTACGCCATGGAATGAGAAGACTGCTTTTTTTATGACCTCTGGATCAATCCCTAATATCAGACCAATGGCTATTCCACCTGTCAGGTTAAGTAGATTATGATTACCATATAACCTTGTTGAAAATTCATAAATTTTGTCTTTGTATTCAACTTTGAAATGAGAAAAATCCTTTGATTGATTGGAATCAACAAGATTAAAATGATTGTTATGTCCATTTCCGTACGTGCTGATATTAGGAGTTAAACTTTCTTGACCGTATAATTCATTTAAGCATGAATGATTTACCACAAGAGAGCCATCAGGAGGAATGATAGAGACAAAGGATTTAAAACTTTTGAGGACATGACTGTAATCCGTATATATATCAGCATGATCAAATTCAATACTTGTAATTAGGCCAATTTTTGGCATATAGTGCAAAAACTTTGGCCTCTTATCAAAGAAGGCAGTATCGTATTCGTCTCCTTCTATGACGAAATATCTCCCAGTCCCCAGGTGAAAATTCTTTTTGAGATTTAAGGGGATCCCTCCTATCAAATAGCCCGGGTCTTGCCCTGAACATGTAAGGATCCAGGCCACTAAGGAAGTTGTGGTGGTCTTTCCATGGGTACCAGCTATCACTATGGGCTCCTTCCCTTCAAAGGCAAATTCCTTTAGGGCCTCTGGAAAGGAGAGATATGGAATATCTCTCTTGAGGAGCTCCTGGGCCTCTGGATTCTCCCTTGTGATTACATTTCCCACAATCACCAGATCTGGTTGTGGATAGAGGTTTTTTGGGGAGTAGCCCACCATAACGGTAAGGCCCAAAGCCTTTATGTACTCACTCATGGGTGGATACATGTTCTGGTCTGAACCGGTTACCCTAAATCCCTTTTCCTTCAAAAGGCCGGCAAGGCCTGCCATACCTGTGCCACAGATACCCATTAGATGTACGTGTGCTCCTTCTTTTATCCTCAAGTCTTCCCCCCGTAACTCAAAACTGAAAGAGATGAAAGCCAGCTGTTTCCAAATCCACGTATAAGATCTGGGATCGGATGAGACTACCCCTTCCCAAGATCAACTTTATCACCTCTGTGGCCTCAAGGGTCCCTATCAACATAGGGGTAGGAGCAAGGACACCCAGTACTGCCTCTGGCCTCATGGCCTCCTCAGGTTCTGGATCTGTATATAGCTTATCCAGTCCCTCGTCCCCAGGGAGTATGGTCATAACATGGCCCTCCAAGCCTGCCACTGCACCATGGACAAGGGGTATCTTCATCTGCCTTGAAATCTCCTGTAAGAGGATCCTATCTTTTCTGTTGTCAAGGGCGTCTACCACCACATAGACATCCCTTAGGATCTCTTCTGAACTGGAGACCTCAAATTTCTTGTGAAACTTGCGGAACTTACAAAAGGGGTTTATGTCCTTTAGCCTCTGTTCTGCCTGATCCACCTTTGGGAGGCCCATGGAAGAGATGGCTGAAAAGGCCTGGCGATTGAGGTTGGATTCTTCAAAGGTATCAGGGTCTACCAGTGTAAGCATACCTATACCTACCCTTACAAGGCAGGTTAGGACCTGCCCACCGAGTCCTCCTGCGCCTATGACTGCCACATGGGCCAGATGTAGCCTTCTTTGTTCTTGTATTGTCAATGTCTCTAAATTTCTCAGGTATCTCTTGGGCCATATCCCCAAGTCCAAGGCCGCCTTCATGGCCTCCCAGGGGGTAATGGAGTTATTTTGTGCGATATTTAGAAGTTCTAAATCACCTATGGCAGTGACCCTCAAGAGAGAATGCCTCTGGATGAGCTCTGATACCCTTTGGATCTCTTCAAGGATACCCATCTTTTCCTACCAATCCCTCTTTATCCCTAAAAAGAGCCTGTATGGGCCTGGGGTGCCAAAGGGTATGAATGTAAGTTCAGACCCTGTTTCGACCCCTTCCGGGAGGTTTATTGGGCTCACATCAAAATCTATGTAGCCCTTCAAGAACCCAAATGCCCTTACCTCCACTTTGTCATCCACCTCCCACCGGAGGAAAGACGGCCACCCTTTCCTCTCCTGATAGTGTATAATTAAGGTCAGAGTGAACCCCGTCCACCATCACAATCTTTACCCCCTCCAAGGGTATGCCCAGATCCATCAGGACCTCCCTTAGGGACCTCCCCTGGACCTGCTCGAGCTCCATCCCCCGGGATGGGTCATATCCATCCACATAACGTCTAAGCGTGCTACTCAAAAAGAGCCTAATTGCCACTCCAATCACCTCAAATCTAAGGAAGCGAGGCCTCTATGGGATAGAGAAAGGGTAACGAGGCTAAATCCTCTGGAGCTTTAATGGGGATAGGAGCTGACATCTATAAAAGACTGGCTAAGACTTTGGCCTTGGGCCAATGATAAGTGTGTTGGTGCGGAAGGCGGGATTTGAACCCGCACGGGTTTCCCCACCACCCCCTCAAGATGGCGTGTCTACCAAATTCCACCACTTCCGCACTGGCTTATTCCTGTTTAGGTGCCGTCTCACTGGTGGTCTCCACCTGCTTTGGAGCACCTTCCATCACAGACTTTGGCCTCTCAACCGCCTTGAAGAGAGAAAGGCTCAAAGAGGTAATCATAAATACTATTGCTACGACTGTAGTAAGCTTATGCAAAAAGCTGGTAGGCCCTGCGGAACCAAAAAGGGTCTCACTGGAGCCGCCAAAGGTCACCCCCATGCCTGCACCTCTACCGTGCTGTACCAGCACAATAAAGATTAAAAGAAGGCAAGAAAGCACATGTAATATCAAGAATGTAAGCCTCATCCTTCCACCTCGCTCTATTTTTATATACGATCCCCTGGGAGATTTCAAGAAAAACTTTTGGGCCCATTAATGGATAGAAAGCCTTAAATTGGGATTGGGAGAACCCGGGCTTGATACGCCTTGACGAGCTATGTTCAAAAACCATATATAGATCTCTGCTCAGGGAAGGCCACGGCATACTTGTGGCCTATTATCTTTTTCTAAAACCATGAAGGGGTGCCCTCATGCAGGAAGAGATGATTTTAAGGGCAGTGGGGGTGGTAAAAAGCCCAATAAAAGAGGCAATCCCCGTGCCTGAGGGTGAGAATGGGGTTGGTGAATCCTACAGAAAGAGGTTAAGGAGCTATTTCAAGGAGGTGAAGGAGATCATCTCTTGGGTAGAGATCTTCCCTGAACTGGAAGGTATTTTGGAGGGCATTGAGGAATTTTCACATATATTTGTTATATACTGGCCCCACCTCCTCCAAATGGGGCCCATAGAGGAATACATGGTCCATCCAATGGGAAGGAAGGATATCCCCAAAAAGGGGATCTTTGCCACACTGAGTCCCAGGAGGCCCAACCCCATACTTATTTCACCTGTTAGGCTCGTTGGGGTAAAGGGCAACAGCCTCAAGGTTCAGGGACTAGATGCCTTGGATGGGAGTATTGTGCTGGACATAAAACCTTATGTCCCTCATTACCACAGGATAAGTGATAGTTCCTCTCCCAGATGGATCAAAGAACTTAGAGAGGATGTGGAGTAAATAGCTTTTGAATGTCTGAGAAATTAGAGGGGGCGAGTGTTCTAAGAGACATCAAGGTATCTTTGACCCTCTGGAATCAGCCCAGACATCCCCATTGGTAAAAGGTGATGTTCCTCTCTATATCATTTTGTATTGACTTCCTCCTCTCGGCAAGGTAGAAAGCCCTTCATCTCAAGAGACCTTATAAACCATATAGGAACATTACATTAGGCTTAATCTTAGGAGGATTTTATGAGGGAGATATTGGTAAGGCAATTAATGGTTCCTTTGGGCGAGTATGCAACTGTAAATGAGAAGGCAACGCTTTACGAAGCAGTAATTGCCCTTTTGGATGCCCAGGAGAGATATAGGAAACAGAGTGGTTCAAAATATCCCCACAGGGCTGTTTTGGTAATTGATGATCAGAACAAGGTAGTTGGCAAGTTGAGTCAGCTTGATATATTAATGGCCCTTGAACCTAAGTACAGAGAGATTATTAGTAAAACATCTTGGGCTTTCTTAGAGGCTTCTGCGTTAAGTGGTGACATTATGAAGAAAATAATGGAGGATATGCTTTTGTTTGGAGAACCTTTAGATGATATCTGTAAGAGATCATTTCAAACAAAGGTAAGGGATTGCATGTATTCACCTAAGTCAGGCGAATATGTTGAAGAAGATGAAACCCTTGCCCATGCATTATACAAATTCATTGCAGGAAAACATCAGTCTTTGCTAGTACTCAAAGGAGAAGAGATCACAGGAATCTTGAGACTAACAGACGTATTTGAATTTATTGCCCAGGGAATACTAAAGTGTAAAGAATGTTAATATGACTTTGAGGAGAGGACATGGATAAGCGATCTTCAATAGCTAAAAAGTTAGATGTAAAAAGGCTCTTTTTTATCTTTTTGGGGCTGGTCCTTTTCTTTGTGATCTATTTCATGCCTCCCTTAGGGGATGCTGTGGACCCGATGGGGAAGGCATTCCCCTTGACCAAAGAGGGGAAGGGAGCAATAGCCCTATTTCTCTTGGCTGGTATCTGGTGGGTGTTTGAGGTGGTGCCCATAGGGGTCACCTCCATTGCAATAGGTGTATTCCAGGCCTTATTTGGCATTAGACCTGCCAAAGATGCATTTAAGGACTTCATGGACCCATCTGTGATGTTCATATTTGGTTCTGTGGTGGTGGGCCTTGCCTTTTCCAAGACAGGGCTTACAAGGAGGCTTGCATACAAGATGCTGGAGATAGTGGGAGAGAGGACAAACATGATACTCCTTGGTTGCCTTGTGGTAACAGCAGGCCTAGCCCACTTCATGGCCCATACCGCTGCTGCGGCCACTGTCTTTCCCATACTCCTTGCCATATATTCCTTTTATGGAGAAGAGGGGAAGCAGACCAATTTTGGAAAGGCCCTCTTTATTGGGATGGCCTATGCTGCGGGTGCCGGGAGTATCATCACCTTCCTTGGAGCTGCGAGAGGACCTGCTGCTGCAGGTATGTTTAGGGAATTTACAGGTAAGGACGTAGGCTTTTTTGAGCTGACCAAATACATGTTTTTGGTGGGTTGGGGTATGGTATTTCTGATATGGGCCTATCTGATGATATTTCTGAAACCAGAAAAGGCAAAGATAGAAGGCCTCTCCCAAAAGGTAAGACGTCTCTACAAGGAACTGGGGCCCACAAGTTTTCAGGAGATATTTGTGCTCATTACCGTGGGAATCGTGGTAACACTTATGGCCTTACAGTCCTTTGTGGACTCTTTGAAGCCTTTGGATAGGGCTGCAATAATGCTTATATCCACCTTATTGTTCTTTCTCTTTAAAGTGCTTACAGTAAAGGAGTTAGAAGAGATCCCTTGGAACATAATACTTCTATTTAGTGGAGCTATGAGTATAGGCTTTTGTCTATGGAAGACAGGTGCTGCACAATGGATGGCAGTAAAATGGTTGGTCCTCTTTCAAAATGCTCATTGGATAATATTTGTCCTTAGTATTGCCACTTTTGTGCTAATAATGACCAATTTTATAATGAATGTGGCAGCAATTGCAATTTCACTCCCTGTGTCATTGGTGATAGCAAAATATTTGGGGGTAGCTCCTGATGTGATATTCTATAGTTCCCTTGTTACTGCTGGTATGCCATTCCTATTGTTAATTGGTGCTGCACCAAACGCAATTGCATATGAATCCAAACAGTTCACACCAGGTGAATTTTTTAAGCACGGAATACCCATGAGTATTGTACTATTAATAGTCCTTGGGATTTTCATAGCGACCATCTGGCCTATAACCGGGATGCAGATACTCGAAAAGTAATTAAGAGGTCTTTATGAACTACAAGGATTTTCTTTTTGAGAAATTTCCTAATGCAATTACAGAAAGAGAATTTGTCAGGAAAAGCCACAATCTGTTGGCCCAATGGGGCTTTAGAGACGAAAATACCATTGCCTGCGTATGCTGCTGCAGGGATGAGATCTCGCAGACTCTGCCCATCTTGGTAAGAGATGTGTGGGGAGAGGCCTTCAACCTTGCTGGGTTGGCTGGTCTCTTCAGTGCTGGGAGGACGGGTTTGAATGCCTGCCTTCATCATTCCCCTCACCAGGAAGGGAAAGAGAGGTATATCTTCTATGTGGCTCCACACATAGGGATAGATAGGGACGGAAATTGGGGGTCTGTGAAGAGAAAGGGCCAGCACTTTGATTCCACCTCCTGTGGTGCCCTTTGTGCCTTCTTTAAAGAAATAGTGGAGGGCAAGATAAAGACGGCTATTGACGAACGGGATTTGGAGATGTGTTATCTCAGGATAAGGCTCCTTAGAAAACTTAGTTTTAGTCACGTCCCGGATCTCATAGAGCTTACCCTTGCTGCACACGAAGTTACCCTTGAGGACATCGAGGATGATCTCCAGAGGTTAATAGATCCACAAAAGGCAGATTTTGCACTATTATCTGGAATTCAGATAAATGCGCCGGATACAAACTATATGGCTACCTTAAAGGCATATGCTATGGTAAACGGTGTGAGGAAGGAGTTGGATTTTGTGTGATGAGTCCACAATAGTAAGGCTTCAGTTTATAGGGAAGATACTCTCCCTATTTACACACCAACTCAACAATCATCTTGCCATAATAAAGGATTCACTCGGTTTTTTGACTGACCTCACAGAGCTCAGAGGTGTTGGCGGAGAGGATGCCACAGAGATATTGGAGACCGTAAAGGCCCTGGAAGGGGAGATAAATAAGGCGACTTTGCTATCCAAGAGACTTAACAGCTTTGGACACAGGATGGATTCTGAAATCTCCACCTTTGACCTAAATGAAGTGATAGAGGAGATGCTCACCCTAGTTTCAAAGGCCACAGTACAAAAGAGGCTAGCTTTTCTAAGAGAGTTTGGCGAGCTTCCTCCAATCAACGGAAACCCCTCATTGTTTCAATTTGTCCTTTTTTGTCTGCTGGATAGATATATAAAGGCCCTTCCCCCAAATGGAAGGCTTAAGGTAAAGACCCTGACCTCGGAAGATGTTATAAGGGTACTCTTAGAACCCATGAACGAGCTTTCCTCAGGCCCGCTACCTTTTTGTCCTGATCACATAATTGGACTGGGGCTCAAGCTCCTATCTTGTAGAATTTCCACTGAAGAACCTACAGGGAAGACAGAAATCGTACTTATGAAGTGAGAAGGGGTGGGGAGATTGGCATGTGAGAACCTATTGGATCATATAAAGGTACTCTTGGTGGATGATGAAGTGGAGTTTTTGCGTATAATGAAGAGAAGGCTCCAATTGAGGTCCCTTGCTGTAGATACGGTGTCAGACGGTATGGAGGCACTCAAGGTCGTGATGGAATCTCGTCCTGATGTGATGGTCTTGGATCTCAGGATGCCTGGGATGGATGGACTTGAGGTCCTAAGGAGGATAAAAGAGGTGGCTCCAGGGTTACCGGTCATTATCCTCACGGGCCATGGTAACTCAGAGGATGAAGATGCGGCTTATGCTTTGGGTTGCTATGACTTTCTGCGGAAGCCCGCTGAGTTAGAGACTATATTGGGGAGTATCCTCAAGGCCTGTGAAAAGAGATACCCTGATCCAGAAAAGACTAAGGAGAACGGTCCTAAGGAGGTTAAAAGATGACAGAGGAACTAAAGGCCAAAGTACTGGTAGTGGACGACGAGGAGCAGTTTTTAAAGGCCTTTTCCAAGAGATTGGAGATGAGGGGCATGAAGATAGAGACTGCCATGAGCGGAGAGGAGGCACTGGACAAGGTCCAAGGGAAGGACTTTGACGCCATAATACTGGATTTGGTTATGCCAGGGATAGGTGGGATGGAGACCCTGAAAAGATTAAAAGAAGAGAATCCAGACCTCCAGATCATTATACTTACAGGACATGGCACCATAGAAAAGGGCGTAGAGGCCATAAAGGCAGGGGCCATGGACTTTGTGGAAAAGCCTGCGGATATAAACAAGATCCTTGAGAAGATAGGAGAGGCAAAGCATAAGAGGGTGCTCCTTTTCGAGAAGAGGGCAGAGGAGCACATACAGGAGATAGTTAAGACAAGGTCCTGGTAGCCAAATAGTGCCCCTTGTGGATTCCCATGCCCACCTGGATATGGGGGAGCTAAAGGAAGGGCTCTCCAAAGTACTGGAGCGTGCAGAGACAAATGGAGTAAAGGTAATAGTCACTGTGGGGATAGACAGGGAGAGTTCAAGGGAGGCCGTAAGGATTGCAAGGGAAAATCCTAATGTATATGCAACAGTGGGTATCCATCCCCATAACGCAAAGGGAGCAAATGAAGAGGATATAGCGATCATAGAGGAGCTGGCGAAGGATAAGAAGGTGGTTGCCTATGGAGAGATAGGCCTTGATTTCTTCAAAAACTTTAGCCCCAAAAAGGAGCAGATAGATTTATTTTTAAGGCAGCTGGAGGTGGCAGAAAGGTTAAATTTACCCGTTGTGATCCACGAAAGGGATTCAAAGGAGGAGTTGTACCCTATCCTTAGGTCCCGGGGCCAAAGGGAGGACCAAGGTGTTATACACTGTTTTTCAGAGGATCTCCCCTTTGCGAAAAGGGTAATAGAACTGGGCTATCTAGTCTCTATCCCTGGGATAGTTACCTTTAAGAAGGCAGAGAACCTAAGGGAGGTGGCCCAAAAGATACCGCTATCATCTTTGCTCCTTGAGACGGATGCCCCCTTCTTGGCACCTGAACCATTTAGGGGGAAGACCAATGAGCCTTCCCTTTTGCTCTGGACCGCAATGGAAGTGGCAAGGCTTAGGGGTATCTCTTTGGAAGAGCTGGCCTATGTTACCTCTCTAAACGCAAAGAGGCTTTTCAAGATAGATCTAAAGATCTGAGAATGGATTTACCTCCCATAGGGCCAGAGTTCCCAATTGTGCTCTCATCCAAGTCACCAAGGAGGGAGGAGCTCTTAAGGGCCATAGGGATCCCATTTCTCCTATGCCCAGTAGATGCTCCCGAAAACAGAACCGGACTCCATCCAATTGAACACTCAGTTCAACTCTCCATATCCAAGGCCAAAAAAGGGTATGAGTTAAATAGGGGAAGGTGGGTATTGGGTGCAGATACAATAGTAGTCTTAGGGGATGAGATATTGGGAAAGCCCTCTTCAAGGGAGGAGGCAAGGGAGACACTCCAGAAACTGAGTGGAAAGATCCACGAGGTGATTACCTCTATGGCCATAATAGATCCAAAGGGCGAAGTGGCCCATCAAGAGGCTGTTCTTACACGGGTCACCTTTAAGGAGCTGAAGGAGGAGGAGATAGAGGCCTATATTGAGACCGGAGAACCCATGGACAAGGCGGGTGCCTATGGGATACAGGGCATAGGGGCCTTTATGGTAAAGAGATTAGAAGGCTCCTATAGCAATGTGGTGGGGTTACCCCTCTTTGAGTTGGTCCAAGCCCTTTTAAAAATTGGAGCACTTAGGTCATTTCCCTTGAGGTCTTTTGTCTATGGATTTCGTAGAGTATGATTCCTGTAGCCACAGATACATTTAGGGAGTCAAGAGGGCCCGTACCTGGAATCTTTAGGGTGGCATCCAATATCTTTTTGAGTACAGGACTAATGCCCTTGGATTCACTTCCCATTACAAGTACTGTGGGTCGAACTAAGTCAAATTCAGAAACCTTTATCCCTTCCTTTGCCGATGTCCCAATTATCCAAAATCCCCTTTGCTTAAGTTCCCTAAGTGCCATATGGAGATTCGTTACCATTGCCACGTCTAAATGCATTAAGGCACCTGAAGACCTTTTGAATACGTTAGGTGTGAGCCGTGCTGATCTGTCTTTGGAGAGAATGACCCCCGAGGCCCCTAAATATGAGGCAGATCGTATAATAGAGCCCAAATTCCCCTCATCTGTTATGTGATCTGCTGCCACTAAGACAGGGTCTTCTTTTAGATCAATTTTTTTTAAAAGCTCCTGGAGGCTGATATAGAGAGAACCCTTTATGAATGCCACTACTCCTTGGTGAGTGAGGTGAGAGTAGGGAGAGAAGTCGAGGCGATCCTTTTCTTGGACAATTATTCCCCTTCCACAGGCTGCCTCCACAATTTCTTTGATCCTGTTGGAATATGTCCCTCTCATGACCCAGATTTCAGCTATCTCCCCCTTTTTTGAACGCAAGAGTTCTACCACAGGATTGATACCTGGAACCAAGAACAATTCGTTTCTGTTTCCTGCCCCTTTCATGTCCATCTCCTGGATCCCCGTAAGAATAATAACACTAAACCCGGGATGGCCAAGAGGGTGGAGAGTAAGAAGAATTTCCCCCACCCGAGCATTTCTGCCATGTAACCTGCAGGTGAAGAGGTGATTACTCTCGGTATACCCATAAGGCTGCTAAAGAGGGCGTATTGGGTTGCGGTGAATCTCCTATCTGTGGCTTTGGCCATGAAGGCTGCAAGCCCAGAGGTGCCCATGCCTGAGGAGAGGTTTTCAAAACCTATTACGAGTGATAAGGCAACCTTGCTGGGTTGGGTAAAGAGTAAAAGGGTGAAAAAGAGGGTGGAGATGGCTTGTAAGATCCCAAAGGAGATCAAGGCTCGTCTATACTCAACTTTAAGTAAAATCAAGCCCCCAAGAAAAGTGCCCAGAAGAGTTGCCCAAAACCCTATGAACTTTGCCAAAACACCTATATCTGTCTTGCTAAATCCCAACTGGAGGAGATAGGGTATGGTCATATTGGCTGCCAGGTTATCCCCTATCTTATAGGTTATAACGAAGAGTCCTAAGGAGATGATTCCCTCTCTCTCCCATAGTTCCTTAAAAGGGGACAGAAAGCTCTCCTTCATGCTCAGAGAAAGTTTAGGGGGCTCTGGCTCCTTTACTAAAAGGGTTAGGATGGTAAAGGGCAGGATACAGAGGGCCATGAGGAGATAGACATTCCCAAAGTCTATCCGATCTGCCAAGATCAGACCGCCAGCACCAGAGATTAGCATTCCTAACCTGTAACCGTAAATATAATAGGAAGAGCCCAGACCCAATTCCCGGTCCTTTAAGGTCTCCCTTCTATAGGCGTCTATGACTATGTCCTGGCTTGCACTAAAGAAGCTTATAGAAAGTGCACAGAGCATTGATGCCCTAAGGGATGAACCTGGCCTAAATATGGAGAAGGTCAAGATAGAGACAATTAGGCCTATCTGGAATACAAAAAGCCATCCCTTCCTCCTTCCAAGGGGTAGAGGTCTATCTAAAAGGGGTGCCCAGAGGAATTTGAGGGTATATGGGAGGCCTAAAAGAGAGACCAAACCTATTGTGGAGAGGTCTATTCCTTCCTCCTTTAAATATGCTTGAAGCAGTCCCCCTGTGAGCATCAGGGGTATTCCTGAGACAATTCCCATTAGGCCTGAGAGTAAAATCCTCCAGCTTAGAAATATGGGTAGAGAAGAATC
>CALKZT010000066.1 GCA_938002815.1 uncultured bacterium
CTATATCGCCGTTTGTAATGAAGTGTTTAAGTCCATTTAAAACAAAATAGTCTCCAGCCCTTTCTGCTGTAGTTTTGATGTTTGATGCATCAGAGCCTGCCTCTGGCTCTGAAAGGGCAAAACATGCAGTCCATTCCCCACTTGCTATCTTTGGAAGGTATCTTCTCTTCTGGTTTTCTGTGCCGTCATAGAGTATTCCCATGGATCCTATACCATTGTTGGTACCTATTCTGGACCTAAAACAGGCATTGGTCTTGCTCAGCTCCTCATAAACAAGGCACTCCCCTAAGGTTGAAAGCCCTAAGCCCCCATATTCTTGAGGAATAGCAAGACCGAAGAGCCCTAAATCCTTCATCTTTTGGACTATCTCTTCAGGTATCCTGTCTTCCTCCTCTACTATCTTGCTTATGGGTTCCAGGTCTTGTTCCACAAAACGCCTTATGGTCTCCTTAATCATCTTAAGTTCATCAGAAATAGAAAAATCCATACTCTCTACCACCCCATAGTTTTTGTGGGATTTTTGCAAGGTATATGCCCATACCCTCTCTTAGGAGGATAGGGAGCTCCCTTTGAAAGTCTCAGCCTATCTTCGCCCCCTTAAAGGCCCAAGAGACCATTAGACCCCTAGCATTTTTGTGCAGAAAAGAGGCTACATGTAGAGAGATTTTAACAGAGAAGCCCCTCTGGCCGCAAACCTGAATTAAGGGAATTGGGCCAGGAGCGAATTCCACAGAGGTTGAAGATGCTCAACTGCCTGGCAGCTGAGCACAAAGAGGCTGGAGTTCAGCTAAAGCATAAGCTACCCCAAAGAGTCAAAAGGCGAAATTTAGACTGGTATTTTTGTATCAGCCCGGCTTTTCTGTCACATAAGGCGGCCTAACCCAAAGAAAGATCTAACCTAAGAGAAGATTGTGTGAAGCAGGGCATCAAGATGAAAGAGGGCCGATTGCTTTTAAAGGTAGGAAGAAGTCAAGGTCCTTGACTTTTTTCGATCAGTGGATATTTTTGAAAGCAATTTACGACACAAAGGAGGAATCTATGGATAAGTATCAGTGCAGTATTTGTGGGTATGTCTATGACCCTGAAAAAGGGGATCCAGAGAATGGAGTAGCTCCAGGCACCAGGTTTGAAGACTTGCCGGATGATTGGCATTGTCCTGTTTGTGGAGCTGAAAAGTTTCAGTTTGAAAAGGTGACATAATAAAAAAACCTTTAATAAAACATGAACTATCCAGTACATCTAAAACGTGAAAATGTCTTAGATATATTGTTTGGTGTGCTGGATAGTATCGATAGTGCAATTGTTACAATAGATAGCTCCCATAAAGTAATCTTTTTCAACCAAAGCGCTGAAAGAATATTTGGATACAGAAAAGAAGAGGTCGTAGGTAACGACCTTTCTATCATTATGTCCCATAACTGTGCCAGAGATCACAGGGCAGCAGTAAAGAGATATTTAGATACAGGTATCCCTAAACTCATAGGATTACACTCTGAATTAGTAGCCATCAGAAGAGGCAACATTCCCTTTCCAGCTTCCATTACCTTTTATGTATCCAAATTGGATGGCGAAACCTATTTCACAGCCATAATAAAGGACCTAACAGAGACAAAGGATATGGAAGAACGCCTTACTGTCTGTGAAAACCTTGCGGGCTTAGGGAGGATGGTGGCAGAAGTAACACATGAGATAAAAAACCCTCTCATGATCATAGGTGGCTTTGCAAGGCAGCTTAAAAAGTATATCAAAGACGAATCAGGTGAAAAAAAACTAGAGATCATCCTCAAAGAGATAGAGAGGCTCGAGGTACTCATACGGGACCTAAAGGAATACCATATGGTAAAAATCCGGTCCAAATCACAGGTGGACATAAATCCCTTACTCAGAGAGGTCACAGAGCTATTCTCTCAGACGGCCCGTGAGTTAAATATCACCTTGAGACTCGACTTGTCTGAAGGAGCTCTTAGGATTTCAGGTAACAGGGAAAGGCTAAAGCAGGTATTTATAAACCTGATCCAAAACGCCATAGATGCAGTAAATGAAGGGGGTATAGTCCAGATCTCTTCCCGCAAGGAGGATCATAAGGCCCTTGTGGAGATAGAGGACAACGGCTGTGGTATGACAGAGGATGAGATGGCAAGGATATTTGAACCCTTCTACACCACAAAACCAAAGGGGACCGGCTTGGGACTTTGTGTGACAAGGAAGATCATAGAAGAACACGAAGGGAGTGATATCTCTGTAGAAAGCGAAAAAGGAAAAGGCACAAGATTTCGGATCTCATTTCCCCTTTTAGATGAAACTCTTTGGCCCCAACATGAACATTAGTATAGATTACCGCTGCTGTAATCTCTGTATGAGCTGCGTGGAGCTTTATCCTGAAGTCTTTTATTTCCATGAAGAAATTAACAAGGTGGAAGTGCTTGAAAACAAAGAGCTTGGATCTCTTTCAGTTTTAGACGATCTTAATTCTGTCTGTCCAAGGGGATGTGTTTTAATTGAATGAAACCTTTTTGAGGTTTGACAAAAAGGTTTTAGAAGCATTATATGCAAAATACAACAAACGGGAATATGTAAGTCCTGATCCTCTTCAGTTTCTTTATAATTTCAAAGACATTCGAGATAGAGAAATAGTGGGATTTATCTCTGCTACTCTCGCCTATGGTAGAGTAGATATGATCCTAAAAACCCTAACGTGGGTCTTTGAAAGAATGGAACACCCTAAAGACTATCTGACTTCGGAGTCAACTTCAAGGATAGAGAGAGATTTTTCGTCCTTTAAACACAGGTTCACAAAGGGTAAAAGTTTTTCAAAATTTTTGATCACCATAAAGGAGATCTTGGAAGGATATGGATCCATAAAATCCTGCTTTCTTTCCTTTTTAAGACCAGGGGACCGAACGGTCCTGAATCCACTCTATGGGTTTTCTAAACTCTTCAAGGATTGTAGGGAAAACTCCTGGTGCCTTGTACCTGACCCCGGGAAAAATAGCCCAATGAAGCGGATGAATCTCTTTTTGAGATGGATGGTAAGGGAAGATGAGGTGGATCCGGGTGGTTGGAATGAAATAAGGCCATCCATGCTGATAGTGCCCTTAGATGTCCACATGTATAGATTTGGGATCAGAAACGGTCTGATAAAGGGAAAGACTCCATCCCTTAGGGCTGCCTTTGAGCTCACAGAAGCTTTTAGGCTCGTATCACCCCAGGACCCGGTAAAATACGACTTTGTCATCACAAGGCCTGGTATCTGGGCCAATAGTAGCCTAAAGGAGGGGTATGAGCTTGGGTAAGAGGGAAATAAGGGGCTCTGAGCTGGAAAAGGAGCTAAATTACATCTTGGGCAGATATCCTGACGAATTTGGGCTGATCCCCGATGAAATGGGCTACGTATCTTTAAAGGAACTCTTGGCCGTTCTCTCAGAGCTGGGGAAGGTGGTTACCAAGAATGATATAAATGAACTCCTCTTGAGAGGTGGGGCCTTTGAGATAAAAGGCAACAGGATAAGGGCAAAGGAGATATTTTTTTCAAGGGAAAGTATCCCCAATGATCTACTTCCCCCTACACTCTACACCTTTATCAGAAGGCGTGCCCACGAAACCGTATTTAGGGAAGGGATAAGGTATTTAGACCAGATGGTCCCCCTCTTTAGGAACAGGGAATCTGCCCTTAAGATGGGGAATAGAAAGACCCAAGGGCCTGTGATCCTTGAGCTCAGTACAAAGGCCTTTAGGGGGGCGAAAACACAGGTCTTTGCCCTGGGCAATATGCTCATGGCCGACTATATCCCCAAGGACTCCATAGTAGGACCAAGACCAGAGGCCAAGGATACAAAAGAGAGGCCCAAGGGAAAAGAGGTAGGCCACCAGGAGCTCCCCGGCTCCGTAGTCTTGAAGCCTGAAGGGAGGCCGTTCCAAAGGGTGCCCAAAGGGAAAAAGCCGAAGGGATGGAAGGAATCTATGAGGAAGTTTAGAAAGAGATGAGCCGAAATCTAAATGGGGGTAAGCACCAAGGTAAGATCCTCCACCTTTAGCACCCTGGCAGGGATTCTATGGCCTACCCTGAGGCCTTGCCCATTTAGGAGTACACCAGGGAGGTAATTATCCGTGTGGCCTATGAGCTCTCCCTCTTTGGATGTCCTCTCAGGGAGGAATTGGAGGACTGAGCCCAACATCTGTGCCATGAATTGGCCTCTCTTTCTCCTATCCAACTCCTTTAGTGTGGCTACTCTCCTTCTTAGTTCCCCGTGGCTTATGGATCCTTTGAAGGAATAGGCAAGGGTCCCTTTCCTGGGGGAGTAGGGAAAGACATGGAGGTAGGTGATGGGGAGTGCCTCTAAGAATCGTAAGGTCTCGAAAAAAGTACTCTCATCCTCCCCTGGGAAACCCACCATTACGTCCGTGCCCAAAGCAGAGTCCGGTAGGGATCCCTTCACCTGGTGGACCAGATCTCTATAAAACTCCGGAAGATAATCCCTCCCCATGCCTTTTAGGATCTTGGCACTCCCGCTTTGAAGGGGTATGTGTAGGTGCCTACATATCCTGTTACTCTCCTGGATCATCCTTAGAAGTGATGGGGTTACCTCCTTAGGCTCTATGGAACTCAACCTGAATCGCAATTGGGAGGTATTGTAGATCAGCTGAGAGATTAGCCTTTCTAAAGAGGCCTCGCCCTTCTCAACCCCATATTTTCCCAAATGTATCCCTGTGATCACAAGCTCCTCAAAGCCTGCCTCTTCCAACTCCTTGGCCTGCTTTACCACCTCTTCCACGTCCAGGCTCTTATAACTTCCCCTTGCCAATGGCACGACACAGTAGGAACACCTCCCCTCACACCCATCCTGAACCTTAAGATATGCCCTGGCCCTTGTCTTGGGCTTTGGAGCGAATTGGGGAAATGAGATGGGGGTAAGAGAGGAGTACTCAAAATTGGAGGCCCCTACCATCTCAGGGATCCTAAGCTTATAAGGAGTGGGTATCAAAATGGCCTTTCCAAATCTCTCCTGGAGCTCTTCAGTATATAGATCCACATAGCAACCCGTTATCAATAGAGTGGAGGAGGGGTTTTCTCTCATGAGCTTTGAGATGGCCTGTCGAGATTGGTGGCACGCCGCGTGGGTCACGGCACAGGTATTTATAATGGAATAATCCCCATCTGGTACCCCTTTCTCAGAGGCGATCTTCTGGAGCCCATCTATGATGGAGAAGGACTCGTACTGGTTTACCTTGCAACCGAGGGTAACTACCTTGAACTTCTCTCTCATCCTTCTTCCCTTTCAATAGAGCTCGCCATAAGCAAGATATCGCATCTATATGCAACAAAGGCCTGCCCTGGAGTAACTGCCCATTGTGGGGAGTCAAACAAAAAAAGGTTCCTTTCCCCAAGGATAAGTCTACCAGGAGAGGCCACCTGCTTGTATCTCACCTGTCCCCACATCCTCATGGCCTTTAAGTTGCCTCTCATTTCCACCTTCCATAGGAGCTCCCCCAAAAGTACCTCCCTCTTTAGGACATGTTCCTTGGGTGAGACTACTATTGTGTTTTGGGGACATTTTATCTCCTTTACATAAAGGGGCTCCCTTGAAGCCACACCAAGTCCTTTTCTCTGGCCTACAGTGTAGTTAAATATGCCCCTATGCATTCCCAAGACCTTACCTGCCATATCTACTATTGGTCCTGGCTCATTACCAGGAGGAATGCTTGAGAACAATTCCCTATAATCCCTGCCTGACAGAAAACAGACCTCTTGACTCTCCTCAGGAGGGCTTTCAAAAAGCCTTAACTTCATCACCTCCTTGACCACAAAACTCTTTTCAAATTCACCCATGGGAAATATGCACCTTTGCAAGATCTCATTTGGGACCATGGAGAGAAAATAGGACTGATCTTTGCTCTTATCCTTTGCCCTAACTAAAAAGGAATAATTAACGTTTTTTACAATCCTAACATAATGGCCTGTAGATATGAAATCTATATCATTTTCTTTTGCTAATTTTAGCATTACAGGAAACTTGACTGTCTGATTACATCTTATACACGGATTTGGCGTATATCCGTTTCGATATCGATCTATAAAGTAATCAATAACCTTTTCATGGAATAACTGTTGACAGTCAACTATCAATAGAGGTAATTTGAGTTTCTCAGAAATTGATTTTACCCTTAATATTTTCAGTTCAGATTTATCAACAAAACTAGGGAAGATCAGATATACGCCATATACCTCATATCCCTTTTCTTTTAGCAAGAAGGCAGCAAAAGTGCTATCCACACCCCCACTCATTCCAACAAGCACCTTATTGGATTTAGGCATGTAAAGGGCAGATAGTAGATTAGTTGTTCGTTAGGACAAAAGCTCCTTATTGAATTTTACTTGCATCGCGTGAACTACACACGCAGACACACACAACTCACAGGCACTGCATTTAGAGGGATCAAATACTACCTTCATCTCTGGTCTCTTCACATATAGGGCTCCAGTAGGGCAGACGGCGGTGCAAGAGCCGCACTGCAGGCACTTTGGCTCGTTTCTCTTTACATCCTGGGCAATACTTTCCACCTTTATCCCTAAACTTCTCAAGTAGCGGATGCCCCTCTTGAAGTTCTTGTGGTGGCCACTCAGCTCTATCACCATAAGCCCTTCTTTCTTAGGGGATATGGTCGCCTTCAGGATGTTGAATGTAAGGTCGAACTTGCGTACCAGGTTTACAGCAATGGGCTGCTCCACTACCTCCTTAGGGAACCTCAAAGACAAGATCTTTGAATACATGACAAACCTCCTCTTTCTTACCTTAGTCCCTCTATTACCTTCTTAAAACCAGGTAGGGACCCTTCTATGGTTCTGTCGTCTACACAATAGGCGATCCTAAAGTAGTTAGGTTTTCCAAAGCCGCTCCCCGGCACCACCAATATATTTTCCTCCTGGAGGAGGGTTACAAACTTCACATCATCCTCTATGGGACTCTTTGGAAATAGGTAAAAGGCCCCCTCTGGCATTTTCAATTCATAGCCAAACTCCCTTAGGGCAGTGGCGAGGGTATCCCTCTTTCTCTGGTATACCTTTATGTCCACAGACTCCTCCAATAGCTCTGGCACAGCCCATTGCATAAATGCAGGTGCGTTTACAAACCCCAAGATCCTATTTGCCAATACACAAGTTGCAGATAGGCTCTCCCTAAACTCTGCTTTAGGACTTATGGCTATGTATCCGATCCTCTCCCCTGGAATGCTTAGGTCCTTTGAAAAGGAAGTGGCAAGTATGGTATTTTCGTAACAACTAAATATACTTGGCACAGAGATACCATCATAGACCAACTTTTTGTAAGGTTCATCTGCCACCAAATAGATTGTGTGCCCAAACTCAGATGATTTGGCCCTCAGGAGATCGCCGAGGAGACGAAGCTGCTCCTCTGGGTAGACCCTCCCTGTGGGATTATTGGGAGAATTTATTAAGACTGCCTTGGTGTTATGGTCTATGGCAGACGCCATCTTTCTTAGGTCAAGGAGGAAGTCCTCATCTGTGTCAACAGATACAGGGGTCCCTCCATGGTTATCCACATAGAAGTTATATTCCACAAAATAGGGGGATGGAAATATCACCTTTTCTCCTGGATTGAGAAGGGCCTTAAATATTACATTTAGGGCACCGCCAGCTCCACATGTCATCACAATATCTTCCATCCCAAAGGGGATCCCATGCTCCCTTGAGAGATAAGCTGCCACTGCCTCTCGGGTCTTTGGGAGACCTGCATTGGGCATATAGGCATGCTGTGAGGGCCTGGGATTTAATGCAAGATCCTTTATTACCTCCTTAAATCTCTTAGGCGGCTCCAGGTTTGGGTTTCCAAGGGAAAAATCAAAGACATTTTCCACCCCATAAAGTCTCTTCCTCTTTGCTCCTTCCTCAAACATCTTCCTGATCCACGAGGACCTCACCAAAAACTCCTGCATCTTTAAGGCAGGTGCCATCACTTCCCCCTTGAATTTTTGACCGCCAAGATAAACTATTGTGACCGTTTGTCAACAGACAAGGAGGAGCTCTTTTTCTCCGTATTCTCCTTTAGATCCATCTTAATCCTTATAAGGATCTCTGAGACTACTCTTCCCATCTCCTCTATTAAAAAATTAACCTTAGACAGATATTCCGCTAACATAAGCCATTTATATGGCCTTCTATCCGGATCTCCGCATAGGAGGGCGTCATGAGGAAAGAGGGTATAAGCGATGGTATAAGCAGACGAGACCTACTTAAGTTAGCTGCCTTTGGTGCCATATCCCTAACTCTTCCTCCCTATCTCTTGTCAGGCCACCAAGCTGAATTTTCTCCCTCCAAGGGACGTGGACTTATCTTCTTAGTGGGAGACGGAATGCCTCTTGGTGTCATAAGAGCAATGCATGAGATAGTTACAAGGGTATGGAATAAGGAGGGGACAAACCTATACTCACTTATGGGGGAAGAGGGGGCATCTGTGGGCTATATGGGCACAAAGAGCCTAAGTAGCATTGTCACAGACTCAGCCCCTGCCTCTGTTGCATGGGCAACAGGGTCCAAGACAGTGAACAAGATGCTGGCATCCCTGCCCGACGGAAGGCCCTTAAAGACCATAATGGAGCTCTTAAAGGAGGAGGGATATGCCTGCGGCCTTGTGACCACCACAAGGGTTACCCATGCAACTCCAGCTGCCTGGGTCTCCCATCAGATAGAGAGAGATTCTGAAGAAGAGATTGCCCTGGACTATCTGCGATTTAAACCTGAGATCCTCCTTGGTGGAGGAAGCAAGCAGTTTGATCCCAAATCCAGAAAGGACGGCCGAGACCTATTTGCTGAGTTTGCCCAACGGGGCTACGACATTGTCAAAAATAAGGAAGCTTTTTTCTCCCAAGAGATAATTTTGTCGGAGAGGCCCCTTTTAGGCGTCTTTAATAGATCCCACATCAGTTACTATGTGGATAGGGTAAACTTTCGGGAGTTGGGGGACATGCAACCTACTCTTGCAGAGATGACCGCAGTGGCTCTCAAAAAGCTTTCAGGGAATCCCAAAGGCTTTATCCTTCAGGTGGAGGCAGGAAGAATAGATCATGCTAATCATTCAAACGATGCCTGGGGAGCAATAATGGATACCTTGGAACTCGATCATACCCTTGGGATTATAAGAGAATTTTTACGCACAAATCCCAACACCCTTGTAATTCTTACCTCAGACCACGGTAATTCAGGATGGGGGATCAATGGAACAGGGCCAGAATATAATGACGCAACAGAGGCACTGAAGAAATACACAGCCATTAAGGCCTCCTTTGAAATGATAGGAGAGAAGATGAAAGGAAAGGGGCCACAGGAGATAAAGGAGATATTTGAGCATTACACAACCTATACACTCTTCGACTGGGAGGCCGAAGAGATCTATAAATCCATGAACTCAGACTATCAACCATATCCAGGGGATTTTTTGTATTACCCAGATGCCCTTCTTGGAAGGGCTCTCGCCCATAGCACTTACCGCAAAGATGAAGGTGGGAAGCTCAAGGCCTCATTAAGAAGGGGGAATGTGGGATTCACATCCACAAATCACACAGGTGAAGACCAGATATTGCTGGCCTTCGGCCACGAGGCAAGGAATCTTGGCTTGAATAGATATGTGGATAATACCTATCTATTTGAGGCCATGTGCAAATATTTTGGGATAAAGTACAAAAATCCCGTCATGACAGAAAAAGAGGCCAGGTCCTATATAAAGATTTCATCCCTAACTGAGTGGCAAAGGCATATGAAACTCCATATTTCTTAACAGGGGGGTCTTCATATAATAGCCAGATTGAACCGCTTTTTAGCCCTTAAAGTGGTTGGGTAATCCTAAAGGTCTCGGAATATAGGATAAAATCCTGCTCAGACCCCTCCTATCATATTAGCAGGAGAAAAAATCCAATACTAAGAGTCATAGCTGGATTAAAATAGAGATTATGACTTTAACTTACTTCTGCCCAGCATGCTGGAATAGAGTCTCAGGAGCAGATTTAACCTGTCCTTGTTGTGGATATGACCTCAAGAGCTTTCAAGATCTGCCTTATGAGCGAAAGCTTATCATGGCCTTGAGACATCCCATAAGAGATGTAAGAGTAACCGCGATAAGTATCATTGCCAAAAAGAATCTATTCGCCGCATTGTCAGAATTGGAGGCCTTAATAGAGCGTGAAGAAAACCCAATGGTCCTTATAGAAATAGTAGATGCCCTTGCCACAATAGACCATCCAGAGGCCTTAGATCTTCTTCGGAAACTTGCAGGCCACAGATATCCATTGGTCCAAAAGAGGGCTCAAGACTGCCTAGAGGGAAAAAAGGGTAAACCTATTTGCTGAGAGACTGAGAAGGTCTCCCCCCAATTTTAGAGACAGTATAAGATTAGGAGGTAGAGGAGAAAAGAGAACGAAAGGATATGGGGCTTCACCTCAGACAAAAAAGGCTTAGGATCCGAAAATAGACTTAAGGCCCATTTGGCAAGGAGAATCTATCCATTTTTTGTGCCCTATACCTTTGCCCCTGAGAAGAATATCCAGAGAAAACCCTTTTGAAAGGCTTTGAACCTGTTAGTTGGAAAATTTTTAAAGTTCAAAAGAGAAAACCTCAAAGTCCAAACCGACCTGCTTTGAACATTTGCTGTAGGTCTTTGATTTCTACTTTCTCTACATAAACTTAGCTCTTTATGTCCATTGTTCTTTCAAATTCTATAGCAGGACTCTTTGTCATCGGGGAGATAATTATCTTTTAAATGCTGACTTTCCAATACCCTTAAGGCCTTTTGTTTATAGTAGTAAATCAGCAGCTACTATTACAACTTATTTTGATAAGGTGGCTGTCTAGTCAAAAGTGGAGCTATTTTAAAGGATTTGAGACAAATCTAGCTGAATTTAGGAAGAAAACTGGTAAAATTTGTCTGAGATTGTGAAAAGGGAAGTAATCAGAGGGTAGCTAAAGGAGTTAATACAAAATGGAAGGTCCCAAGATAATAAGGACGGAACAAATCTATACTTAAAGGGCGCTACTTGCAAAACTGCCCTCGTATATCCAAAGGGTAAAGGAGGTTGCTGGCGAAGGCAATGTTGTGGTGCTCACAGGCCCTGGGCCTGTTTGGCTCTATTTAAAGATTGCCCATGCCCTCCATGGCAGGGCCAAAAGGTTTATTTATCGTTCCCCAGTTACAGGAGATGTGGTTATATTCGACCATAGCCCTGATTGGTAACCGATGGGATCCACTGGAAGATGCACAAATATTACACATTTTAACTCCGCCTGAGGAACTTTTTTGCCTTTGCCATGGCCCATTTCTGTTTATCCACTATTAAATCTGACTCGTCCACTATCTCATGGCCCAATATGTCTTCCAAGATGTCTTCTAAGGAGACAACACCAGAGACCCCTCCAAACTCATCCAAGACCACAAAGAGATGCTGCCTTGTCTTTAGAAAATCCATAAGGGCTACATAGAGGCTTGAACTCTCTGGGATAAAGTGTACCGGTCTTAAAAACTCCTCTATACTCCTCTCCTCTTCCCCTTTGGCTATGGAGATGAAGAGTTCCTTTGTGATCACAAGACCTACAACCTCCTCCAAGGAGCCCCTATAGACAGGGATCCTGGTATGTTCCCACTGAACTCTCATCTCCTTTATATCCCTTAAGGTCAGGCTATGGGGGAGAGAGAAGACCGCTGTCCTTGGGGTCATCACATCTTTTACCCTTCTCTCCTTCAGGGATAGAATACCCTCTATTACACGGCTCTGAAATTGGTCCAATCCCCCAGAAAGGGTCCCCATTTTGGCCATAACCCGTATTTCCTCTGCCGTGACCTTTTCCTGGGGTGCCTTTTTTGTAAGAAGCCTTGTGATGGTAGAGATCATGTATACAAAGGGCCACATGATATACCTAATGGCCAGCATAAGATAGGTTACATAGGGACAGAGGTATCTGCCAAACAATACCCCTCCTGTCTTCGGGATTACCTCTCCAAAGACAAGGATCAGACATGTGAATACCACTCCGAATATGGGTAGATAACCTTCCCCCAGAGCCGAAATTGCTATGGATCCTGCAAAGGTGGCACCAAAGGTGTTGGCCATGGTATTTAGAGAGAGAATCGCAGAGATACTCTTATCCACCTCTCTCCTTAGGCCTCTAAAGACCTGCCATACCCTTAGACCCTTCTCTGCCTTTGCCTCCACATACCTGGTTGGTAAAGAGTATAAGATAGCCTCTAAGAGGGAACAGAGTGCTGATAAGAAGGTCACAGATATGACTACAATTATTAGTTTATACATTCTGACCTCCGAAATTTCCCATAAAATAGGATCACAAATCCGATTAAAGTGAAAAAAATATGTGCAATAAAAAGAGAACTAAGATAAGTCTTCCAGCTCGAAGAAAAAAGTTCTAGTAAGAAATAGTATACTAACAAGGTTATCCATAACCAAAAACCCTCCTTTATCCCTCCAACAGCAATCATATAATTCATCAATTGACAGTGAATGGCCAATGGTAAAATAGCTATAACATAGTAAGGGAGAATCTCTGCACCTGACCAAAACTCTCTCCCAAACAGATAAAAGACAATCTCCTTTCTAAAAATTTTTGCCAAAAAGAATCCAATCACAAAAACAAGGAACACAAATCCAACACCATACAAAAACTCCCTAAGTCCCTCTTTTGAAAGTTGCGCCCTAACGAGTTTCGGGTAGATGAGGGTTGAAAATACTGCTCCAAAGGCCAAGAGGCCCTTGCCCACAAGGGCGCAAGAGGCATACAGGCCGGCAAAGTCAGGGTGAAAGAATCTCTTTGCCAGCATCACATCCATCTCTTGAAAGAACCCCACAGGCATGGCGATTATAAACACCTTCCCTGTTGTGGACCAAAAATCCCCTACCTTCAAGGACTCCCAATGGCATGGCCTCCTCTCTCTGAATACCCCTACCCTCTTTGCCCCAAACCACAAGGCAAAAAAGGCACCTATTGCAGAAGACCCAAGGGCTCCCATCACCCCCGCCCCTAATAGAACAAGGATGATACCTATTGAGGCCCTGCTAAAGGTCTCTAAAACCCCTATGAAGGAGATACTCAAGAAGTCTTCACTGGCCAAAAGCAGACCCCTTATTACATTGAGCCAGGCCCAGGCCATAAGCGTAATAGATACTATGGCATACAATTCTATCCCCTGGACCTTAAGCCATGTCCTCAAAAAGGGATAAAGACAGATGGGAATGAGGGCAAAAAATGTTGAGGAGATCAGGGCCAGCCTTTTGGAGACATGGAGCACTTGGGCCCCCCTTTCGTCTGTTTCGTCAATCCCTAAAGAGATGCGTGCCACCGCACTTACAAGTATACCCGCAGGACGAGAAAGGGCTACCAAAAGGGCATATATGGCGCTAAATTCCCCGTAACTGATCGGCCCTATCTTTCTGCTAAGCACCCCGTGAAATACATATCCAAAGGAGTAGACGAGAAGGAAGGAGAAAGAAAGATAACTTAGGTTTGCCGTAAATGCCTTGAGTCTATCTGGTAGGAGCTTGGCTATTGGGAAATGGCCCATTCCATATCACGGCCTCCCCAAGGGGGACCTCTAAAAACCTTTCATGCACCCTGCACTTACACATAAGGAGAAAAAAGACCCTCTCGTTTAAGGAGAGCTCTTCAGAGAGAGTCTCCACATTACCTCCTCCCTTTACTATCACCAGATCAGATCCGTCAAAATGCCTAAAAAACTCCTCTGAACACCTCTTCAAGATCACACCTGGCAGAGGACCTTTTATTCCATTTGTAATAACAGTTGCAATTCTATTTAATCCTATTTCTATTGCATCATCTATTGTTACATCATTTAAGACAGGCTCATTTCTAACCACATATGTTACATCAAGGCTGTAATTTCTTTTTAAAACCTCTATAAAGGCCATGTCCAATATGGCCTCCGCTGAATTATCGCCAATATATAAGATTTTATTGGCAGTGGAAATCTTTTGAATTAGCGTTTTATACTTTTTCTCGTTTACCCGCAATGTTTTAGCTTTTAAGACTATATCCTGAACTATACATCCATAGTCAGTCTGCACCATAGTATCGATGACATTACCAATGATTGCAAGTTTAAATGCCAAAAAAACTGGGTCACTTTCCGAGTCTAAAATTTCCCAGAGAGTTGAATAGTAGCGCATAAGTTTTAAGTTTGTCTCTCTTTTTAATGTATAAAAAGGGTCAGTTATTGAGGTTAACTCACATAACAGATTCAAGGCTTTTTCTACTATTTCTGCACTGGTAAAATTCCAGATCTCCTCATGTCCCATAACTCTCTTTACAATTTCGTGGAAGACATATCTATATACTCTCTTTTCCTTTAGTGTCGTCTTTAGGCCATTCAATGTCATATTGAGGATACAGGGGATGCACTCTTCTTCTATCAGCATTTTCTCTCCCCTTCTGTAAGTCCATTCTGAATAGAAAAAGCTCCTACCCTTTTTGACTTGTCCCTAATTTACGTGAGGCCTGAAATACTTCATGGCCTCAGGGATGTAGGCCCTAATATAGGCCATTCTCGTCTCTGGAAGGGGGTGGGTGCTCAAAAATTCAGGTGTCTTTGGGCCTTCTTCCTTTTTCATCCTCTCCCAAAACTCGATGGCAGAACTTGGATCATAACCCCCCATTGCCATGAGTATGAGACCCACCCTATCTGCCTCTTCCTCCTGGATCCTGCTATAAGGGAGGACCAGACCAAGGGAGGCCGTGACCCCGTATACCTGATTAAATAGGTTTCTGGTCTCCTGAGGCCGGTTCGCCAAGGCTGCGGACAATGCTATCCCACCCATCTGGATGAGCAGCCCTTGGCTCATGCGCTCATTCCCATGTTCAAGTATGGCATGGGCGATCTCATGTCCCAAGACCACCGCAAGCCCTTTTTCGTCTCTTGTATACCTTAGGATACCTGTATAGACTGCAACCTTGCCTCCTGGCATGCACCAGGCATTCACCACCTTTGGATCCTCTATGAGGCTAAACTCCCATTTGTAATTGGCGATCTTGTGTTGGAGGCCGGCCCTTCTCAGGAATTCCTCTGCTGCCCTGGATATCCTTTGCCCAACCCCCCTCAAGGATTCCACCTTCTGGGGGTCCTTGCTGAGATTAGACCTCTTTAGGACCTCTCTGTACTCTTGGAAGCTCATACTCAAGAGCTGCTGATCAGAGACAAGCCTTAGGGCCTTTCTTTGGGTAAAGGGAACCTCTGCACAGGAGAGGCTCAAAAGGGCTAAGAGCAGGGTTATGAAGAACTTCCTCACCATGGGAGCACCTCCTGATGTGTAGATCAAAAGGGATTGTATCTCCCGCAATCCGGGCATTCCCACAGGACCCCACTACAGGTCATACCCCATAGATTCTCTTCCATACATCTGTTGCAGATCATAAACCCACACCTGCACCTCCAGCAAAAGGGTACATCCTTTCCGCACACAGAACACACATAGTAGCTCTTCTTCGAAAAGAAGGCCCTATCAGTCCTTCCCCGTGTGTCCAAAGCCACCCTCCCCCCTGATGGTCTCGTCCAATTCCTGGACCTCTTGGACCCGCACCTCTACAACCTTTGAAAAGACCAGTTGGGCAACCCTATCTCCATTTTTCACCACAAAGGGCTCCTTCCCAAAGTTGATAAGTATAACACCTATCTCCCCCCTATAGTCAGAGTCTATGGTCCCGGGGCTGTTGAGTAGTCCTATGCCGTGCCTAAAGGCAAGGCCACTGCGCGGCCGCACCTGCGCCTCCAGGCCCCTGGGCATAGATATGGCTATGCCGGTGGGGATCAGTTCATATTCTCCGGGCAAGATCACCTTTTCCTCCTCCAGGCTTGCCCTCAGGTCCATGCCCGAAGAGCCCTCTGTCTCGTATCGGGGAAGGGGATTATCTCCTCTGAGCCTTTTGACCTTTATTGGGATGGGAGGGGCTTCTCCTTTAAAAGTCCTTTGGGAGGTCATCCTCTGTGATGGGTCCTATCATAGAGATGGCAGGCCTATCTTTGAATAAGAGCCTTGCCACCTCCGTGATCTGCTCAAGGTTTACCCCTGTGATCCTTTTCTCTATCTCCTCTATGGATATATATCTGCCCAGGTGTATCTCTGACTTGGCATTTCTAAACATGTAGCTTTCAGGGGTCTCTGTCCCCAGATATATGCTTGCGATAGAATAATCCTTTGCGTGGGCCAGCTCCTCTTCTGTTACACCCTCCTTTAAGAGTTTCAAGATCTCTTCCTTTAGGATTCGAAATACCGTATCGGCAGACTCCTTTTCTGTGGCAAAATACACAGAAAAGACCCCAGTATCAGAATAGGGATAGTAGGAACTGTATATGGAATAGACCAACCCCTCCCTCTCCCTCACCCTCTGAAACAACCTGCTACTCATGTTCCCGCCCAGGATGCAGTTTAAAAGGGCAGCGGGAAGGCGTGTACTATCTCTTATGGAAGGGGCCTCGAAACCCAATGCCACATGTACCTGGGAGAGATCCCTCTTTAGGACCCTTCTATTGGGACAAAAGTCAGGCCTTATCCTTTTGGGGGATTGACCGTTCCCCTTAAAGGCAGATAGCCTGGGGGAGAGCAAATCCATTACCTCTTGATGGGATACCCTTCCACTCACCGAGACCAAGATATTGGAGCCATAAAGGTGTCTGTCCCAAAAGCAAAACAAATCCTCCCTCTTAATGGAACTCAGAAGCTCCTTTTGGCCTATGATAGGTCTTCCCAGGGGATGTCCTTGGAACATGGCCTCCCCCAGTAGGTCATATATGTACTCCTCAGGGGACTCCTCCACTGAGATCAACTCCTGAAGTACTACCCCCTTTTCCAACTCCAGATCCAATGGATCAAACCTTGGGTTAGACAGGATCTCCAGCAGGATCTCAGAGGCGATCCGGAGATGCTTTGGTAGGACCTTTACATAGAAACAGACGGATTCCTTTCCGGTAAGAGCATCAGATACTCCGCCTATGGAATCCAGCTCCTTTGCGATCTCTTGAGCAGATTTGGCCGATGTCCCCTTAAAGACCATATGCTCAAGCATATGACAGAGCCCCTGCTCTTCATCCCCTTCGTCCCTTGAGCCTATCTTTAGCCATATGGCCTGGGCCACAGAGTGGCTCTGGGGCAAGGTCTCTGTGGCCACCACAATCCCATTGCTCAGAACACTCTTACTATACATCTTCCCCCAGTTCCTCCAACACGGCCTTTCTGGAAAGCCTGACCCTCCCTTCCTGATCTATCTCCAGTACCTTCACCACCACCTCATCCCCCTCTTTTAGGACATCAGAGACCTTTGCAATCCTCTTTTTGTCCAGTTGTGAGATGTGTATAAGGCCATCCACACCGGGAAGGATCTCCACAAAGGCACCAAAGTCTGTGATCTTGACCACCTTTCCCGTATAGATCTTGCCGGGCTCAGCCTCCTTTGTAAGGGCCTTTATGAGCTCTATGGCCTTTTCCACGGAGGCCTTGTCAGGACCTGCTATGAGTACCTTTCCATCGTCAGAGAGTTCTATCTTGCAGTTGGAGTTACTGCATATATCCCTCACTGTCTTACCCCCCGGGCCTATTATGTCCCTTACCCTCTCGGGTTTTATGGTGATGGTGGTAACATATGGGGCATATTTGGAGACCTCTGCCCTTGCCCTTGGAATCGTATTGTTCATCTTGTCCAGGATGAAGAGTCTTGCCTCCCTGGCTTGGTTTAGGGCCCTTTCTAATACCTCCCTGGTGATTCCCGATGTCTTTATATCCATCTGGAGCGCAGTTACTCCATCCTTTGTACCTGCCACCTTGAAGTCCATATCACCATAGTGATCCTCGTCCCCTATGATATCTGTGAGCACTGCCACATCATCACCTTCTATCACAAGCCCCATGGCAACACCTGCCACAGCCTCTTTTATGGGAACACCTGCATCCATAAGTGAGAGGGACCCTCCGCATACACTTGCCATGGATGAGGATCCGTTGGACTCCAGTATCTCGCTTACTACCCTAACGCAATAGGAAAACTTCTCGTGTGAAGGCATCACAGGAGAAAGCGCTCTCTGGGCAAGGGCTCCATGGCCTATCTCCCGCCTCCCAGGACCACTGAGCCTCCTCACCTCCCCCACAGAAAAGGGCGGAAAGTTATAATGGAACATGAAATATCTTGTGTAATCACCATAGATGCTCTCCACCCTCTGTTCATCAAACTCAGTGCCCAAGGTGGTCACCACAAGGGCCTGGGTCTCTCCCCTTGTAAACAGGGCAGAACCATGCACCCTTGGGAGTATCCCCACCATGCAGTCTATGGGTCTCACCTCAGTGAAGGACCTACCATCTATCCTCCTTTTTTCCTTGAGGATCATCTCCCTTACAAGCCTCTTTTCCAGCTCAGAAAGGCCGGCCAAGATAAGGGCCTCTTTCCCCTCATACCTTACCCCAAGGGATTCCAGGATCCTTTTGGTCACCTCCTGCCTCTTGGCCCCCCTCTCCTTCTTTTTGGGTGTGAGGACTACCTCCCTTAACAGGGGAACCCCTTCTGATTCCAGTTCCTCTAAGAGCTCATCCAGTCCCTCTCCCTCCCTTTCAAAGGGTCTCTTCTCCTTGCCCACCTCTTCCCTTAAGGCCTCTTGGATCTGGATAAGGGGTTTGATGCTCTCATGGGCATAAAAGAGTGCCTCCACTATCTCTCCTTCGGACAGAAAATTGGCCCCACCTTCCACCATCACTATGCCGTTTTTGTTTCCTGCCACCACCAGGTTCAGGTCAGAGGCCCCCTGTTCAGATCTCGTGGGATTTATTTTTAGCCTCCCATCTATCCTACCTACCCTCACCGCAGCTATGGGTGTTTCAAAGGGGATCTCTGAGACATTCAGGGCAGCAGAGGCCCCGAGGATGGCCAAGATATCTGCCTCATTCTCTTTGTCAGTGCTGAGCACAGAGGCTATCACCTGGGTCTCCATATTAAACCCATGGGGGAATAGGGGCCTTATGGGCCTGTCTATGAGTCTTGAGACCAGGATCTCTTGCTCGCTGGGCCTTCCCATGTCCCTCCTAAAGAAGTTGCCCGGGATCCTTCCTCCTGCATAGGACATCTCCTGGTATTCCACGGTAAGGGGCACAAAATCTACGCCCGATCTCGGCTCCCAGGAGCAAACCGCCGTCACCAGGACCACGGTCTCCCCCATTGCCACCACAGCAGAGCCCCCTGCCTGTCTGGCAACCCTTCCCACCTCTATGTGGATGGATTTTCCACCCACATCACAACTCAAGTCCTTTATCATAGGTTCTTTTCTCCCTTACTTCCTCAGTCCAAGGGCCTCTATGAGGCTGGAATACCTGGACTGGTCCTTTGATTTCAGGTATTCCAAAAGGGCCTTTCTCCTGGAAACCAGCTCCAGAAGTCCCTTCCTGGAGTGGTAATCCTTTTTGTGAAATTTCAGGTGCTCTGTAAGATAGTTAATCCTATGGGTTAATAGAGCCACTTGGACCTCTGAAGAACCCGTGTCCTTTTCGTGACCCTTAAACCTCTCTATGATCTCTCTCTTGATCTCTTTTGTATAGGCCAATTTTCTCCTCCTTGTTTTTGTATTCTTCTATCATCTCCACAACCCTTTCTAACGGCAATAGCCTTTTGGGGAGCTCTTCCTTTTTCACCTCAATCTGGTCTGAGTCCACCGCATCTTCCAAAGTAAAGGGGCCTATGCTATTCCTGATGAGCCCATACAGATGTGCCCCTGTCCCAAGCCTCTTCCCCAGCTCATGGGCAAAACTCCTCATATAGAAACCCTTACCTGCCTTTACGGTTAGGGTCAAATATGGATACTTGTATTCCATTAACCAGATATCGTATATCATCACCTCCCTCGGTTTTGGGCTGAAATCAAACCCCTTTCTGGCAAGCTCATATGCCCTCTTTCCGTTTATCTTTATCGCAGAAAACTTGGGAGGACTCTGAAGGACCTTCCCCATCATGGAAGAGATCTGCTCTTCAATTTCCTCCCGTAGGGGGACAAATCCTTCGTTTTTGAAAAGGATGTTACCCTCTCTGTCATAGGTGTCTGTCTCCACCCCCAATATCACAGTGCCCGTGTAGGACTTGTCTAACTCTGAGATATACCCGAATAACCTTGTGCCCTTTCCCAGCAAAAGTATCAGCAACCCCTTTGCAAAGGGATCCAGGGTCCCACCGTGTCCAATCTTCTTTATCCCAAGGGCCCTCTTTACCCTTTTAACCAGGTCAAAGGAGGTACATCTTTCGGTCTTGTTTATTAGCAGGATCCCTTCCATCACCCAAATGAGATCTTGGCCTCCCTTATGAGGGAGGAAAGCCTATGGAGCACATCTTGGTACCCTCCCAGATATTCAAAGCCTGCTGCAGATCTGTGACCTCCCCCACCGAAGGCAACGGCCACCTTCGATAGATCTACACCTCCATTGGATCTCATGCTAAATTTGAAGTGACCCGACTCCACCTCCCTTGCCACCACCACCACCTCAACCCCTTCAAGGGACCTGTAGATATCAGAGAGGTCCTCTGCCTCCTCTGGATCTACTCCTATCCTCTGGAAGATCTCTTTGGTCAGGGCCACAAAGAGTACATCCCCTCCATCCAGATATTGAAGGGTATCCAGGCCATGACATAGGAGTCTCAACTTCCCGAGTCTCAAGGCCTTAGAGGTCCTCCTGTAGAGATTCCAGGGCCTCATACCCTTCTCCATGAGGTAAAAGGCCTCGGCCATAGCCTTGGGAGTTGTATTATCAAATCTAAACCCCCCTGTATCTGTCTGGATTGCATAGTAGAGGTTTTCTGATATCCCTTCATGGAATTCTACCCCAAGTTCCCTTAAGAGTCCTACGAGCATTTCTCCCACAGAGGATGCCGTTGGCTCAATCCAGTTGAGATCCCCAAAGCCCTGGTTGGTGATGTGGTGGTCTATATTTATCAGAAACAAGAATTCACCCATTCTGTTCCTCACAAGCCCAAGCCTCTCTTTGCTTGCACAGTCCAATACAACGCAGGCATATCTTCTTAGGTCTTCTGGTAGCTGAGTCTTCAATAGCTCTACCCCAAGAAGCCTTGAAAGAGGAGGCCTTGGAGGCCTATGACAATAAGACCAGACCTCTTTCCCCAAAGAGAGGAGCCCAAGGCTGAGCCCAAGGAGAGAGCCCATTGCATCTCCATCTGGGTCCACATGAGACACCAGAAAAAAGGAGTTGTATTCCCTAATCCTTTGGACTACTTCACTAATCCCTGTGCCTGTCCTCATCGCTTATCTTTTGGAAGATCTTCTCTATCCTACTACCGTACTCAAAGGTCTCGTCATAAAAAAAGAGGAGCTCAGGCACATACCTCAAGGACATCCTCAGCCCAATCTCCCTTTTAATGAACCCTTTTGCAGAGGCAAGGCCACTTTGGGCCTCTTTCACTTTTTCCAGACCTCCCAGAGTGCTAAAATACACCTTGGCGGTTCTGAGGTCTTCTGTCATCTTCACATGGGTAAATGTTACATCTTTCAGTCGGGGATCACTCAGTCTCTCAATCAAAATTAAAGAGAGCTCTTTTAAAATCTCTTCGCCTAAACGTGTAGATCTTTTCGGTTTCATAGCATCTCTTAAACGCTTATTATCTCTACATCCGTGGAAACAACCGGAGCTATATACATGGAGTCAATATAGTTGATTACGCTATTTATGCTCCTATCAATAAACTGCCTGTCATTTCCCACTGTCACAATACCTAATTCAAGAAGTTGCCATTTATCATTGCTACCTATTTCAGCTATAGAGACATTAAATTTCGACCTGACCTTACTTGAGATGCTCTTGGCAATCCTCCTTTTTTCCTTGAGGGAATGATTCTCAGGGAGATGGAAAACCATTTTCAATGTTCCAATTATCACCTATTGCTCCACTTCTTCTAATGCATATACTTCGAAGATATCCCCTACTTTTATGTCCTGGAACCTATCCAGTCCTATCCCGCATTCCATACCCTCTTGTACTTCTCTTACATCGTCTTTGAACCTCTTAAGGGAAGCAATCGTTCCCTCGTGGATGACCACGCCGTCCCTAATGATCCTTACCTTAGCATTCCTTCTTGCGATCCCACTCCTCACTATAGAACCTGCCACCACACCCACCTTGGGCACCTTAAAGGTCTGGAGTACCTCCACCTGACCCAGGATCTTCTCCTCATATACAGGCTCCAGCATCCCCTTGATGGCCTTTTCCATGTCCTCCAGTAGGACAAAGATCACATCATAGTACCTCACCTGGACCTTCTCTTGTTCTGCCAATTCCTTTGCCCTGGGATTCGCCCTCACATTAAAGCCCAGGATAATGGCATTGGAGGCCGATGCCAACATCACATCTGACTCTGTTATGGCCCCAGTTCCTGAATGGATCACTTTTACCCTTACATCGTCCTTACTTATCTTGAGTAGGGAATCGTTTATGGCCTCTAAGGAACCTTGGACATCTGCCCTCAAGACCACATTCAGCTCCTTGGCCTCACCCTGGCGGATCTTCTCCATCAGCTCTTCCATGGAGACGGCTTTCACCTTGAAGGACTCTTTCTCTTTGGCTTTGGACCTTCTGTGCTCCCCTAAGGCCTTAGCAGTCTTCTCATCAGGGGTCACCACCAGCTCGTCCCCTGCATTGGGGACCTCGGGCATCCCATATATCTCCACGGGTATACTTGGGCCGGCTATCTTTATCCGTGTCCCTTTGTGGTCGAACATGGCCCTAACCCTTCCATAGACCTCTCCAGCTACAAAATAGTCCCCCACCTTCAAGGTGCCTTCCTTTACGAGGACAGTGGCAACGGGGCCCTTGGTCTTATCCAATCTGGCCTCTATTATCACTCCCTTCGCCCTCTTGTTGGGATTTGCCTTCAGCTCCATCACCTCTGCCTGGAGCAGGATCAGCCCCAAAAGTTCATCCACCCCTTGGCCGGTCTTAGCAGAGATGTTTCCAAATATTACATCCCCTCCCCACTCCTCAGGTATGAGGCCAAGCTCTGCCAACTGCCTCTTCACCCTTTCGGGATTCGCATTGGGTTTGTCTATTTTGTTAATGGCAACCACTATGGGTATATTGGCCGCCTTTGCATGGTTTATGGCCTCCCTGGTCTGGGGCATGACACCGTCATCTGCCGCCACCACCAGCACTATGATATCCGTGACCCTGGCACCCCTTGCCCTCATTGCAGTAAATGCCTCATGGCCTGGGGTATCCAGGAAGACCACCCCCCCTTGCTCTGTCTTTACATAGTAGGCCCCTATGTGCTGTGTTATGCCCCCGGACTCGGCCTCCGCTACCTTTGTCTTGCGTATGTAATCCAATAGCGTTGTCTTCCCATGGTCCACATGGCCCATCACAGTTACCACAGGGGGTCTTGATCTCAGGTCCTCTTCCTTATCAGGTTCCTCCTGGAGAAATTCTTCCTCTTTAAAGGTGATTTGTTCCACCTCACAGCCATATTCATCGGCAAGGAGGGCGGCTGTCTCATAGTCCAGGGCCTGATTTATTGTGGCAAGGATCCCCATTTCCAATAACTTCTTGATGAGGTCGGCGGCCTTGACCCCCATTGCCTTGGCAAGATCCCCTACTACAATGGCCTCTCCCATCTTTATCCTTTTCTTGCCCGGCCTCCCCTCGATTTCAGGTTTCACCTCCTGGACGGGTTTTGGTAGCTCTTTCGGGATGGGCGGAGGAAGGGGTTTCTTCTCCTTCTTTTTCTCCTTTCGGGCCCTCATCTTGCCCTCGTATAGCTCATCCCTCTCATAGATCTCCATCTTCTTGACCTTCTTGACGGCCCTCAGGGGCTCCCTCTCCTCAGGCTGCTCTTTCTTCTTCTCTTTCTTCTTCTTGGGTGGCCTAATGGGGGATTCAAAGGTAACCAGCTCCACAGGCACGATGTCCTGCCCCCCTTCCTGGAATAGCTCTTCCAAATCCTTCTCTATCCCAATCTCTTTAGGGGCTTCAAATTCAGGGGAAGGCTCAGGTACCTGAATCTCATCTGGAACGGCCGAAGCCTCTTGGGGCTGGGCCAACTCTTCCCTCTGGAGCTCAGGGGGTGGTAACTCTACCTCCTTAGGGGGCTCAGGTTCAGGCCTTCTGATAATCTTTGCAGGCTCATCAAATTTTTTCTTGGGCTTCTTCTTGTGTTTGAAGGGTTTTGGTTTGGCCTTCTTTTTCTCCTTTTTCTCCTCCTTGGTCCGCTCCTCTGCCCTTTCTATGCCCTCAACGGCCTCCTCCCTGGCCTCCAACTTTTCTTGGGATCCCTTTTCCTCTTCCTCCTCCGGCAGAACTTCCTCCGGTTGGATAAAAGCCTCCTCCTTTTCCCTCTCCACCATCTCCTTGGACTCTTCCAAAATCTCTTCTTCTTTTGCCTTTGGCTCCGAAGGAATCTCTTCTGCCCCCGCCTCCTCCCTTTCCGTTCTAATCTTCCTCCTTCTGATCACTCCTGGCCTTACCCTCGTCTCTTCCACATGGCCGCCTTTTGGGGAGGGCTCTCCTGAAACAATCTCCCTTGCCTTCCTTAAAGTGTTCTCATCTAAGATGACCATTGTGTTAGGGAGTTCCAGACCCCCTGCCTTTAGTCGGTTCAGGAGCTCTACGCTATCCATATTTAGCTGTCTGGCCAACTCATACAAACGCATATTAGACATTCATCCCCCCAAAAACATTTTCTGGGCCACAGGGTAAGGCCTCTGGTAGTATTACCTCTTTTATCTCTCTCCTCAAGGTCTTAGAAAGGGATCTTTTCCTCTTCTTCAGTATATTCAGGCACTCCCAGGAGTTGCACACATATGACCCTCTTCCCGGATGATCCTTTCTCCTATCCCAAAAGGCCCTGCCACGATCATCCCCTACAAACCTCAAGAGTTCACCCTTGGGCCTCTTTTTTCCGCAACTGACACAGGTCCTAATGGGTATGTGCATATCTTTGGTCACTTCTCCAGCTCGCCCGATTCCTTTCTTATGACATACTCCCTTGCCTGGACTATAAGCTCCTTTGCTATCTCTTCATCAATGCCTGGGATAAGAGCCAGATCCGAAGGCGATGCCAGACTCAATTCCCTCGCCGAGCGGTATCCATATTGCGTGAGTTCTGCTGCCAGGGCCTCGTTTATTCCCTTTATGGAGATCAAGGACTCATACCCTTCCCTGAGTCTCTTGCTATAGGTGCTTTCATCTATCACGTCCAGATTCCATCCCGTGAGCCTGGCGGCCAGCCTCACATTCTGGCCACGCTTTCCTATGGCAAGGGACAACTGATCATCGGGAACAACCACCTCCATGGACCTTCTGCCTTCGTCCACTACCACCCTCACTATCTCTGCTGGAGCAAGGGCATTGCAGACGAACCTGGCCGGGTCTTTGTCCCACACCACTATGTCTATCTTTTCCCCTCTCAATTCCTGAACCACTGCCTGGACCCTTGTCCCCCTGAGCCCAACACAGGCACCCACAGGATCCACGTCCGGATCCTTGCTTGTAACTGCTATCTTTGCCCTGCTCCCGGGCTCTCTTACCACTTGGACTATCTTCACAATCCCTTCTGCTATCTCAGGGACCTCTGCCTCAAATAAGGCTGCCAAGAAATTGGGGTGAGTCCTTGAAAGTATTATCTGTGGACCTTTGCTATACTGCTTCACATCCAAAATATAGGCCCGTATTCTATCCCCTTGCTTATATGTATCGTTGGGTATCTGCTCAGAGACAGGGAGTTCTGCCTCGGTCCTCCCCAAGTTTACCATAATAGAACCCCTGTCTATCCTTTGCACTATACCGTTTACTATTTCACCTTTCCTGTCCTTGAAATCCGTGTATATGATGTTCCTCTCTGCTTCCCTCAATCTCTGTATTATGACCTGTTTGGCAGTTTGAGCTGCTATACGACTGAATCTTTCAAGTCCCATTTTGATCCCAAGACTGTCACCCATCTCACATTCGGGATCTATTTTCTTGGCCTCCTCATAGGAGATCTCCAAATTGGGATCCTTTACGTCTTTTACCACCTCTTTGAACTCAAAGACTTCAATCTCTCCTAACTCGTCATTATATCTTACCTCTAACTCAAAGTTAGGACCAAAGACCTTCTTGGCAGCTGTCTTTACTGCGTCCTCAAGGGTCTTGACCAGCACTCGGTGGTCTACCCCCTTTTCTCTCGCAACTTGGTCGATAACCCTCTTTAGTTCCCCTATCATCTCAACTCCGTTGATGGACAATTTTATCGAAATTATATATCAAATTAGCCTTCTTAACATTGCTCAATTCTAATGTAAACATCTGGCCAGAGGCCTCTAAGGTTATATTCCCGGCATCCACGACCCGCAAGATCCCTTTGAAGTTCTTTCTCCCCATCAAGGGCTCTTTCAGGGTCACCTTTATTGTCTCTCCTATGAACTTTTTAAAGTCCTTTTCCCTCCTAAGGGGCCTATCCAAACCGGGGGAAGATACCTCCAAGTTGTATCTCCTATCCACAAGATCCTCCACATCCAGGATATGGCCCAGCTCTTCGCTCAATAGGGCCAAGTCTTCCACTGTCAGACCGCCTTCTCTATCTATGTAAAGTCTCAGTATCCAGCTCCCCCGCTGGACCAAAAATTCCACCTCTATTAGCTCAAACCCATTGGCCTCTATAACAGGTGTGAGTAGATCCCAGGTTGCCTGAACTATTGATTCAGCGGATCTCATAGGCGACCTCGTTAATAAAAAAGCGGGCAATTGCCCGCAGATTTCTCTGCCTTTGGAGCGGGCAACGGGATTCGAACCCGCGACACCAAGCTTGGGAAGCTTGTACTCTACCAGCTGAGCTATGCCCGCTTATCTTATTTATATCAGGTTCCATCACAAAAAGTCAAGGGCATTCTATCTCAAACCGGTAATTCAGTCATGGAACAAGACCCATAGGGCAGAAAAATATAGAGGGCCTTCTGCCCGTTATTGGAATTCTTGTGGCCCTTGGATCTATATGATATAAAATCTTGGGTATGGAAAGGGAAATCAGCCTACATGTGGCTCCAGGTATATGTGGCTTTGAATGTTATGTTCGGGCAAAGAGGAGTTCAAGGGATAAGGTGGAAATCTCCATACATGGAAGTGAATGCAAGCATATCCAGACCATGGCCAGGCTTTTGAGCTCTCTTGGTCTGAGGGAGATCTTTTCACCCATAACAAAAAACCCTGTATATATCTCAGCCCAAGACGCAGGGTGCCACCCAAGCTGTGTCATAGCTGTGGCCATTATCAAGGCAGCAGAGCTTGCCTTTGAAACTGCCCTGCCCAAGGATGTTTGGATCAGAGCAAAGGGAGAGGAAGAATAGATTTTTGGGGAAAGGCATTATTCGCTTTTCCGGTCCGACCTTAGTCATCCATGAGAGCACTTGTACCAAAGGCAAACACCCTTTTCCCAAGAAAACTTAACCCGCTACCCCCATGGTAATCCCGTTATCCAGATCCCCCTGTGCGTTTGATCTAGAGGGGTCTCCTTGATGGCCCTCTCGTGGCCTTGGGACAGCCCAGAGCAGGATAACCCGTACGCCAGCTTGACATTTACTTAATACCGGACTAAACTCGTCCTGTGAGGAGGATAGCTTAATTGCTTGGTCTTTGATTTGCCGGCTGCCATAACTACTTACTACGTTACTCTTGGTTGCCTTTGACGACAAGGAGAAAAACATGACTAAATACAAGCCTTCTTTAAGAAAGAGTAGCAACCTTGCATATTTTTTGGATTCCCTTTTTAAATGTAGTGACTTAGATACTCTTCTCGAGATGGCTTTGAAACACATATGTAGCGTAGAACAGATCAGATTCGCTAACATAATCTATTTCGATAAGACAACGATAGTTCCCTTGGCATATGCATACAAAGACTCCATTACTGATGAGTTAAGCATTTATGTTGATTCCTGGCTGTTGGATATAACTTACTCAAGGTCTATAATGAAAGTCAACTATCCCAAAACCCACAAAGCATTTACCATACTGTTAAATGATGGAAATACAAACATAGGTCTATTGTATCTAGGTCTGAATCTACAGTCGATACCACTATATCTCCTCCCCAACCTTTACACATTTGCCAAAGTTTTGGCGATTAAATTGAAAACATCTATCCTCCAAAACAGAGAAGCTGAATTACTCACTGAAATCAATAGAATACAAACTACAAATAAAGAAAACATCAGGTTTCTGTATGACGTCAGCAAACAGCTGTATGCAATCACTGCGATCTCTACATACATAGCCGAAGGGCCTAGTTCATATACATTCTTCAAGAAAATAGAATCAAAGATAATTGGAATTTTTGCATGTCACGGCATGTTAATTTTCTGGAAGTTGCCTGCAAGAGGGGATCTACAGCTCGTTTTCAAGAGCTACTCTATTCGCAAGAGGGATTTCGCTCTAATTTATAATGAGATTATGAAGAAAACCAAAGAAAATAACGAAAAAGCTGTTGTTGTAGATCTACTCGCTGAACATAGCACTACAGGAACCAACAAAGAAGTACATGCCTATAAAAGAGCAGTATTAAGTCCTCTCTCCATAAAAGGGGCTGCAAAAGGTTATCTAGTTTTACTTCTCAAGGATTGCAGGGAATACGCTAACGATACAATGAGGTTACTGTCTGGAATAAGCAGTATAATTGCAGCGGCATTAGAGAATTTGTTTTTATATGACCAGACAAAACGTGAGAGAAGTAAATTGAGATTTTTGCTTGACTCGATTTCACACTTTTCTGAAACCTTGGATCTAGGAGAAACCCTAAGGTCCATAGTAAAGGCCGCAGCCCCAACTCTCGGCTCTAAGGGTACCATATTTCTTTTATCAAGAAGCACGACCCCTTTAGTTGTATTATCAAAAAATAGGCCTGGAGAGGAAAAAATCAGTGTGTATGAAACAATCGAAGATAGTGTTCTCAGATATCTCTTACGATACTTTGAGGCCACGAAAAGAGCCATGCTAATAAGGGACCTAGGAAATACGCAAAGGTTGCCTTTCCCTATAATTAAAGGGCTTAAGCCATTGGGAATCTATTCCCTCGTAGGAGTCCCCCTAAAACTGAGAAAAGACCTATTAGGTGTCTTGCTCTTATGTAGTGGTGATAAGAACAAGAGATTCTCCGTTGATGATGTGGAGATCGCAAAGGGCCTTGCCGACGCAGCTGCGATTTCACTCAGAAATAGCCAGATATACTCTTCTGCACAGGATTTTAGTGCTTTTCTTGAAAAAAAGATAGCCGAGAGGGCCATACACCCTGATCAGCTGTTTGACAGGAGGGATCTGGATTTAGAAAATGCTCATCTATTGGTTTTCAGGCTAAATCTTAAAGGGTATTTCATCTTTGTAAATAGGACGATGGAACTGAAGACTGGGTATGATAGGGAACTGTTCTATACAGGCAAAATTAATCCATTAGATCTGGTTGTTCCAGAAGATAGGTATATGCTAAAGAGCACAATCCGTTCCATTTTAAAAGGTAATGTTGATCGAGTGGAGAATAAGGAATTTGCTATCATTAACTCAAGAAATGAAAAGCTCGTATTGCAAATGAACATGTATCCAGATAAGGATCCAAATGGACGTATACTTGGACTAGAAGCAGTTTGCAATGACATTACCGTAAAGAAATTGCTGGAGGCTGAAATTGCAAAATCAAAGGAATTAGCTTTGCTAGGAGAATTTTCGAGTGCAATAGCACACCAAATAAGAACACCCCTTAGTCAGATATACGTTGCTCTCAGAAGAATGCAAATGGCTCTTAAAGATAAATCAACATCTGGTAATAATGTTTTACTTGAATCTAATGGATGTAGCAAAGAGGCTGAATTCATAAGGCTAATAGATGAGGCTTTAGAAAACAGCAAAGATTTGGAAAGAATGATCACCGATGTGTTAAATTACACAAAGACTCTAAAACTATCTCGAACAATCCAGAGCCTGGAACAGATCCTTAAAGAAGTAGTAGATGATTTTCTCCCAATTGCATCTAAAAGCAATATTGTAGTATCACTTGACGGATCGGGCAACATTCCGCCTGCTGATGTGGACGCTCTTCTCCTTGGGCAGGCTTTCAGAAATATCATCCACAACGCCATTGAGGCAATGCCGGAAGGAGGATATCTCCACATCAGTCAAGGTGTTGTTCAAGCTCAAGGGAAATACGCAAGGATTGCCTTTAAGGACACTGGGAAAGGAATACCTAAAGAACACCTTGACAAAATCTTCCACCCTTTCTTCACTACAAAACCTAAAGGAACTGGATTAGGCCTATCCTTTGCTTCAAGGGTAATTGCAGCCCATGGAGGAAGTATTTGGGCCGAGAGCGATGGGAAAAAAGGGACGACAATAGTAGTTTTGCTACCCCTTCAACATAACTAAGTTGAGGTTTAACATATGGGAAAGGCAATTCTGGTTGTAGATGATCATATGTCCTTCTGTCGCCACATAAAGGCAATTTTAGAAAACTATAACTACGAAGTTGAAATAAGTGATTGCGCGAGAGATGCCATAAATAAACTGAAGACCAAACCCTTCGATGTGCTACTCACCGATATGAGGTTGCCAGACATGGATGGGCTATCTCTCTTTGAGGAAGCAAAACTTATTGACCATGGAATTTCTGGCATAATAATGACTGCTTATGGTACCATTCCTTCAGCAGTTAAGGCAATAAAAAGTGGGATCTCTGATTACATCCAGAAACCCTTCGATCCTGAGGCCTTATTACTTGTAATAGAAAGAGTTCTTAAAGAAAGGGAAGTATTAGAGGAACTAAAACAGCTACGAAATGAGGTTGACCAAAAGTATTCTTTCGAAAACATAATAGGTAAGAACTACAAGATGCAAGAAATATTTGAGCTTATTAAGAAGGTGGCCCCCACAGATGCAAGGGTTCTCATCATGGGGGAAACTGGCACAGGGAAGGAACTTATCGCAAAAGCCATTCATTATAACAGTCCGAGAAAGAATAAACTTTTTGTTGGAATCAATTGTTGTGCGCTCTCAGAGACTTTGCTCGAAAGTGAATTATTTGGTTATGAGAAAGGGGCTTTCACCGGAGCTTACAAAACCAAAAAAGGAAAGTTTGAATATGCCGATGGTGGAACCTTATTCTTAGACGAAATAGGTGATATATCGCCATCGATGCAGGTCAAGTTACTGAGAGTTTTGCAAGAAAAGAAGTTTGAGCGTGTTGGCGGTAACAAGCCTATAGAAGTCGACGTACGTATTCTAGCTGCCACCAATCAAGACCTTAAGAAAAAGATGGAAAATAACGAATTCAGGCTTGACCTTTTTTATAGGTTAAGCGTGGTACATATTTATCTTCCTCCCTTACGGGAAAGAAAAGAAGATATACCACTCCTTGTTGAGTACTTCTTAAAAAAGATAAGCAAATCTATTGGGAGGCAAATTAAAGGGGTATCAAGGGATGTCATGAATCAGTTGATGAGCTACCACTGGCCCGGCAATGTGCGGGAATTAGAGAATGTCCTTGAAAGGTCATGTATTGTAGAGGAAGGGGAGATCTTAGAAAGGGTTGTGTTTTTCGAAGACCTGCCGAAGAATAACAAGGGCCCAGGCTTGGAAGTTGACTTACCTTTTGAAGAGGCGAGGCAGAGGTGCTTAGCGATGTTTGAAAAGGAATATATCGTCGCGGCATTGAGAAAGACTGGGGGTAGCGTCTCAGACGCTGCTAGGCTCACAAGGGTCCCTCTTAGAACTCTTTGGCGTAAGATTAAGAAATATAAGATTGATCCAAGAGGTCTCAAAAAAATAGTAAGGCAACAAAGTTTTTGAACAAATTTTGTTTTTGTGCCAACCATGACACATATGGCCATTATTGGCATTCATACCTAAATGTGGTAGCTGCTAATTTTGTCCATTTTTTTGGGAGAACATGCCAAATATGGCAAGACAGGTAAACGAGACCAAGCGGGATTTTCTTCAAGAATCTCAAAGCAAGTCACCTTCCCTTCAGTTTTATTCCGTTTAAGGCTTTTCTATCCTCTGGCAGGGTAATTGCAACCAAAAAGGGACAGGAGAAGTAGGGAAGGGGGTGAAATTCCTCCGCTGCCCCGCAACTGTGAGCGACCCCCTGGTTATGGGACCAGGAGCCTCCATGCCCCAAGGAGGGCAGCCCACAAGAGCCACTGGAGTACATCCCGGGAAGGCGTGGGCAAAAGCGGTCGCGAGCCAGGATACCTACCATTTCGGGGAAGAAGGCTTCGAGGGCGGGCATCTCCCTGAATCATGTGGGCGTTTTGCAACTTAAAGTGCGAACAATCTTGAATCAAAGGAGGAAGTTGATGACCCCAAGAGAGAGAATTATGGCCGTCCTTAATCATGAATCCCCTGACAGAATGCCGTGTTTCGGAGCGAACTCCACAGTAACTTATGAGCAAATGGAAAGGGTCCAGGCCTTTTGGCCAGATGGCCATGAGAAGGCTGAGGCAATGGCTAAGCAGGCTCTGGCAGCATACACCGTCCTTGGGTTTGATGCAGTTAGAGTCCCTTTTTGCCAAACCATCGAGGCTGAGGCACTGGGCTGCAGAATAAAGTCTGGGAAAGATAAAGGCATCCCGGGGATAGACCATCCTCCTCCCTACAAATTAGACGATTTGCCTGAATTTCCAAAGGATTTTCTATCCAGGGGGAGGATTCCGGAACTATTGAAGGCAGTGCGTATCTTGAAGAAAGAGCTGGGAGATGAGGTGCCTGTCGTTGCAGGCATAATAGGCCCTTTTACTATAGCTGGCGCCTTATTGGAAACAACCACTTTGTTGAGGGCTACTTTTAAAAAGCCTGACAAAATGAGACCCTTCCTGGACGTAGCTGAAAAGGCGGGAACAACTCTTGCCAAGGCCCTTATAGACGCCGGAGCAGATATTATTTCTTGCGAAGACATGACTGCTTCCCCTGACCTGATAGCGCCCACTACCTATAGAGATTATGAAATGGAGTACCAGGCTAAACAGTTCGAACAGATCTCTGTTCCAAAGATATTACACATATGTGGAAATGTAGACAGTATCGTCGAATATATGGGCAAGACTGGTGCGGAAATATTGAGCTTAGAGCCTAAGTCAGATCCAAAGTTAGCACGGGAAAAATGTGGACCTGATGTGATATTAATGGGTGGAGTAGATACAGCTACCACACTATTTATGAAGGATGCTGAAACAGTAAAAAAGGCCTGCGAGGAGCAGATAGCGAAAGGCATTCAGATATTAGCTCCAGGATGCGCTGTGGCCCCTGGAACGCCATTAGAGAACCTATTGGCGATGGTAGAAGTGGCTAAGAGACATTAAGCGTATCGGGCATTGGCCCAGTGGGATTTGCCGGAACCTACTATTAAACCCTTAACCCAAAGAAGGAGGGAGTCGAATGAAATTGTTGAAGGATTTCTCTAATATCTTTCGTCGTTATGACCTTGCTCTAGAAAAGACAGGACAGGCAAGGGAGATCTCAAAGGACCCTATCTTGCAAAAAATTGCCAAGTATGTGGTTGATGGTGATGATGAAAATATTATCCCTGCAATCAAAGAGGCGTTAAAAACAAAGACTCCACTTGAAATAATCAACGATGCCCTAATAGCTGGTATGAATGAAGTAAGCAGATTATGGGATGAAGGGGTGTATTTCCTACCTCAGGTGATACTCTCTTCTGATGCAATGAACGCGGGAATAGCGGAATGTGAGAAAGCAATGGGTAAAAGCATGGAAAGGAAAGCTAAAGTTGTTACCCATACTGCAGAAGGTGATATTCACGATATTGGGCAGGTAATAGTAAACGCCCTCTTAAATGCAAATGGGTTTGAAGTGATCAATCTCGGGGCAGACGTACCCGTCGAAAAAGTTGTGGCTGCTTGCAAGGAGCATAAGCCTATAATGGTTACCGGAACAGCCCTCATGACAACCACCATGACAGCCTTTCCTAAGATAGCCCATATGTTAAAACAAGCTGGATTGGAAATTCCTTTCGTATGCGGTGGTGGAGCTGTTTCAGAGGAATTTGTGACCTCGTATGATCTTGGAATCTGGGGGAAGGAAGCAAGTCAGGCACCCGGTATGGCAGAGGATGCCCTTGCAGGTGAGTCATGGCAGTCAATGAGGGCCAAGTGGAACGGATAGGAGTCTTATCGAGGTAACGCGTGATAGTAGATATTGTATATGGTTTCTTGGGTTCCGGCAAAACCACTTTTATCTCCCATGTTTTAAACACTTGGGGCAGAGAAGAGAAAATAGTTGTATTAGTGAATGAATTTGGCGATGTGGGAATAGATGGGACCCTATTGGCTGCTTACGGACAAAGGGTTGTTGAGCTCCCAAGTGGCTGCATTTGTTGTTCATTGCAAAGTGATTTCAGAAGACAACTCTTAGAAATATATGAACTTTACAATCCCAATAGGGTCATTATAGAACCTAGTGGAGTAGCCTCAATAATACAGATTAAGACTGTACTCAGGTCTGAGGCAGTTCAACAGTTGTTAACAGAAACTTATAATATTCTAATATTAGATGCAACTACCTTTATGCAATTTTATAAGGCTAACCGTTATTTTTTTGAGACCCAAATAAGGAACGCTGACTTGGGCATCCTGAACAAATGTGACCTAGTAAAACATAAGAATATTTCCCTTATCCAAAATGCAGTAGTAGCGCTAAACCCTGAGTTACATTTAATAGCTGCTACTCATTGCAAAGTAGATTGGAAAGAATATCGTGCTATTTTGAGCGCAGCAAGAAAGATGAGGTCGTCTCTAAGATCAGAACAGGAAGACAGGGATCTGTTACCAGTCAAAGATCACATCAATACTAACTCTCATCACTTTGAGCTTGACTCTATAGGACTTGGATATGAATCGGTGGGCAGAGACCTTGGTGAAGGAATTTATGATTACAGATGTTTGGCAAGGGTTTTCCAGGGCCTCTCAAGAGCAGAGAAAGACTTTGGCAATGTGATCAGGGCAAAAGGCATCTTCCTCACTGAGGAAGGATGGACCCTTTTCGATATCTCTTCTGCGAACTATTCAGAGCAAAGGGTACAAAAGAGCCAAAGCTCGAAAGTAGCGATAATAGGGAGGGGACTAAAAGGGCATAACATTCTTCAAGAGATCGCCCAATGTAGGAAGGAAAGCTAACAAGAAAGCTCGTTAAGACCTAAGGAGGGATAACATGGTAGAAGGAACCTTGTTGGCAATAAGTCTCATGTGGTTCCCTGTAGCCTTTCTCTTACTGGGGAAAGGAGAGCCAAAAGGGACCGGCTTTTCAACGGCTTTGGTAGGGTCTGTTACAGTAATAAGCGGGATCCTTGTAATAATAGTCCTCAAAAATGCATGGATTGGTTCCCTTTTGATCGTGTATGGATTTTTTTATCTTACAGTAGCCTATTCTCTTTTGGCAGAGATAAAGGACACCAGATCCGTTGGAAATGTTAGCCTAACAGTCGCCATAATCTCGATAGTATATGTAATTCTTTCCTTAACAGGCGGACCGGTACTGGAAGGAGGGCAGAGGCTTATCGAGAGGAGTGACTTTTTGGCTTTAGGATGTGCAGGTTATGCGGTTCTTTATATAATGGTTTGGCTCAATAGCTACGGAAAGATGTCAGCAAAGCCTCTTGCATGGGGCCTAATCCTCTGGACAATTATTGGACTCTGGGTTCCAGGATTTTGGCTGCTAGCAACTGGTAAATTGCCCTTTTAAAATTAACAAGCACCCCTCACGGTTATGCCAAAGATACTAGACAAGAAGAAAGTAGTGATAATCGATGATGATTTCAGGAACTTGTTTCCCTTGTTCAAGGCTATTGACAGGGAAAATTATAATGCAACCTACATACTGGGTAACGATATCAACATAAGTACTATGGATAACATAGGTCTAATTATCTTGGATGCAAGGGCAACTAAGACAGGTGCAGTGGGTTTTTTTTGGACATTAAGACAAAAGCTAAGAGGTGTTTCATTACTTATAGCGTCTCCTTCCTGCACATTTCTCTATAAGGATGGGGTATTTTATCAGTACATAGGAGGCAACCTAATAAATAATATAAATGATGTCCTTGAAGTCCTGCTACATAACAATTATCCCTCGGCATGTGACAAAAGATTTGGACTCTTGGTAGGAAACAGCTCATCAATGAAAGAGGTCTATGCACGTGTAGAGAAGATTGCAAAGACAAATGTGACTGTTCTCATACAAGGGGAAACTGGAACAGGCAAGGAGTTAGTGGCAAGGACTATCCACCTCTTGAGCCATAGAAGCGAAGGGCCTTTTGTAGCGATAAATTGTGGTGCAATTCCTCAAGGCCTTGTTGAGTCAGAGCTCTTTGGACACGAAAGAGGCGCATTTACATCAGCCTTTCAGCCTAAAAAAGGAAGCTTCGAGGTGGCAAGTGGTGGAACCATATTTCTGGATGAGATAGCCGATATAGATAAAGTTTCTCAGGTGAAGATACTGAGGGTTTTACAAGAAAAGTGTGCCCAAAGGGTGGGTTGCCCGTACACCTACAATACAGACGTAAGGGTCATAGCAGCCACCTCTAAGGATCTGGAAGAAGAAATAACTAAAGGTACCTTTAGAGAGGATCTATATTTTAGAATTAACGTCTTCCCGATTAAGGTCCCACCATTAAGGGACCGAAAAGAAGATATCCCATTATTGGTGAATCATTTTCTAATAAAATATGCGAAGGAACTATCTTTGGATATCCCCAGTATTTCTGAAGAGGCCATGCAAGCATTGACTAATTACTCATATCCTGGAAATGTTAGAGAGCTGGAAAATATCATAATAAGAATACTAGTCTTATCAAGAAACAATATTATATCAGCAGGTGATGTGCAAGAGCAATTTAATTTCAACAGACAGGGGTTATCTAATGGAAAATATGCCATGAAACAACAAATTCAAGGCAAACTAGAAGAAATTGAACAAAATGCAATAATAGATGCCTTGAGTAAAGCTAATGGAAACAGGCGCCTTGCAGCGGAAATGTTAGGGATAACAAGAAGGTTATTATATCTACGACTGAAAAAATACGGACTTAACAAGAAAGCTAGCAATAGTTTGTAACAAATTGTATCACTTGAAGCACTGAAATGTAACCTTTGGTTACATTAAGTTGCGTACCCTAAAGGTAAATATACATTAATACCACTGGTATAGAGTTTGCTCAAGGAAAGGTAGGAAGTAGAACAGAGGAAGGAGGTGATGCAAGGAGCATTATGTGGCTAAGCAGTGGAAATTGGTGTTTGGCTTGCCAAGGGGTAATAGGAGTTGGATAGAAGACAAAAGGAGGGAAAAGAATGGCAAGGAAACCTTTAACAGAAATGGCTTACAAGAGTTCTGACGAAATGATTTTTGGGACTGCCAAGAAGCCCGTGACAACAAAAAGGGGCCTTGTGATTGGAGGGGGATATGTTCATCCCGAGGTAGTCCCTCACCCCAGGCCAGGAAGTGAAAAGACCCTCAAGACACTTTTAAGAGAATATGAGAGGGCAAACGGGGATGCCTTAGAAAGGATGACTATAGTCGGGCATCCCACCCTTGTGATCGAAAATGAGCATGTCTTCCAAATGACAAATAACCCTAAGTGGGGTGCAGAGATCGCTGCTCAAACAGCAAAGCAAATGGACGATTATCTATCCAAATATGGACTTAAAGCAGCCTATCGTTCAACAATAGCCGATCTCCGAAAACCAGATATGCATCACATGAGGGAAAGTGATTACACTATGAAGGTAATAGAGTCATTTAAGGAGTGCGCTAAATATGCGGACATAATATCAATAGAATCAATGGGCGGCAAAGAGGTATTTGACTATGCAATTATAAGAAATGATATCGAAGGGGTCTTGTTTGGAATAGGTGTCTTGGGCGCAAGAGATATGGAGTGGCTGTGGAATCAAATAGTAGAGATAGCCAAAAGCAACAACTGTATACCCGGAGGGGATACGAACTGTTCTGAAGCAAATACGGCT
>CALKZT010000067.1 GCA_938002815.1 uncultured bacterium
TCAATCAGAAGATAGGGATAATATAAATGTTGCAAATGAAACAAACAGAGAAAGGTATAGACTTAGGTGGAGACTTGGGTTAGAGAATAAGATCAATGATCAATGGCTTGCTGGATTCGGGCTTTGTTCCGGAAGTGATGATCCGAGGTCCACAAATCAGACGTTTGAAAACACATTTCAAAGTCCAGATGCAAGAATTGACTATGCCTTTGCCAGGTATACTCCAATAAGCTGGTTGACTCTTACTGGTGGTAAATATTCAAATCCTTTATGGCAGACGAAGGATCTTTTATGGGACACAGATATTACCACAGATGGCATCACCGTGATGATGAAGCCCAAGATAAGTAAGGAAATAGAGCCCTGGCTCAGCGCTTCTTGGTTTTTGCTGGATGAAAACAGGAACCAAAACGACCCTAATATGGTGGCCTTTCAAGTGGGGGCAAAGTTTAGCCCTTCGGAGATGGTGGAATTTAGGCTCGCTCCAGCCTATTATATCTTTAACAACGTAAAGGACAACCTTACCCTTGAACATGCCTCAGCCGGAAATACCACGTACAGTAGGAGCACTAAGGATCCAAGGAACAGTTATAGGTACTCATATGACGGAGTGGGCCTTGATGGGAGTCTGTCCTTCTATCCAATGGCCTCGTTTGTCCAGAAGATCTCCCTCTTTGGCCAATATGTAAAGTCAGATGCGGACAATGAAAATACCGGGTATCTCTATGGGGTCTCCTTTGGGAGCAAAAAGGTACAGAAATTGGGGGATTGGGAAATGAAGTATAATTACAGAAAACTCGAGGCGGATGCGTGGCCTGCAGCCCTTCCAGACAGCGACTTTTACGGTGGGGCTACCAATGTGAAGGGGCACGAACTGGAGCTGACCCTGGGGATTAGAAAGAATGTGACCTTGGGGTTGGATTACTATAAGGCAAAACCCATCAAGAAGCTAAACGGATTAGATCCCTATAACGATGAAAAGTTACTCCAGGTGGATCTGGTGTTAAAATGGTAGGAAATGGAGATTTAACTGTTTGCTAACCGAATTCTAACAAATCAGAAATATTTTGGGGAAAAAGGAGGTAGGTTATGGAAAGAAAGATCTTGAGCTTGGCAATGGTAATCCTTTTGGTGCTGGCATTTTGCCTAGACTCCCAGGCCAAGAGTGTAATCAAGGTAGATGGGTCGAGTACAGTCTATCCCATCACAGAGGCAATGGGGGAGGAGTTCCAGAAGGTGAAGAAGGGGAGTGTCCATGTCACTGTGGGTATCTCCGGGACAGGTGGTGGATTTAAGAAGTTTTGCAGGGGTGAAACGGATATATCTGATGCCTCAAGGCCGATCCTAAAGAAGGAGATGGAGGTCTGCAAAGAGAACGGCATCCAGTACATAGAACTGCCTGTGGCATATGACGGACTTGCGGTGATGGTAAACCCCAAGAATAACTGGGTGGACAAGCTCACAGTGGAAGAGCTCAAAAAGATGTGGGAGCCCGATGCCCAGGGCAAAATAACCAACTGGAAGCAGATAAGGCCCGAGTGGCCTGATCTGCCCCTAAAACTGTATGGCCCAGGGGTAGATTCAGGTACCTTTGACTATTTCACAGAGGCCATTGTGGGGAAAGCAAAGGCCTCAAGGGGTGACTTTACTGCCAGTGAGGATGACAATGTCCTGGTACAGGGCATAGCCGGCGACAAGGGTGGTCTGGGTTACTTTGGCGTGGCCTATTATGAAGAGAACAAGGACAAACTGAAGTTGGTCCCTATAGTGAACCCCAAGACAGGTCAGGCAGTGTTGCCAAGCATAGATACAGTGATGGAGGGCATCTATCAGCCCCTTTCAAGGCCCCTATTTATATATGTGAACCTAAAGTCAGTAGAAAAACCGGAAGTAAGGGAGTTTGTGGAGTTTTATCTAAAAAATGCTCCGAAGTTAGTGAAAGAGGTGGGATACATACCCCTGCCAGAGAAGGCATATCCAATGGCATTGGAGAGGTTCACCAAGAAAGAGTTAGGCACTGTATTTGGGGGTGAGCCTGAAGTGGGGTTAAAGGTAGAGGAGTTGCTAAAGAAGGAGGCAAAACACTAAAAAGGAGGGGCCCCAAGGCATAAGCCTTGGGGTATTTTAAATGGGCATGAGATCCAAAAAAGAAGGTACTGTGGAAGCCCTTCTCTTCTTTTCCGGGGCTTTCTCTATAGTGGTTACAGGGGCGATTGTGTTTGTATTGTTCTATGAGTCTTTGAGGTTCTTCAAAGAGGTGTCTCTAATTGAGTTTTTCACAGGAACTGTCTGGAGCCCCCTCTTTAGTAATCCGAGATTCGGTGTCCTCCCCTTAGTGGCGGGAACTCTCCTTACGACCATTATAGCCCTTTTGGTGGCACTCCCAGCAGGCCTTGTCACGGCCATATATATAAGTGAATATGCACCAAGGGGCCTAAAGGAGGTCCTAAAACCCCTTTTGGAGCTCTTGGCCGCCATCCCCACTGTAGTATATGGATACTTCGCCCTACTCTTTGTAACACCCTTATTGCAGAAATTTATCCCAAACCTTTCGGGATTCAATGCCCTGAGCCCCGGGATCATAATGGGTGTAATGATCATTCCTTATGTGAGCTCGGTAAGTGAGGATGCCATGAGTTCTGTCCCCATGTATATCAAGGAAGGGGCCTATGCAATGGGGGCCACCAGGCTTCAGACCGCCTTTAGGGTGGTTGTCCCAGCCTCTTTTTCAGGTATTGGAGCTGCATTCATCATAGGTAGTTCACGGGCCATAGGAGAGACCATGGTGGTGGCCATTGCAGCAGGGATGATGCCCAACTGGACCTTTAATCCCTTGGAGCCTGTCCAGACCTTCACATCCTATATTGTTCAAATCAGTTTGGGAGATGTTCCACATGGCACCTTTGAATATTCCACTATATTTGCAGTGGGTGTGGTTTTATTCTTCATCACCTTGGGACTTAATGTTATAAGTTTCTTTCTAAGAAGGAGGTTCAGAGAGAGCTACTAATGTGGGAATACAAGGGAAGACTTTCAAAATACTTGGACAAGCTCTTTATGATTTTTGGCCTTTTGCTTTGCTTAACAGGCCTTGCAGTAATCACTATTTTGTTGATCGATCTCTTTATAGATGGTTCCCCAAGGCTAACCTTGAAGTTTTTGATTTCATATCCTTCAAGATCCCCTGAAAAGGCAGGGATACTTTCGGCCTGGGTGGGGAGCTTTCTGGTTATGTTCGTTACCGTGTTTGCAGCTATACCAGTAGGTGTTGCGGCAGGTATCTATTTAGAGGAATATGCACCAAAAAATTGGGTAACTGACATAATGGAGATTAATATAGCAAACCTGAGCGGGGTCCCTTCTGTTATCTTTGGTCTCCTTGCCCTTGGGGTATTTGTGTACATGCTGGGTCTCGGTGAGAGTATCTTAACCGGAGGTCTTACCCTTGCCCTCTTGGTATTGCCCATTGTCATCATGTCCACAAGGGAGGCCATTCGTGCTATACCTCAGGCAATAAGGGAGGCCTCTTATGCATGCGGTGCCACAAGATGGCAGACGGTAAGGTGGCACGTGCTTCCCTATTCCATGGGGGGGATCCTTACAGGGGTCATAATAGGGCTTTCAAGGGCAATAGGGGAGACAGCCCCCTTGGTCACCATAGGTGCCTTGACGTTTATTGCTTTTTTGCCGTCCCCGCCTATAAGCACTGAGTTTCCTTTTATATCATTTAGATGGCTTTTAGATCAGTTTACTGTCATGCCTGTACAGATCTTTAACTGGGTATCAAGACCTCAAAAGGAATTCCACTTAAATGCAGCGGCAGCTTCAATAATATTGCTTTTAATGACACTGATTATGAATGGATTTGCCATATATTTGCGGTACAGGTTTAGGAGAAAGATAAGATGGTAGAATATTCCATTCAGGAGAACTTAAAAGCAGAGGTAAAAAATCTTGACTTCTTCTATGGGAAAAACCATGTTCTGAAAAATATAAATATACCAATTGCTGATAAGAAGGTAACTGCTCTTATAGGTCCATCAGGATGTGGAAAGACAACCTTTCTTAGGTGTTTTAATAGAATGCATGATCTCTACCCTGGAAACAGATATGAAGGTGAAATAATAATATACCCAGAAGGAATTAACATAGTAAGCCAAAGTGTTGATCCTATTTTGGTGAGGATGAAGATAGGGATGGTCTTTCAAAAGCCAAACCCTTTTCCAAAATCTGTTTATGAAAATGTTGTATTTGGCCTAAGGATAAGAGGGAACCATAACAGAAAATATTTAGACGAGGTGGTGGAAAGGTCTCTTATGAGTGCTGCCCTATGGGATGAGGTAAAAGATAGGCTTCACAAGCCTGCCTATGACCTGTCTGGAGGTCAACAGCAGAGGCTGTGTATTGCAAGGGCCCTTGCAACAAACCCGGAGATCCTGCTGTTTGATGAGCCGACCTCTGCTTTAGACCCAATTGCCACCTCAAAGATAGAAGAGCTCATAGACTCTTTAAAGAAGGAGGTCACCATCATAATAGTGACCCACAATATGCAACAGGCTGCTAGGGTATCGGATTATACCGCATTTATGTATCTGGGCACGTTGGTGGAATTCTGTAAGACAGAAAAGATGTTTACAAATCCATCACAGAAGCTGACAGAGGAGTATATCAGCGGAAGATTTGGATAAGAGAGAGGATTTTAAGATGACGAAGAGATTCCAAAAAGAGATGTCAATCCTGCATGAAAAGTTACTTAGCCTTGGCATATTAGTGGAGTCAAGGCTTAAACAGGCCATGAAGGCACTTCAGACGAGAGATTTAGTACTTGCCAGGATGGTTATAGATTCAGATGTGGATATTGATACAACCGAAGTTGAGATAGAAGAAGATTGCTTAAAAATATTAGCTTTATATCAGCCTGTTGCAGAAGATCTTAGATTTTTGATAGCAACAATAAAAATAAATAGTGATCTTGAAAGAGTTGGAGATGAAGCTGTAAATATCGCAGAACGATGCTTAGTTATATTAAAATATCCAGCTTTGTATTTGGATGTGGATTTTGATGGCATGTTTACTATCGTTGATAAAATGTTGAGAAGTAGCTTAGACTCTCTTGTTTATAGGGATATCGATCTTGCATACAAGGTATGTCTGATGGATGACACAGTAGATGCTTTGCATAACAAAAACTATGATGTGATAAAAGACGCTTTAAATTCCTGCAAACATAGAGCCGGTCTTTTGCTAAATACATTTATGGTTTCACGCCATCTGGAAAGAATAGCTGATCATGCAACAAACATAGCAGAAGAGGTGATACACCTGTTGGAAGGGGAGATCCCAAGACACAGAAAACTATGAGCCTAAAGGACTTAGATGATGACCCAAAAGGTACTCGTTGTGGATGATGAGGAACCCATCCTGGAGTTGGTCACCTACCATTTAGAAAAGGAAGGGTTCAAGGTGATTGGGGCCAAGACTGGGGAGGAGGCCATCGAGAAGATAAGGTCCCAAATTCCTGACCTGATCGTCCTGGATCTTATGCTCCCAGGTGTTCAGGGGTTAGAGGTTGCCAAATTCTTGAAGGCAAGGCTGGAAACTCAGCACATCCCAATAGTTATGTTGACTGCAAGGGCAGAGGAAACAGATGTCATAGTGGGACTGGAGATAGGTGCAGATGATTATATCACCAAACCTTTCAGCCCGAAGGTCCTTGTAGCAAGGGTAAAGGCTGTCTTGAGAAGGATTCAAGACCTAAAAGAATCAAAGATTTTATCCTTTGGTGACCTAAGAATTGACCTTAAAAGCCACGAGGTGTATTGGAAAGGAAATTTGATAAACCTTACACGTACAGAATTTAAGATACTTTCAGAACTTGCTAAAAGACCAAATTGGGTTTTTAGTAGGTATCAGATTGTTGATATGGTCCATGGTGAGGATTATGCTGTAACAGAGAGATCAGTAGATGTGGCAATATCTAGCCTCAGAAAGAAGTTGGGTGAGGCAGGAAATTTAATAGAAACAGTCCGAGGTGTAGGTTATAAGCTAAAATATAGAATCATCAATGTCACTGATTAAACCATTTTACGTTGTAATTTTATTCATCTTTGCCAATTTGACGGTAATACCCATTAGCATTTTCTATCTGAGGGAGTCTCTGATCAACAGCGTTATTGCACAGGAACAGAAGATTCTCATCAATTCGTTAAACAAGATAGAGGAAAAGCTCCTTGTGGAAAAGAAGATTACAGACGTCGAAAGGTTATCGGAGTTGCTCTCTGTCTTCGGGCTGACATCCAACACAAGGATAAGCATAATAGATACCTCTGGGAAGGTCCTTTTTGACACGCACGTAGACCATAGGACCATGGACAATCATGCGGACAGGCCTGAGGTCTTTGAGGCAATTAAGGGGAGGTTGGGGGTATCACAGAGGTATAGCAAGACCCTGAAGGATTTTATGCTCTATGCAGCAAAAGAAGTCTACCTCCGGGATGGATATAGAATGATTTTGAGGATAGGTAAGAGTTTTTTTTCTAAAGAGGAGTTATTTGAGAGAAACATAGGCTATGCAGTGGGGGCTGGAGGGATTATAGCCCTTATAAATATCTGGTTATTGATTTTATTGGAATTTTTAGGTCGGGCAAGAGTGTCTGAATTGATGAATTCTATTGTGGCCAATATTAGAGATCAAACACCTCTAAGGCCTGAAATATTAGAGGATAAAGCATTAAAAAAGGCTGTAAAAGATATAAGTGATCTTTCAGATTTTGTGTGTACATTAGAACAGAGAGTTGATACACTTAATCTTATGCTATCAGGTTTTTACAAGAGTGAGGTTGCTTCGATTATTATTACAAACACAAATTTTTATATTTTGAGCTACAATGAGGGTAGCAAAAGGTTTTTGAAAGAAAGATATAAAAGACTGATAGGTATAAATTTCCTTGATGTGTTTAGATCGTCAGAAATCTTGGAGTTGTGTAAGATGGCCAGCAGTAGCGATGGCCGTGTTAATGATGTGGTGGAACTAAAAACCGGAGATCAGATTTTTACAGCTGAAATCTCAATTACTAAGATCCAAAAAAATTGTTCAGAAACCGTAGGTTACTTAATAGAGATGCATGACCTTAGCCAGCTTGTGGCCCTAAAGGAGGTGGAAGAGGAGTTCCTTGCTGGGGCAGGGCATGAATTGCGCACACCCCTGTCTTCTATCAAAGGTTATGTGGAGACCCTCAAGGAAGAGGGCATAGAGAACAGGGAGCAGTCCCTAAGGTTTTTAGGTGTTATCGAGGATCAGGTGAAGAGGCTCGAAAGGGTGATCAATGCGATGATAACCCTTGCCCAATTAAAGGGTAAGGGAGGGCTTCTAAAGGATGAGCTCACAGAGGTAGAGATCTATAGCCTTGCGGAGGAGGCAAAGATCTCCCTCAATGAGCTTTCCCTCGAGAGAGGGATAGAGGTCAAGATAGAGGGAGAAAAGGGGATTTATCATCCCATGAGGCCTGATCTCATGCACCATGTTCTTAGGAACCTTTTAGAGAACGCCCTGAAGTTTGGTCCCTCAGGCTCCCAGGTGGTCATGGGTTTTAGAAAGGAGGATGGGCTCTATCTTTGGGTGGAGGATAAAGGGCCAGGTATAAAGGATTTTGAGAAGGAGAAGATATTCAACCGCTTTTACAAGGGCTCCACATTCTCACTGCAAAAGGGGGCTGGTTTAGGTCTGGCCTTAGCAAGGGCAGCCGTTGAAGTGCACAGGGGGAAGATCTGGGTCGAATCCCCGGGTATTGGAAGCAAATTTGTGGTATGGCTCCCTGATCTGTGGGAATCTTCCATTCCTTGATCGAGGCTCTCTCTTAGACTATATTACTCCTGAGGCCCTGAGCCTCTAATCTCATAAAAGGGGGTTGGAGATGGCACGACTCCTACATCAACACAGACACAGTCACGGACACAGGCATGTGCATAGCCATGAGCATGAACACCATGGTCAAAGGCACAGTCACGAACACGAACACTACCATAGTCACGAACATGTGCATGAGCACAGTCACGAACACTTAAATGAACATGATCACCTTGAGGAGCACGAATCCCATGACCATAACCACCAAGACCATGAAAAGGAACCCCACGAGCACAACCATTAGGAACTAAGTTACCTGTGGGGGCCCTGCCTCCATAGGTAGCACTGATTTTGATCTCCCTCTTTCCCCAAAATCCATATTTTGAGCCTTAGAGGTTAAACTCTTAAAAAAGGAGTTGAGGCGGTATCCTTATCTGCCGATCGGGTCTCAAAAAGGTTTTTTGAGTAATAACAGGTGGTGGTACCTGGATCTCTTAAAAGGCCATAAGTTTCCATTTCTAAATGGCTCAGAAAAAGGATTCCAGTTTTTAGGGAGGAAGCCATGTAAGGTGTGCTTTGAGGCCTTTTGGCTGGTGAAGAGAAGATAGCTTTTTTTGGGATTTTCAGCCCATAATTGGATGGAAGACCTTTCAAAAATTTTGCTATTTACCGTAAGTTGCCCAGATGTCCGTGATTGACTTTAAATGTAGGATACCTTAGACTCCTTTCCATGTGAAAGGATTACAATAGTCTGTAAGGAGGAGGAAGAGGTTATCGTTAGGAAAAAGATCACCTTTAAGGATCCAGAACTGACTCAGCTCTTATTCGGGGAGGCAAATGCCAACCTGAAGATAGTGGAAAGGGGCTTGAATGTCTCGCTTTCAACCAGGGCAAACTCGGTTTTCCTGGAAGGGGAAGATTGGGGTGTGGACCTTGCAGACAGGCTTCTGAATCAGCTATACGAGCTTGTGAAGGCAAAGTATCCCCTCTACACGAACGATGTGGACTATGCTATTCGATGCATCCGTGCAGATCCAGACATGGATCTCCTGAAGATCTTCAAACAAGAGGTCTTCATATCCTCCCACAAGAAGGTGATAGTCCCAAAGAGTATAAACCAAAAGTTGTATGTGGATTCCATAAAGCAATATGATATGGTCTTTGGCATAGGTCCAGCCGGGACCGGTAAGACCTATCTGGCCATGGCAATGGCGATATCCTATTTGCTAAAAAAAGAGGTAAACAGGGTTGTGCTCACAAGGCCAGCGGTGGAGGCAGGTGAGAGATTAGGCTTTTTGCCTGGGGACCTTTATGAAAAGGTAAATCCGTATCTCAGGCCCCTCTACGATGCCCTCTACGACATGATGGACTATCCCAGCGCAACTCGGCTTATTCAGCAAGGCACCATAGAAGTGGCCCCCCTCGCATTTATGAGGGGTAGGACCTTAAACGATGCCTTTATAATCTTAGATGAGGCCCAGAATGCCACCTGTGAGCAGATGAAGATGTTTTTGACGAGGCTGGGTTTCAGGGCAAAGGCAGTGATCACAGGCGATATCACCCAGACCGACCTCCCTGAAGGAAAGATGTCAGGCTTAATGCACGCCTATCAGATCCTCAGAGAAATTAAAGGGATAAAGTTTGTCCTCTTTTCAAAGGAGGATGTTGTAAGGCATCCCCTTGTGCAAGAGATCATAGAGGCTTACGAGAAGGCAGAGGTGCAGTCCCCCAAAAGGTAAAATGAATCCCCTAAAATCTCTTCTGGAAAGGATCAAAAGGCCACGCAGGGCCAAGACTCTTGTGGTCTCCCTGAGTCAAAAAAGGCCTGTTAGGTTTTCGGGGCTAAGACAAAACCTTCCCAGGCTCTCATTATTGATGGCCACCTCAATCTTTTTTGCCTTCCTTATGAATACTGGATTGTGGACGGTTCACCACGAATACAAGGTGGGGGATATTGCGGAAAGGGACATAAAGGCAAGTCATGATTTTTTGGTGGAGGACAAAGAGACAACCGAAAAAAACAGAACCGATATATCCAAGACGGTCTTGTCCTCATACGACTATGATCCCACTGCAAATTTTCTCTTGGAAAAGATCGCCGAGGCCTTCTCTAAGGCCAGAGAGAGTTTGGCAAATTTAAGTTCGTCTTCTGGGTCGGAAGTTGAAGATACGAAATCCAGGATCAAGGAAGAATTTTTCTTTTTGCTGGGAATTCATCCAGATGAAACCCTTTTTGAAATGCTTTGGAAGCTAAAGTTTAGCGAACAAGTTGAAAATATCCTCACGATGCTTTTGAAAGATGTCTATGAAATAGGCATTATAAACTTTGCAAATTTTCCTGCTAATGAAATGCAAAAGGGTATAGTGCTGAAAAATGTAATTACAGGCAGTGAAAGTGTAGTGGTAGCATTTGATCGATTCCTTGATATAGATGAGGCAAGGCAAATAATAAAACAGAAGATAAAAGAATCTAAAGTGGATAATTACACCAAACAGGCACTTTTAAGAATCGCACCCCTATTTGTGCAGCCGAATATTACATATAATAGACGCCAAACCATGCTCAGAATGGAAGCAGCTAAAAGTTCTATCAAACCATTTTACCAGATTGTAAAAAAAGGAGAGATCATTATAAGAGAAGGTGAGCGGATTACACCCATTCATCTTCAAAAGTTAGCAGAAGAAAGTAGACAAAAAAGACCGATAGATCTGGTTTGGAGATTAGCTGGTAGCAGCTTGGTTAACGTCGTGTTTCTCTTATTTACCTATTATGTTGGGCTCTCAAAGAGGGGGAGGAAGTATTACAGCACCAAGGATCTGGTCTTCTTAAGTGGGCTCTTGATCCTTTTTGGACTTCTTTGTAGCGGGATCTGGTTCTCCTTGCAGAATCTCATTATGCTTCAGCCAGATCTATCTCTAAGAATAGCCTCCTATGTGTTGCCTGTGGCCTCAGTGGGGCTGATAGTATCTATCTTTAAGGGTATATCCGCAGCCGTAACAGTGGGGACAGTCTTTTGTATATTTGCCTCCACCCTTTCAGGGAATATGCTCCAGATGGTCTTCTATTTTTTGACCGGGACCATGTTGGGGGTGTACAATGTGAGATTTGCAAAGGAGAGAAAGAATATCATTTTGGCAGCCATAAAGATTGCCTCTGTAAATGGCGCAGTTGCAGTGGGGGTGGAACTCTCTTTGAGCCAGGTCTCACATCTGAGTCTGGTGGGAGCTTCTGCGGCAGGCTTTTTTGGAGGGATCCTTTCTGGAGTCTTTACCACAGGGCTTTTACCCCTCATAGAGATGATCTTCGGTTACACCAATAATATAAAACTGATAGAACTTGCAAGTTTAGATTCTCCCCTCATCAAAGAGCTCATGCTCCAGGCCCCTGGTACATATCATCATAGTGTGGTGGTGAGTAGTCTTTCAGAGGCTGCTGCCAGTAGTGTTGGGGCAAATCCCATATTATGTAAAGTGGCATCCCTTTATCACGACATAGGCAAGATTAAGATGCCGCAGTACTTTGTGGAGAACCAAGGGGGAGGGGAAAACAAGCACGAAAGACTGGCTCCTTCCATGAGTGCGCTGATACTCTTATCACATGTGAGGGATGGTGTAGAGCTTGCGGGCAAGGCAAAGTTACCACAGGAGATCATAGCCATAATCCAGCAGCACCATGGTACCAGCCTTATCCAATATTTTTATCAAAAGGCCAAGGAGCAGGCGGAAAAGAGGCCTGATAAGGCAGTTGTAGTAAATGAGGAGGATTTTAGGTATCCGGGGCCTAAACCCCAGAGCAAAGAGGCAGCTGTGGTGATGCTCTCTGATTCCATAGAGGCGGCCTCCCGTTCCCTGGAGGAACCGAGCCCTGCCCGAATAAAGGGGCTTGTCCAGAAGATAATAAACAGGTGTTTTGCCGACGGCCAATTGGATGATTGCGATCTCACCCTAAAGGATTTACATAAGATAGCCAAGAGCCTCAATACGACCCTTGCTGGCATATTCCATCAGAGGATCCAATACCCTGATCAGGAGACCTCATATGCCAAGGCAAAGATCTCAAAGGAGCCCAAGAAAAGGTCTGAGGAAGATGGAGATTCAGGTAAGGTTTCAGGGAAAGAGACTTGGGTTAAGATCCAGGATTATAAAGACAGAGCTCGAGAAGGCCTTAAGAGACTTGGGATATAACCAAGGGGAGCTCAGCATCTACTTTGTAGATGACCAAACCATGTCTGAGCTAAACAAGAAATATAGGGGAAGGGCTACCCCCACCAATGTCCTCTCCTTCTCCATGTTAGAGGGGGAGGAGAGGCCTTTTTCGGATATGTTGGGAGATATTGTGATATCCCTGGAGACTGCAAATAGAGAGGCTGTGGAAGAAGGGGTGAGCCTGGAGGAGAAGGTGAGGAGACTCCTTGCACATGGGCTTTTGCATCTTTTAGGGTATGACCATGAGACAGACTCGGAGGAGAGGATAATGGGCGAAAAGGAAGATAGACTCATAGGTATCATGGGAGGTGCCAATGGCTAAACTTGCTGTAAACGTGGACCATGTAGCCACCCTCAGGCAGGCAAGGGGGGGAGTAGAACCAGATCCGGTCACTGCGGCCAGCATAGCAGAGCTTGCCGGTGCAGAGGGTATCATATGTCACCTAAGGGAAGATAGGCGACATATACAGGACAGGGATCTGAGGCTTTTGCGGGAGGTGGTTAAGACAAAGCTAAACCTGGAGATGGCGCCTGTAGAGGAGATGGTGGAAATCGCCCTGAGTGTGTCCCCTGATATGGTTACCCTTGTCCCTGAGAGGAGGCAGGAGCTTACCACCGAAGGCGGGCTGGATGTATTGGCAGATTTAGAAAGATATCAGAAGATAGTGGAGAGATTGCACAGGGCGAGGATCCTGGTCAGTTTTTTTGTGGACCCAAGCCCTGAGCAGGTGATGGCTGCCAAGGACTGTGGGGCAGACATAGTGGAGATCCACACAGGCCAGTATGCAGAGGCCAAAAACGAGGACCAGGCCGAAAAGAAGTTTAGGAAGATAGAGCAGGCAGCAAAGTCAGCCTTTGAGCTGGGGCTGGGCGTGAGTGCGGGCCATGGCCTAAACTATGTGAACATAAAAAGATTCAGGCTGATTCCGGAGATTGAGGAATATAGTATAGGCCATAGCATCGTGGCTCGGGCCGTCTTTGTGGGGTTTGAGAGGGCCGTAAGGGAGATGGTGGAGATGGTGAGGTCCTTTTGATATGATATTTGGTATAGGGGTGGACATAGTAAAAAATCTAAGGATTGCCAGGGCGTTAGATAGATGGGGGAAGAGGTTTTTGGAGAGGGTCCTTTCCCCTCAGGAGATAGCCCTGCTCATCAAAAGGACTGATCCAGTGCCACTGCTGGCAGTGAGGTTTGCGGCTAAAGAGGCCTTTACAAAGGCCTTGAAGACAGGTTTAAAGGAAGGGATCAGGTTAAGGGATATAGAGATGCTCGGTAAGGAAACTGGGGAGCCTTATCTGGTCCTAAGGGGAGAGGCAAAAAAGAGGGTAAGGGAGCTTGGGATTACAAATATCCATGTGAGCGTCTCCCATGAAAGGGAATACTCGGTGGGGGTTGTGATCTTAGAAAAGTAGATGTTAGGGTCAAAGACCGTCACAAGGAGAGAGGAAGAGACAGTACAGATTGGGGTCAAGTTTTCCGAGAACCTCAAAAAGGGGGATGTAGTGGCCCTTGAAGGGGAGCTGGGAAGTGGAAAGACCAGATTTGTAAAGGGTGTCTCTCTGGGGCTGGGTGTTATAGATCCAAGGGAGGTGAAGAGCCCCACCTTTAGCTTGCTTCAGGTCTATGAGGCAAGGCTGCCCATTTACCACATGGATTATTACAGACTATCTTCTCCAAAAGAGGTCCTGGATGCAGGTCTGGACCCCTTTGATTACAGGGATGGGGTTGTCTTGGTGGAGTGGGCAGATAAGTTCCCTGAGCTCTTTTCCCTTCCTCACATAAGGGTGATCCTTAGGATCCTGGAGGAGGAGACGAGGGAGATCGAGGTGATTTTGGAGGCACATAAGTCTTTTGTGGAGGACAGCTAAGAGATGGCATTGATAGTTCAAAAGTATGGCGGCAGTTCGGTAGCTGATTTGCAAAAGATAAGATATGTGGCAGAGAAGGTGGCAAAGGCCCATGACCAAGGTCACAAGGTGGTGGTGGTGCTCTCTGCCAGGAAAGGGAGGACAGACAGCTTAATTAGTCTTGCAAAGGAGATAACCCCAATACCTGACCCAAGGGAATTGGATGTGCTCCTTGCCACAGGTGAGCAGGAGAATGTTGCCCTTTTCTGTATCACCTTAAAGGCAATGGGATATGATGCCTGCTCCCTTCTGGGATTTCAGGTGGCAGTCCAGACCTCTGATCTTTACGGTAAGGCCAGTATATTAAAGGTGGACACCCAAAGGATCTTGGATGAGCTGGACAAGGGCAGAATAGTCGCCGTGGCAGGCTTCCAGGGGGTCGACGAGCAAGGAAACATAACCACCTTGGGCAGAGGCGGTTCAGACACCACTGCCGTGGCAGTGGCAGCTGCTCTCAATGCCCACCTATGCGAGATATACACAGACGTGGATGGGGTCTATACCACCGATCCCAATGTCTATCCAAAGGCAAGAAAACTCAAAAGGATCTCCTACGAAGAGATGCTGGAAATGGCAAGCCTTGGGGCAAAGGTGCTTGAGATTCGGTCTGTGGAATTTGCCATGAAATACAATGTGCCTATCCATGTAAGGTCAACATTTACGGAGGAAGAAGGGACGATGGTTACACAGGAGACAAAGGATATGGAAAAGGTGCTGGTCTCAGGGGTAGCATTCAGCAAGAATGAAGCAAGGGTGACAGTGAAAAGGGTACCTGATAGACCCGGGATTGCCTTTAGGCTATTCCGCCCCCTTTTGACGCAAGGTATTGTGGTGGATATGATAGTACAGAACACCAGTGAAGATGGTTTTACGGATCTCACCTTTACTGTGCCAAAGCCAGACCTCCTCAGAACCATGAATGTGATTAACGAGGTGGCAAAGGAAATAGGTGCCACCAAGGTAATAGGGGATGAAAATATTGCAAAGGTATCCATCGTGGGAGTAGGTATGAAGACACACGCAGGTGTAGCTGCGAAGATGTTTGAGACCCTGGCCAAGGAGGGGATTAATATTATGATGATCAGTACCTCTGAGATAAAGATCTCTTGTGTGATAGAGGAAAAGTACACTGAGCTTGCTGTAAGAGCCCTCCACGATGCCTTTGAACTGGACAAGGTCTAATTCCAAGTTGGAGGTAGAAAAGGGTGCCTTACTATTACTCTGCCTTCTGCTTCTGGCATCTTGGCTCTTCAGGATTGTCCTGAAGGATATCCAAACAGTCAGGCCCCTAAAACTGACACCCCAAAACCCTTATCAGAGTATTACCCTTGGCCACAGGGTGGACATCAACGAGGCGGATCTGGAGGGTCTCATGGCAGTACCCAAGATGACCGAGAAGATGGCCCAGAGGATATTGAGCTTTAGAGAGCTGCACGGGAAGATAAAGGATGAGGCCAGCTTAAGGGAAGCTCTGGGGAATAGATACAGGGATCGCCTCCCTCATGTAATGGCCCATATCTCCTTTGGGAAGGAATGATGCTGGTAATGGGAATAGATACCTCCTGTGATGACACCTCTGTGGCTATCTTAGAGGACGGGCATAAGGTCCTATCCAATGTTGTACAGTCGCAGGTGCCTTTACATGCTCCATACCTTGGTGTGGTGCCAGAGCTGGCATCGCGGGAACATTTGAAAAATATCCTATTTGTAACCGATTTTGCATTGAAATCCGCGGATATCTCTCTCCAAGAGATCTCCTGTGTGGCGGTGACAGTGGGCCCTGGTCTCATGGGGAGCCTTCTGGTGGGCCTCTACATGGCAAAGGCCCTCTCCCTGGCAACCGGGATCAAGATGATCCCTGTAAACCATTTGGAAGGCCATCTGCTAAGTATACTTCTGGAAGAGGAGTCCCCCCACTTCCCCTACCTGGCCCTTACTGTCTCCGGTGGACATACCTCCCTGTACCTGGTGGAAGCCCCCCTGAAATATCGATTGCTGGGCACAACCTTGGATGATGCCGCTGGTGAGGCCTTTGACAAGGTGGCGAAGCTCATGGGCCTTGGCTATCCTGGGGGGAGGCCTTTGGAAGAGCTTGCTAAGGGAGGGGGGCCAGGGAAGGTGATCTTTCCAAGGGTGGATCTGGGAAAGGGTTCCCTGGATTTCAGTTTTAGTGGGATAAAGACTGCTGTGGCCCTGTATCTCAAGAAGTGGGCAGGGGATAGCTCTTTAAGGGAAAGGGTGAGCCTTGCCGATATAGCCTATGCCTTTCAGGAGGCAGTCTGTGATATGCTCAGCAAGAATCTATTTTCTGCACAGAAGTCCACTGGAATAAGGGACCTAGTTATGGCAGGAGGGGTTGCCTGCAACGGATTTATCAGGGAGAGACTGAGGAAAAAGGCCGGGGAGTTAAATCTCCACATGTACTTTCCAAGGCCCTCCTATTGTACAGACAACGGAGCTATGATCGCCCTTGTTGGTTATTATAAATACAAAGAGGGGCAGATTGGGGATATGTGGATAGATGCAGTTTCAAAGCATGCCATTTGATTTGAGATGTCAAGGGATAAAAAAAGGGCTAAAAAGGCAGTAATATTTGATTGTGACGGAGTGCTATTCGATTCAAAAGCCTCTAATATCAGCTATTATAATCACTTGCTATTAAAGTTTGGTTTGCCTCCCTTGAGAGAAGAAGATGTGGAATTCATTCATATGCACACGGCAGATGAGTGCATAAAATATTTATTTAAGGATAGTCCCTTTCTTGCTATGGCTCTTGAGTACAGGTGGAACATGCCTTTAGATGAATTTATAGCCCAAATGAAGATGGAGGTTGGGCTTGTAGATCTGCTCAGAGAATTGAAGCCAAGGTATTATCTTGCGATAGCTACAAACAGAAGTAATTCCTTGCCAGAGGTTTTATCATACTTCAAATTAACAGAATATTTTGACAAGGTAGTTTCTGCACTCGATGTAAAGAATCCAAAACCTGATCCTGAATGTATTGAAAAAATATTAGAACATTTTGGTCTTTCAAAAGACGATGTAGTTTACATAGGTGATTCGAAACTTGATGAAGAAACTGCATTCAATGCAAGAATCAAATTTATCGCATATAAGAACAATTCTCTAAAAGCAGACTTTTATGCTAACTCAACCAGGGAGATCGGAGATTATATCAAAAGCCATTTCTAACCCCAGAAATCCGATACAGGTCGATTTTAAATTTCATTTACATGGATTTATTTTGAGGCTAATTTTGGTGATGGAGTATCCTTGATACTAAACAACCGCCTTGGGCTATTAGGCAAAGGTTTTTTGGGGGAAAGGACTGGAAGACTTTTTTAAGGCCTTTTTGATAGGATTTGCACTGTGTGCACCTTTGGGGCCCATAGGTATACTGTGTGCCAGGAGGGCTCTGATATATGGGAAACTCTACGGAATAGTGTCTATAATAGGTGCCTCTGTAACCGATGCATTCTACTGTGGGGTAGCTGCCTTTGGACTGGGTAGCCTCAGTGAGCTTTTGGCAAATTATAAGATGGAGGTAAGGCTCCTTGCCTCTATTGTCCTGGTAATAGTGGGGTTAGGGATATTCTTGATGAAGATGACAGAGAGGGACAAGTATATCAAAAAGGGCCTGATCAGGGCCTTTTTCAGTACGATATTTCTGACTTTGAGTAATCCCATTCCAATACTGGTATTTGCCTCTGCCTTTGCAGCCACGGGTATACTGAGCTTTGATGGAGGAAAGCTACATACTGTGGTGATAATCATAGGCGTTTTTGCCGGTTCTGCAATATGGTCTATAATCTTTGGAACCTTTTTTACCCTGTTTAAACCACAATTTGAATTAAGAAGACTTGTGGTTGTAAATAGAGTAGCAGGTTTTGCCATAGGATCCATTGGGATCTTGGGGATATTTGTTTATGTAAGGCATTTCTTTTTCCATTGAGCATAAGATTAACCATTCTCCCTGTTTCTTATCTTGGTACCCATAAGGGGATAGAGACTTGGCAAAGGCATTAGGGCCCAGGGTGTGATCTTTTCTTTCTCCAATGAAATTAAAGAAAGGTTTAGAGGAATGGGGCAACAGGAGAGAGGAAACAGATGTGAGAGGGCTTATTTTTCGTGGAATGCCTGAACCTGGTAAGTTTCCACCTCTAAGGTCCCCTTTTTCCACTCGTCAGGACTAAGCCCTGCCTTCATACAGAGGTGACTCAGGAACTCCTCTTTCTGTGGCAATTGTTCCCAGACCTGCGGGAGAAATGTGGCCTGATGGGTACCTTTCTTAATGATCACACCATCTATATTGGGCCTAAGTTTCTCCAACAGGTCCTTTGGACCCTTGTACTCCAACCTCTTGGGGGTTGTAAGGACACTCACCTCTATTTGGATCTTATCAAATTCCTCCCTCGAGAGGGGAGGAAACCTGGGGTCCCTAAAGGCAGCATTTATGGCGTTCTCCTTTACTCCATCTATGAGGTCCTCCACTGGCAGTATATGTCCAATACATCCCCTGAGATGACCTCCTATTGTGATGGTGACGAAGGTACCCTTTTTCTGTCTCAGGGTAGCAGGTATTTCACTGGGTATCTGGGCCCTTTCAGCAAAGAGCCTTTGCTTTATTGTCTCCCTGGCAATCTTTAAAAGAAGTCTACCTTCCTCCTCTGAGAGCAAGTCCCTCTTTTCCATACCCAGGCCCTCCTTCTCTATGGTATCTGAAAGACAGAGGCATTCAGATGTGAAAACAAGCAGAAGTGCAAGCAAGACCCTCACGGCAGAACCCCCTTAAAATGTTATGATACCCCAAAATGCCTCCTAAGGCAATAATACCTATCTAAATTTCCAGGCTTAACCCCGCAAGGCTTCTCAAATCCGTACCTCGTAAGTAAAAAATCGGAGATACAAGATATGCACCTCCTAATCTTAAGGAGACACACCTGTAGCATTGGGACCTACCCCCTTTTGTTTTGTTTAAAAGTTAGAGACGGAGATCCCCCTTTGATGAAAGATGGGATCTAGCCCCCTTCCCCTTGAAGCAATCTATTCTGGACAAGAAAGAGCCCTATTATTCAAGCTACGAAAATTGTACCTTTTCTGGCCATCCATAGGTTTTGATCCTCTTTCCCATTGCAAGCTCTACGGCAGTCTTGTCTATCATAGGAGGAAGAGTCTTTTGTCTACTCCACTGTGGGCCATGATCTCGGCCTAAAAATTAAAAAGCTGTTTTGCCCTCCATTTTTGAGAAAGTGTAAGAGTAAGTCTACGATCTATCACTGTCTACTGGAGTTTAGTTTGCTTCTTTTTCATAACCCAATTTGCCTCTGTCTTAGTCAAAATTTTGCGGGCGCTCTTTTAAGGTTTTTAAGTCAAATCTTAACTTAAGACCTATCAGATCGCCTCTGAAATCGTGTCTTTGTCCACAATAAGGCCATCACTTATGATGCTATCCACTACTCTTACGTTTGTACTAACTACGACGTTTTCCCAAAGGATGCTACGGACAATCTTGGCTCCTCTTCTTATTTTGGATCCAGAACCCAAGATCGCCCACTCCTCCAGGCTAACTCCTTCCTCTATAAAGGACATGTCTCCTCTCAGGACCAATGTCCCACGGCCAGTTTCCCCATCTCTTTCATTTTCAGTCCCCATCAGCAAGAGTTCTTTGTTACAGGCGATATAGTCTTTTATGGTTCCTAAGTCTCTCCAGTAGCGAAAGGGACAGAAAACCCCGTATATCTCTCTACAACCAGAGCTTATAAGGCCTCTATATACATCCATTATGTCCACAAATCTGTTTGGCTCAATGGAGTTCATCAATTCCGGCTCAATTATCTGGATCCCACTGAAGGTGTAATATCCTTTCCTGTCTTGCCTTAAGATCTCTTTCACCTGTCCACCCTCTGTCAGGGTGACTCGGGGGGCATATTGGGACTCCAAGAGGACAAGGGTAGAGAGGGCCTTTTTTTGCCTATGAAATTTCAATGCGTCACCTATCTCTACGGATGAGACTGTATCCCCATTTAACAGGATAAAGGTGTCGTCTAAGAACCACTGGGCCCTTTTTATCCCTCCTCCTGTGCCCAAGATGTTCTCTTCGATTGAAACAGAGGGGATTATAGTTTCATGAGGCCTTTCTGAAAGGTATCTTTTAAAAAAATCTGTCATATGGTGGAGATTTATTATGACATCCACAACTCCCAACTGCGATAAGGAATCGAATATATGGTAGAGGATAGGGCGGTTCAGGACCGGGATTAGGGGCTTTGGTCTCTTATAAGTAAGGGGCCTAAGCCTTGTGCCCAGACCCGCACAGAGCACCATTGCCTTCAGGGGCATCTTTTTAGAGGGCCCCTATGTACCTGGAGATCACAATCCTCTGTATCTCAGAGGTCCCTTCCCCAATTTCTAGGAGCTTTTGGTCCCTATAGAACCTCTCTACATCGTATTCCTTCATAAGGCCATAGCCTCCATGGAGCTGCACTGCCTGATTTGCAACCCTACCCATTACCTCAGAACAATATAGCTTCGCCATCGCCGCCTCTTTGGCAAAGGGCTTACCCGTGTCTCTCAACCAGCATGCCTTGTAAAGTAAAAGCCTTGCACACTCTATTTCAAGTGCCATATCTGCCAGCTTAAAGGCATTTACCTGAAAGGTAGCTATGGGTTTCCCGAATTGGACCCTCTCTTTTGCGTATTTGAGTGCCATCTCAAAGCAGCCTTGGGCACCCCCTAACCCCATAGCTCCTATGGAAAGTCTGCCCCCGTCCAAGGTCTGCATCATCTGGTAAAAACCCTTGCCCTGCTCCCCTAAGAGATTCTCCTTGGGGACCTTGCAATCTTCGAAATAGAGCTCACTGGTATTGGAGGCCCTCCACATCATCTTTCCTTTCATGGGCCTTGCTTCATAGCCTGGGGTACCTGTCTCCACGAGGATGCAAGAGAGCTCAGGCCTGCCATCCGGCCTTGTCCCTGTCCTGCATAGGGATGTGACCCCTTTGCTGATCTTGGTAGAGGCATTGGTTATGAAGATCTTGCTCCCGTTAATTACCCAGTGGTCGCCTTGGAGATAGGCAGTGGTCTTGGAGTTGCTTGCGTCAGAGCCGGCATTGGGCTCAGTTAGCCCAAATCCCCAGAGCCCTTGTCCGCTGCAGAGGGGAGGGAGATATTTTCTCTTCTGTTCCTCATTCCCAAAATAATAGATTGGCCCTATACCAAGGGAATTTCCTGCCGCGACTGTAGCTGCGTGGGAGCCATCTACCCTTGCTATTTCCTCCACTGCTATGATGTAGGAGAGGTAGTCCATGCCCTGGCCACCATACTCCTCTGAGACGAACATCCCAAAAAGGCCCAATTCTGCCATCTTTGGCATGGTCTCATAGTGGAACTCCTCTTTTTCATCTAATTCCCTGGCGATAGGCTTTATCTCCCTCTCGGCAAAATCCCTCACAGTCTTTCTCAGTATCTCATGCTCCATAGATAGGCTGAAATCCATGGCCTCTCCTCTCGAAGATATAGTCAAACACCAAGGGACTTATAGAAAGACTTTCTTGTCATGTCAATTATATCTTGGGAGAAGTAATGTGAACGAGCGTTCTAACAATATTAAGGCAGGTCAACCCCTCTTATACACATCGATAATTCTTCCACATGCCGGTCAAGGAATCCCAATAGAGATTCACTTACTTCATTTGTGATTTCCATCTCAGGTAGTAGGGCCTCGTATAGTAGTTTGAGTTCACCTTGACTCATCTCCCTTAGGAGATCTAACACCTGTATAAAACCATGACATAGCCTCGATATGTTCTTGATCAATCCAGAAATACTTGCCTTGAGTGTGATCTCTGGGAGCAATAGGATCTCTCCTACACCCTTCTCCTTGTCGATCCTGTTTAGTAATAGTACCTCAAGGACAAGACAAAGCTTTGAGTAAAGGTCCTTGAGTTCGTGATCTCGAGGCAGAGTCTTATAGGAATTATACCCCCTGATAGTGGTCAGGAAGACTGGGTTTGGGGCTTCTATAGTTGGATTATAGACAAAATCACCTGTTATGTGTGACCAGCCTGTGATCCTTCTGTTTTGAATAGGGTCATAACATAAAAACAGGATCTCTGCTGAGTGGCTAAAGAACTGATAGATTTCTCTTTGATCAAGTAAACGGATGGAGACAGGATCCCAAAGTTCAAAGAAAATCCCTGAAGGGGTCATCACTGCATGGATTTCATGGTATGAATATAACCACTCAAGGATGCCTACTGAAATATGGACCCCTTTGATCTCTATCTCTCTTAGTCCATATACCTCAGGGAAATAGGGCGCAAATCTCTCTTTTAGAAGGGTCAAATATTTCAGGTCAGAGGCCAGAAGGGCTTTAGCCCTTTCTGTGATTGCCACAAGGAGGCACAGGTATGCCCTATCTTCATCTCCTAAGGAGAGGACATGGTAGTAAGGACCATGCTTTTCACTCCTGATCACAAGGGGTCTTGAAGGGTCCAAAAATCCCGGGGAGACATTGGATAACCCCTTGGTCTGTCCGAGGGCCCTCAACAGATCACCCAAGAGTATCTGAGGAGATATCTCTTTGGGAGATATCCTGTAGGGAAGGGCCATTTCCTCTGGGGTAACTTCCCTATAGCCGTTTTCAGAGAAGAGGAGGTATTTAAGCTCCAAGGGCCAACAGGGCCTCTTTGGCCAATTCTGAGATACTCTTTGTTTTTAAGGCCCCTTCTTCAAAAAAGGTCACATTGGTTTGGTCACTTTTGAGTTCTTCGATATCTCTTTTTGCCTCAAAGGCGCCAAGGAAGCCCATCATTCTCACCGCAGCGGCCCTAATGCCCGGGTTGGCATCCTTTAGGAACGGAATAAAGTGAAGGGTTAGCTTTCTAAAATGCCTTGGATTCTCCTTTACTATCCTTGAAATGGCCTTAAACCCCTCCTCTCTTTTGGATTCATCCTTCAAAAAGGGGTAGAGGTAAGCAACATAGGAAGAGTAGAGGTCAAAACGCTGGGAAATGATCTCTGAGATCGCCTCAAATGCCCCCCAGCTGGATGAGGCGGTATCTGAAATGGAATAGATGAGGTTTTGTAGGATCCTGTTGACCACATGGGGTTTGTAATTGGAGACAACGGCACAGGCCAGGCCAAGGGCCTCTGCTGCCCTTCCTCGTGCCTCAGGTTCTGGGGTATAGAGTAACCTCTGGATGTATCTTAGGACCTCTTCTGACTCTAATGCACATGCCCTTATGTTATCAAAGTCCCTGGCCCTGACCCAAGACTCCACCTCTACCTTTGAGAGCCTTCTACTACTCTTCCTCCCTGATTCAAGGGGAGGCCTTTGGGGTCCTGGGATATCATGGGATAACTCCTCTCTCAGGGGATCGGAAAGTCTCAAAAAGAGGAGCTGGCCTTTCACCCTTCTCCCCTCAAAAAAACCCCTCTGGATTATTAGGTGGCTTATGAGGTCGTAATTTTCGACTCGCTCCTCTTGATAGTCCACGCCTTCCTTCAGCTCCGAGATGAGGTCAAAGTCGGAGTTACAGGCCAAATTGAGGGCCTCCCAGAGGGCCTGCCCTAAATTCTTCCCTGTCACATCACAGGAATAGACAGCACCACAGACACACCTTCCCACGGGCATCTGACCGGGGTGATAAGGAGGTATCTCTATGGGCCTTTCTATGACCTGACCGCAAAAGGGGCATTCTGGCCTTTTCATCTACTGGGAACCTTTAAGGCCTATTCAGGGCCAGGTATGTCAAAGCTGGCGCAGGTTCCACCTGAGGCGCAGGACCTCTGGGCCACCTTTACATTGGTCTTTTGGGTCATGCCCTTTATGTAGCTGGCCCTACTCACAACCCTTTCCAAATCTTCTCCTCCACAGGCATCACATCTAAGCTCAATTTCCCCCTCTCTGCCAAGGATCAGCCTCTCGCTCACAAACCCACAATTAAGGCATCTAAATTCATATATGGGCATCTTTTCCTCCTACCTTAAACTGGTATATTAGGTAATTCTAAAGAGGGCTCAAGAGGAAAATTCTTGGAAGGATGGAGGCGCAGAATCCGCCATTGGACCAGAGATTGACGGAGAGGACCTTAGGTGATAATGGACGAAAGATGGGACAAGACACTAAGGGTTACAGAGAGATTTTTTGTGACGGTCTAAGGGAGGGATTGAGGGCCTTCCTCTGGATGGCCAAGATAGTGATACCCACCTCCTATGCCACTGCCCTCATGGCATGGCTTGGAATCCTTCAAAAGATCACAGCCCTCCTTGGGCCTTTCATGGGCTACTTGGGGCTTCCAAATATTGCTGCCGTTCCACTCATTGCAGGTGCCTTAAGCAGTGTATACGCAGGTATAGCCGCAATGGTCGTCCTCCCCTTTAGTGAGGGGGAGATGATACTCATGGCCAACTTTATCTTGATCTGTCACAATATGATTCAGGAGACAATCATCCAGACCAAGTCAGGGCTCAAGGCCTGGAAGGCCATCTCGATAAGGATTATATCTGCCACACTAACGGTTTATGTATTAAAGATTATCATGAATGTGAAGGTAGATGCCTCTTTACGTGAAGGTGGCGTCTTTAATGACCACCTTAGCTTTATTGATATGAACCTGGCATGGCTTAGTTCCACTGGCATCCTGATAGCGAAGATCTTTTTCATCATAATGGGGATCATGCTGCTCCTTGAGTTGGGCAGGGCCAAAAACCTGATAGATAAGGTATGTAGGCTACTTTACCCCTTTTTGAGGGTCATGGGACTCTCAGAGAGGGTTTCCATTCTGTGGATGACTGCTGTCGTATTTGGCCTTGCATACGGAGGCGCGGTTATTGTGGCAGAGGCCCAGAATCACAAGATCAGTAAAGAGGAGTTGGAGGCACTCCAGCTTTCCATTGGAATAAACCATTCCATGGTAGAGGATCCCACACTCTTTTTGCCCCTGGGGCTGCCTGCAGGGTATCTCTGGGTCCCCAGAATTATCACTGCAATGATTGCCACAAGGATACTTTATCTTTTGGCTAAGCTTAAGAGGTTCTCCCCTTCGGGGAGGCCCTTACCCCTTGATGGTAACAAGGGGTAAGTTGCGACAGGAAAGGGGCAATTGGATTTTTAGTAGGGGTGAAACTCCCTTACCCTATAGGGGTCCTTGTCGGGTCCCATGAAGTACTGGTGATATTCGGTCACCTTAAACTTGCCCATGAACTGGTTGCAGAGCTCCCAGCCTTTGCCCATCCAGCCCACTACACCGTCCTTTACTACGTAAACGTTTTTGTATCCGTATTTATAGAGGAAGCCGGCAACATAGGGGGATCGGTGGGTGGTCCTGCAGATGATGTATATCTCCGCATTGGGATCCTTTATATGCTTGGGGAATGTATACATATGGCCCGCATGTATATGATCGGTTCCAGGAATATGGCCGGCATAAAATTCTGGATGGCTCCTTATGTCTACGAGATAGGCCTTTCTCTTGCCAGCCATGACCTCTTCCCAGATCTTCTTAAAGGTATCCAGATCAACCCACTTATCTGGTGGAACTATTTTTTTGAATTCCTCCAATGTGGCCTGCTCCCCTGCCACCAATGGGTCTTGTTCTTTTTTTTCTTCTGCTGCAAAGGCTAATGTCCAGCCTATAGAGATGGCCAATACCAATAGCATAGCCATCATACCAATTTTTTTCATCAAATCACCTCCAGTGTAATTTGTTGCCCCTTTCCTGTCAGTTAGATACACTGATAGTGCTTTTGTGGCATTGTGTCAATAAGATACCCCATTACTCTTCTGGGGACACCAAAACGGAGAGGAAGAAGAGGTGCTACGGTGAGACGGGTAATTTTGGGCACGGCAGGGCACATAGATCATGGAAAGACCTCCTTTGTTAAGGCCTTAACCGGCATAGACACGGATAGGCTCAAAGAGGAAAAGGAGAGGGGGATTACCATAGAGCTGGGATTTGCCTACCTCCAGCTGGGAGACGATACCTTGGTGGGGATAGTGGATGTTCCTGGGCACGAGAGGTTTGTAAAGCACATGGTGGCTGGGGCTACGGGTATAGATCTGGTGGCGCTGATAATTGCTGCAGATGAAGGGGTGATGCCCCAGACAAGGGAACATTTGGAGATCTGTGAGCTTTTGGGTATCAAGACAGGGATCGTGGTCTTAACGAAAGTAGATATGGTAGAAGGAGAGTGGCTTGAGCTGGTAAGGGAGGATGTTAGGGCCTTTCTAAAAGGCACCTTCTTGGAGGATTCACCCATAGTGGAGGTCTCTTCTATAACAGGCCAAGGACTCCAAGACTTTATCGTGGCACTCAATGGTATTGTTAAGGGGCTACCTGAGAGGGAGGTGGGGCACATCTTTAGGCTGCCTGTGGATCGTGTATTTACTATAAAGGGATTCGGGACGGTGGTGACAGGGACTACTGTATCGGGAAAGGTGACAGTTGGGGAGGAAGTAACAGTATATCCTCACCAGGTGGGTGCAAAGATCAGGAGCATTCAAGTCCACGGCAAGGATGTAAAGGAGGTCTACCCAGGGACTCGAACCGCCCTAAACCTCCAGGGGCTTGAGAAGACCTCCTTGGAAAGGGGGCATGTGGTGGCCACCAAGGACTCTCTTGTCCCAAGTTATTCTGTGGACTGCCATTTGGAGATCCTTCCAAGTTGTCCTTATATCTTGAAAAATCGTTCTGACATAAGATTTCATATAGGTACTTCAGAGATAATTGGAAAGATAGTTCTTTTGGATAGAACACGGATAGAGCCTGGAGAGTCTTCCTTTGTGGTGCTAAGGTTACAAGAGCCTATAAGTGCCTTAAGGGGGGATAGGTTTGTGATAAGGAGCTACTCTCCCATGAGGACCATAGGAGGGGGTACCATAATAAATCCTTCCCCCCCTGTAAAGAGAAAACTGAAGCATATCAATTTGGAGCATTTAAAGGTATTGGCAGGGCAAGACCGAGTAAAAATAGTTGAAGTATGTGTCAAAGAAGCAGAGTACGGTGGTATTGAAAAGAAAGAACTTGTCTATAGATCGAATCTAAAACCTAATATAGTTGATGATTCCCTTGAAGTATTGGGAAAGGCAAACACAGTTATATATGTTGACCAAGTGAGAGGACCATTTATACATTCTGAGTACTATACCAAAGCAAGGGATGATATTTTGGCTCAGTTAGAAGAGTATCACAATATGTTTCCTTTGAAAGCTGGAATTCAGAAAGAAGAACTAAAAATGAAAAGTTTGGTTTCAAAAAGTCCGGCTGTTTTTGAGGTAATACTGAAAAATCTTATAGATAGAGATCAAGTCGTACAAGAAAAGGACTTAATTAGACTAAAGTCATTTGCTATTAAATTGAGTTCTGAACAGACCAATTTAAAGGCTAATCTCCAAAATTATTACCTCAGCTGTGGTGTTTTTGCACCTACGACCAAAGAGGTCAAGGAGAAATTCCCATATGAAGAAGTTGATGAACTATTGGAGTTGCTCATAAGAGAAGGGGTACTGGTCAAAGTAAAGGACGATCTTTTTTTTCATAAAAATGCCCTGAAGGAGATCCAGGAGAAGGTGCTCAATTACTTTTCTTCTAACGAAAGCCTTAACGCAGGTAAGTTCAAAGAGCTAACAGGCCTGAGTAGAAAGTATGCCATTCCGCTCCTCGAATATTTTGACAGGATACAGCTGACCGTAAGGGTGGGTGACGACAGGTTGCTCAGGAAGAAATGAAATGTGGTTAAGTACAAGGGTAATTCCATAAATCAAAAGAGGTCTTACGGATGGGATTGCTTTGGGATCTTGCAATAATATCTTCACTTGCAATAATTGTAATTTACTTATGCTATAAACTTAAGGTGCCTGTAGTGGCAGCCTATCTCATCACAGGCATAATACTGGGACCAAATTGCTTTGCCCTGATAAATGACAGGGAAAGCATTGAAGGTCTCTCAGAAGTGGGTGTTATGCTCTTGCTCTTTACGATAGGCCTTGAGTTTTCATTTAAGCAGCTCTCTGCACTCAAGAGATTGATATTTCTTGGTGGCTCTCTTTATATGTTATTTTCATTTCTGTTAGGTGTTGCAATATTTCCAATCCTAATAGGAAACAAAACTTTTGGCTTATTTCTGTCACTTTTGATTACTTTGAGTAGCACTGCTATAGTATTAAAGATCCTTCAGGATTCCATGAGGTTAGATAGTACTCATGGCAAGATAACGTTTTCAATATTGCTGTTCCAGGATATTGCCTTTGTGCCTATCTTGGTAATTTTACCCGTTTTAGTGAATATAAACCAGATATCCTATGGTTCTTTAGGTTTTCTCCTCCTTAAGGCATTTGCACTAATCTTGCTAACCATAATTGGATCCAAGTACCTGGTTCCATTGATCATGAATACTATAGCCAAGACTCGATTGAGGGAACTCTTTTTGCTTGCACTTCTCTCCATCTTCCTTTTGATGACCTGGGTTGCCCATATCTTGGATCTTAGCCTTGCCTTAGGGGCATTTCTGGCGGGGCTCATGTTGTCTGAGACAGAGTATAGCCACCAGGCCCTTGCAGACTTCCTTCCTTTTAAGGATATCTTCACTAGCATCTTTTTCATATCCATAGGTATGTTGGTGGATCCATTTTACCTAATCCAAAATTATTATCTTGTGACAAAGTTGACCTTGATCGTACTTCTTATAAAGTTTTTCGCAGGGATAATCTCGACTTTTGTCATTAAATATCCCCTTAGTATTGCACTTTTAGTGGGTGCATATCTTTGTCAAATGGGAGAATTTTCCTTTATGGTTGGTATTACAGGATCAACTTTAGGGATAATAGAAAAAAGTGAATATGCACTTTTTCTGGATTCCGCCGTAATAACAATGATATTTGCTCCTTTTATAATTAGTTTCTCAGAAAGGTTGACTGGATTTCTTGATAAAAAAGGTTTTACAAGTAAGTTGTTTTCGATCTCGGTCACAAAATTTGGGGCAACAGAAGATAGCTTAGGTAAATTGTCAGGACATGTAATAATAATTGGTTTTGGATTCACAGGAAGGAATGTGGCTAAAGTTTGTAAGATTACGAATATCCCATATGTGATTGTTGAGATGAATCCTGAGACAGTAAGGAGGGAAAAAGAAAAAGAACCTATAATTTATGGAGATGCAACAAGGGAGGCCATTCTAAAGCATGTTAAGGTGTCAGAGGCAAGGATGGTGATAATTGCTGTCCCAGATCCTTTATGTGCACAAAAGATTGTGGAGTTAGCCAGAAGAATGGCACCTTTCTTGAAGATAATAGTGAGAAATAGGTATGTGAGCCAGCATGCCCCCTTGAAAAATATAGGTGCAGATGAGGTAGTCACAGAGGAATATGAAAGTGCCGTGGCTATCCTTAGGCTGCTCATGATGGAGCTTGGGGTGGCCTTCCAGAAGATGGAAGAGTTTTTGAGCCAGATAAAGGCAGGGGGCTATAGATTTTTTGAGGCCCCTGCCCTGCTCTCCACAGATGTGTGTACAATTAATGCAGCCATTCCAGACCTTGAGATACGGACATGGCTTGTGCCCACAGGGAGTGAGTTGGCAGGGAAAAGCATAAAGGAGCTGGAATTCAGGAGCAGATACGGCCTCAGTATCCTTGGGATAAAGAGTGATGATGCCGTATACTCAAACCCACTACCAGACCATGTAATAAAGGAGGGGGATACCTTGATCCTTGCAGGGAGTCCAAGGGACTATGCAGTGTTTCAGGAATCTGTCTTTGGTCATGGATAAATTATGTGGTCTCAACCCCAAAAGCTCTTCCAATCTTTTGAATCTCTGTTTCTACTGGTATTCCCAGCTCAGCCCTTTTTCCTCATCGCTAACCACCCTGAGGGGATGGGGTGGCAAAGCTCTTTGTGGCGTCCCTGTGTGATGGTATGCCATCTTCTAAGACTGCTTAGCTCGCCAACTCTTCCTCAAACAGATCTGGTTTGGGATACCCCTAAATATATTTTGTACCGATTACGCCTCAGAGTCATAGGCTTTTTTGGCTTGACATTTTAAAAAGGACCGATTAATGGTTTGGCTGTAAATGGGAGATGAGATGGTAAGGTCAACCGGGCACAACGGACAGCTGAATTTCTGGTATTACTTTAGCAGTGGAGGTGTGCCCAGGGGCTGAGCCTTACCCTAAACTATCCAAGGCCATGGGCACACCAGTTGCCCATGGCCTTTTTGTTTTGGAGGAGAGATGAATATTGTGCTCATAGGTTGCAGGGCCGTTGGAAAGACATCCATCGGAAGCCTTCTGGCTCAAGAGCTCAACATGACCTTTGTGGATACGGACCAGTTGTTAGAAGAAAGGCTGGGGGAAAGTATAGGTTCCTATGTTAAGAGACACGGCTGGGAGGCCATGAGGATGTTAGAGTCGGAAGTTTTGAGATCGTTGCTGGGGATTCAAAACCACGTAATTGCCACAGGTGGAGGCTGTGTGGAATCACCAGAAAATCAGAGGCTTTTGAGGTCCTTGGGCCATGTGGTATGGATAAAGGCCCCATCTTCTAAGATCCTTGAACGCTTAATTAACGGGCATAGACCCCCGCTGACCTCCTTTGACCCCAAGACGGAACTGGAACTTATACTCAAAAGGAGGAATCCCCTTTACCTCAAGGCGGCGGATGTGGTCCTGGATACAGGCGAGCTTGGGGTCTTGGAGGCCACCAGGATATTGAAGTTGGCCGTAAATAACCTCAGGAAGGGGTCAATACATGCCGGGCAATAGTTTTGGCCAGGCCTTCAGGGTTACCACCTTTGGGGAGAGCCATGGACCTGGCTTGGGGGCGACTATAGACGGCTGCCCACCGGGTATAGGCCTCTCTCCCCAAGATTTCTTGGAACCCCTTTTTAGAAGGAGGCCTGGTAGGGGGATCTCCTCTTCCCTTAGAAAGGAAGAGGACCTTGTGGAGATTGTCTCCGGGGTATTTGAGGGAAGGACGACAGGGTGCCCGATTACCCTTCTGGTCAAAAACCAGGATCAGAGGCCTGGGGACTACGAGCCATTAAGGCACATATTTAGGCCAGGTCATGCAGACATAACCTACCACCTAAAGTACGGCCTACGTGATCACAGAGGAGGGGGAAGGGCCTCTTCCAGGGAGACCGTTGGGAGGGTCTTGGCTGGTGTGGTGGCCCAAAAGATACTCGAGCCATTGGGGGTAAAGGTCCTCGCCTTTACTGTGGAACTTGCCGGGATAAAGGCAGAGGAAAGGGACCCTGAGGTGGCTCTTCAAAACCCCTTTCGATGGGGAGACAAAAGGGCACTGCCTTTGATAGAAAAGGCGATCTTGGAGGCCAGGGAGGCAAAGGACTCCTTGGGAGGGATTGTGGAAATAGTGGCCAAAAATGTCCCACCTGGGTTGGGAGAGCCTGTATTTGATAAGCTGGATGCAGACCTTGCAAAGGCCATCCTCTCTGTGGGCGCCGTAAAAGGGGTTGAGTTTGGAAGGGGATTTGAGGCAGCCAGGATTAGGGGATCCCAAAACAATGACCCCATCTACCGAAGAAAGGGTGCCGTAGGATTGTGCCCGGGATATCTCTCCAACAATGCCGGAGGGATCTTAGGAGGTATCTCAAATGGGGATGAAATTGTGATACGTGCAGCAATAAAACCAATCCCTTCAATAGGCCTCAGACAAGAGACGATAGACTCTCATGGAAACCCCATAGAAATTGCACTTGAAGGGAGATTTGATGTCTGTGCGATCCCAAGGATACTACCTGTTTTGGAGGCAATGGTTTCAATAGTCTTGGCCGACCACCTGCTTAGGCAAAGGGCTATTTTGCATGAGCCATTCTCATCGAGTCCGGCCTTTCTACCACGAGGCAAGGAATGCTAAAGGGGACCCTCTTTGGCCTTTCACATAGGATGAGCCAGCGCCATTTTGGCTTTGGGTATTTTTATTGGAAGAGACCTCCACCTGCGACCTTCAGCTATGTATGGCCGCAGGTGGATAAGACCTGCGGCATTTTTGTTTTTAAAAACCATTTATCAAAATCGAAAGCCATTCAAAAGGGGGAATGTGAATGACCGGGAAATCAATCAGGCTTGAGAGGATACTAAATCCAAAGACAGGGAAGACGGTGATAATCCCCATGGACCATGGCGTTACCATGGGGCCCATAAACGGCATTGACAAGATTCGTGATGCCGTTTCCGCTGCCTCATTGGGTGGTGCAGATGGGGTTGTCTTGCACAAGGGGATGGTCAAGGCAATATCCGGGATCTTTAATCCTCACTTGGCCCTTATTTTGCACCTCTCTGCCAGCACAACTCTTTCCCCAACACCCTTGAAGAAATCATTGGTATCCAGTGTAGAGGAGGCAGTCAGGTTGGGTGCCGACTGTGTCTCTGTGCATGTGAACATCGGAAATGCCCACGAAAAAGAGATGCTAAGGGATTTAAGCAGGGTTTCCAGGGAGGCAGAGTCGTGGGGACTTCCCCTCCTGGCCATGATCTACCCGAGGGGGGAGAGGGTGAAGGACGAATACGACCCAAATCTCATAGCCCATGCAGCAAGGTTAGGGGCTGAATTAGGTGCTGATATCGTAAAGGTTTCATACACTGGAGACCCCGAAAGTTTTGGAAAGGTAGTGGAAGGTACACCTGTGCCTGTGGTGATAGCAGGGGGACCTAAGATGGACTCAGACCTAGAGGTCTTAAAGATGGTGAAAGAGGCCATCGATGCTGGAGCTAAAGGGACCTCTATTGGCAGAAACGTCTTTCAGCACCCCTTCCCAGCCCTTATGTGCAAGGCCATTTCTTCAATAGTCCATGAAAACAAGGGGGTGGAGGAGGCAGCGGAGATATTATGGCAAGGGGAGGATTGGAAGGATGCCCAATGCTGCTAAAGAAGACAAGTTGACCGAATCGCTGAGGGAAAAGATAGATCAACTGGATGAGAAGATCTGCTCCCTTTTGTTAGAGAGGATCGAGATATCCAAAGAGATTGGGGAGATAAAGAAGAGGAGAGGCGAAGCTTACTACGATCCTTCAAGGGAGACGGAGGTGTTGGAAAGGGTCTCAATCACAGTAAGAGATCCTAAGGTTCGCAGGGGGCTCAAGGGTATCTTCAACGAGATAATATCATTATCCAGGGCCGTGCAGGCAGGGCATAAGATTTACTACCTTGGTCCTGAAGGGAGTTTTTGCCATAGGGCCGTCACCTATGCACTGGGGAGTGCGGCCCCTAGGGTTTCCTGCTCTGATGTAGAGGAGGTGTTCCATAAGGCCTCTTCAGATGAAGATTCCTTAGGAATAGTACCCTTGGAAAACAGCATAGAAGGCCCTATCGGCCAGGCATACGATCTGTTGGCAGAGAGCGATCTACTTGTTCAACGAGAGGTGTTTCTACCTATAGGGCTCTCCCTCCTGGGGAGTACTCAGGCAACAAAAAGGGCAAAAAGGCTTTTTAGCCACCCTGTTGCCCTTGCCCAGGCAAGGCCGTGGATAAGGAAGAATCTATCCTCGGTGGAGGTTGTGGGTGTCCTTAGCACATCCCATGCAGCTCTTTTGGCCTTGGAGGACGGGGAGGCCCTTGCCATCGCCACGAAGGAGTGTGGAGAGCTCTATGGCTTAAAGGTCATCATAGAAGATATCCCTCTGCGTGAGAGATCTTGGACAAGGTTTGTCATCCTTGGGAGGCAGGTCCCAAAGCCTACGGGCAAGGACAAGACCTCTGTCTATTTTACACTCCCTCATCGCCCCGGGACCCTAAGGAGGGCCTTAGAGTCCTTCTCCGATTCAATAAACCTCTGCCTCATATTTTCAAGGCCCCTTAAGGGGAGAGAGTGGGAATACGGCTTTTTCTTAGACTTGGAAGGCCATATCAATGACCCGAGCGTTTGGGTGGCATTGGATTCCCTCCAGAGACAGAGTGTCACTTACAAATTTCTGGGCTCTTATAGAAGGGCATGGCCATGCTTATAGGGCCAGATACAAGGATAGGAATAATAGGCGCTGAAGGCAGGATGGGTAGCTTTCTTGTAAGCCTTTCAAGGGAGAAAGGCTTGGAGGTCTTGCTGGCAGACAAAGGGGTGGGAGATGTTGCGTCTCTTGCAAGGAGTTCTGACCTAATAATACTTGCAATTCCATTTTATGCCATGGATGAACTTTTGAGGTCCATCGGAGGCCTTATCCGTCCCGAGGCCCTGCTTATGGACATCACCTCCATCAAGATAAGGCCCTTAAAGCTCATGCTAAAGACTACCTCCTGTAATGTGGTAGGGGCCCATCCCCTCTTTGGCCCAGAGTCCTTTGATGAAGATGGGCTTGGGGTCATACTGTGCCCGGGTAGGGGTAATGATTCCCTGAAGATGGCAAGGGCCTTTTGGGAGACTCTTGGATTACAGGTCCATTTATCCAGTGCCGAAGAGCACGATAGGATCATGGGGATTGTACAAGGGGTCTTTCATGGAATTGCCTTTTCAATGGCGGACTGTTTGGCCAACATGTGCAGCTTAGAGAGGAAAAAGCTAAGAGAACAGAGCACTTTCAATTTTTTGATCATGCTGAAAAGGATTAAGGCATTAGTCTTTCAGCCTTCTTTTCTCTACGAGACCATATTTTTTGAGAATCCATTCGCCATAGACAGTATAGAGGCATTTATAAGGAGTCTAAACGAGTTAAGAGATTGGATCAAAAAGGACGACAGAGAGTCCTTCAGGAGCGAGATAAATAAAATAAAAGAGGTTTTGGGCCATGAAACAAGTTTGGGTCAAGATTAGGAATTGGGATAAGGATATAATCCTTTCTGCTATTGAGTCAGGTGCAGATGCGGTCTGGATAGATGGTGCATATGTCCAGGAGGCCAAAAAGCTTGGAAGAATTCCTATTATAGCA
>CALKZT010000068.1 GCA_938002815.1 uncultured bacterium
CATCAGGCGCAGGAGATCCTTTTCCAAGCTGGTTTCTGTCAAAATCAGACGCATCAGCCTGCAATAAGCCCTGCCATCTTGAAGATGGGCAGGTACATGGAGATTACTAATCCCCCTATAGTGGTGCCCAAAAAGACCATCAGCATTGGCTCCATCATAGAGGTGAGGGCGGCAACTGCAGCATCCACTTCCTCGTCATAGAAGTCTGCGATCTTCTCCAGCATGGAGTCCAAGGCACCGGTGGCCTCGCCCACTGCAATCATCTGAACCACCATGGGCGGAAAGACATCCGTCTCTGAAAGGGGTGGGGCTATGCCCTGCCCTTCTGCCACAGATTGCCTCACATCTAAGATGATCTCTTCCAGGATCACATTCCCGGTGGTCTTGGCTACTATTGCCAGAGAATCCAGTATTGGTACACCGCTGGCCAACATGGTCCCCAGGGTCCTGGTAAACCTCGCCACTGCCACCTTTTTTAAGAGTATCCCGAAGACGGGGAGCTTAAGAGACAGGGCATCGGTGGTCCTTCTCCCATTCTTTGTCTTCCGATAGGTCTTAAAGAGGAAAAGTAAGAGTACTATTGCAGCGATAATGAAATGGATATTACCCTTAACAAATCGGCTTATGGAAATGACCACCACAGTGGGCGCAGGGAGCTGTGCCCCCATTTCTCCAAACATCTTTTCAAAGACAGGGATCACAAAGATCATAATCACTGCGATCACAATTATTGCCACTGCTATCACCACAATGGGGTATACCATTGCACCCTTCACCTTTGATTTTAGCTTCTCTGCCTTCTCCATATGGTCTGCCAGTCTCTTGAGGGTCTTATCCAGTACACCCCCCAGCTCTCCTGCCTTTACAAGATTGGTATACAGGGGATCAAAGACAGCCGGATATTTTTCCATCGCCTCACCAAGGCTTGTACCCCCTTCCACTGACCCGGCTATGTCCTTTAAGACCTCTTTGAAGGTGGGGTTTTCACACTGATCCGATAGGATTTTAAGGCCCTGGAGTAAAGGTAGCCCAGAAGTTATCATGGTGGAAAACTGCCTCGTAAATATTACCACATCCTTTCTGGTGATCTTGGGTTTTAAAAAGGGGAGACTTTCGGAGAGGTCTTTGGGCTTCTTTTTTAACTTCTGTACCGTAAGGTTCCGCTTCTTCAAAAAGGCCAGGGCAAGTTTTTCGTCTGGCGCCTCGATCTGACCTTTTACAGTTCGCCCCCTCTTGTTCTTTGCCACATAGAGAAATGCAGGCATGTCCCCTCTCCGGTCTCGGATCCAAAGATGAGCTTTGATACTATTATTTTAGAAAAATTAGGTCAAATACTTTCAGGCTCTCTCCAATTAGGAAGCCCCCTATTATCTACTTGACAAGAAAGCGTACAAAGGTGTTATAAACAGAAGCTCTGTTGAGAGATGTATCCATTACATTCCGTTATCATCACAAGGGAGGTATAAGATGCCTGAAGTAGTGGCGCCTATGGGCGGAAATGTCTGGGAAGTAAAAGTAAAGGTAGGTGACCGGGTAAATGAGGGAGACGAAGTGGTGATCTTGGAAGCCATGAAGATGGAATTGCCTATAGTGGCTGAGGCCTCAGGGGTAGTAAAGGAGGTGAAGGTCAAAAAGGGTGACGCCGTGGAGACTGGTGCGGTCCTAATAGTACTAGAATAGGAGCAGGATTTAAGGCCTATCCTGGAGGTGCCATGGACATAAATGAAAAGCTGGCAGAATTAGAAAGAAGGAATAGGGAGGCAGAGCTGGGAGGGGGCATAGAAAGGATCCAGGACCAGCATGCAAAGGGGAAGATGACTGCCAGGGAGCGGATAGAGTATCTCTTGGATCCAGGGTCTTTCGTGGAGATAGACAAGTTTGTGGTACACCAGTGCACTGACTTTGGCATGGAAAAGAAGAAGATCCCTGGAGATGGTGTGGTCACTGGCTATGGCACTATCCAAGGAAGGCTTGTGTTCGTCTTTGCACAGGACTTCACAGTCTTTGGCGGAAGCCTAAGCGGGGCATTTGGCCAAAAGGTCTGCAAAATTATGGACCTTGCCTTAAAAAATGGTGCCCCTATCATCGGTCTGAACGACTCAGGGGGGGCAAGGATCCAAGAGGGTGTCGTAAGCTTAGGTGCATACGGGGAGATATTTAGAAGGAATGTCCTTGCCTCAGGCGTAATTCCCCAAATATCTGTCATCATGGGGCCTTGTGCCGGAGGGGCAGTCTATTCCCCTGCCATCACAGATTTCATCATTATGGTGAAGAAGACCAGCAATATGTATATTACAGGGCCAGATGTCATAAAGGCCACCACCTCAGAGGAGGTGACCCACGAAGAGCTGGGCGGGGCCATGACGCACAGCACCAAGAGCGGGGTGGCACACTTTGCAGAGGATTCAGACAAGGATGCCCTGGAGAGGGTAAAGGAGCTCCTCACCTTTCTGCCCCAGAACTTTAGGGAAAAGCCGCCTTTGGCAGAGTGTGCCGACGATCCTATGCGCAAAGACCCTGAGCTCAACAAGGTGGTTCCCACAAACCCAAGGGTCCCTTACGATATGAAAAAGATCATTTACTCTGTGCTGGATGATCACAAGTTTTTAGAGGTCCACAAACACTATGCCCAGAACATGATCGTGGGTTTTGGCCGTTTAGACGGCAAGGTGGTGGGGGTGGTGGCAAATCAGCCCAGGTTTCTTGCAGGAGCAATAGATATAGACGCCTCCATGAAGTGCGCAAGGTTTGTCAGGACCTGCGACTGCTTCAACATTCCCCTGATCACCTTTGTGGATGTGCCTGGTTTTCTACCCGGCACAAACCAGGAATATAGAGGGATAATAAAACACGGGGCCAAAATTATATATGCATACTGTGAGGCCACGGTACCCAAGATTGCAGTTGTGGTGAGGAAGGCCTATGGAGGGGCCTATGATGTCATGAGCAGTAAACACCATGGAGGGGATATAAATCTGGCATACCCCACTGCTGAGATAGCAGTCATGGGGCCAGAGGGTGCTGTAAATATCATATTCAGAAAGGAGATAGCCTCTTCTTCAGATCCAGAGGGGACAAGGGAAAGGCTTATTCAGGAATATCGCAGAAACTTTGCAAGCCCCTTTAAGGCCGCGGAGCTGGGCTACATTGATAAGATCATATTCCCCGAGGAGACAAGGCCAGAGCTGGTCAAGGCCTTGAGGATGCTGGAGAACAAAAGGGAGGAGAGGCCGGCCAGAAGGCACGGCAACATCCCCCTTTAGCCCTTCCTATTTTTCCCCGGATTTGGACCCTTCCTCGAAGAGCCGGCCGGTTATCTGGCCTGAAAGTGACAAGGCCAGCATGAGGACCATAAGGACCACAAATACGGCTATGTATCTCAATACCAGGGTGCCGATTATCCAGCTCCACTTGTCCTTGTTTATCTGAACCGTCGTGTGGGACCCCTGATCCTTGTAAATGTTTATACTATGCCATGGCCTGGCACCGTCGTCTTCTATGTAGGTCATCTCCTTCCAGTTCCTAAACTTGATGTCCTTTTCCTTCTCCAGGACGCCCTTATAAAATTTCAAAATCTCATCATGGGTATTGAGGGTTTCAATCTTTATGTAGGTATCGGTCTTTTCAACTACCTTGCCTTGGGGCAGGGGAAGTCCTAAGAAATCCTCGGCCTGGGCTAAGGAGAACATAAGGCAAAAGCAGCATAGGATCATAAATAACCTCATCTCCCCCTCCTTTTAGCTAAACATTGCTATAAACATACCTGCTGCCGCAGCAGAACCTATAACCCCAGCCAGATTAGGTGCCATGGCATGCATGAGCAGATAGTTCGTCTTGTCGTATTTTAAGGCCATTGTCTGACAGACCCTTGCTGACATTGGAACTGCAGAGACCCCTGCAGCGCCTATGATAGGGTTTATCTTTTCCTTCAAAAAGAGATTCATCACCTTTGCGGTTAAGACACCCCCTGCCGTACAGACCATGAAGTCTATTATCCCAAGCCCAAAGATAAAGAGGGGCTTGTAACTTAAAAACTTATCAGCCTGCATCGTGGCACCCACAGATATGCCCAAGAATATGGTAACTATGTTCATCAAGGCATTCTGAGCTGTTTCACTTAGCCTCCCCACCACTCCACTCTCTTTCATGAAATTACCCAGCATGAACATGCCCATAAGGGGCATTACAGAGGGGACAAGCAAGGCAATCACTGCCGAGCAGATGAGGGGAAATATGAGCTTTTCCTTTCTGCTCACTGGCCTAAGCTGCCTCATCTTTATCTTTCTCTCCTCAGTAGAGGTGAGAAGCCTAATTATCGGGGGCTGCATCAGAGGTACCATTGCCATATAGGAATATGCAGCCAGGGCATTAGGCCCCAAGAGCTGGGGGGCCAAATGTTGCGTGAGATATATAGTGGTTGGCCCATCTGCCCCACCTATAATCCCAACACTTGCCGCTTCCTTGAGGGTAAAACCGGCCAGGACCGTACCCGTGAAGGTGACAAAAACGCCCAATTGGGCTCCTGCCCCTATGATAAGGCTTTTTGGGTTGGCAATGAGTGGACCAAAGTCCGTCATGGCACCCAAGCCCAAGAAAATGACACAGGGGATTACCTCCCATTCTAAGCCATAGTGATAAAATATCCTCAAGAGCTCTCCGTGCCCTTCTTCTGTCCAGCCCATCAAGGGGACCATTGGGAAGTTTACCAAGAACATCCCAAAACCTATGGGGAGCAAGAGGAGGGGTTCATATTTCTTTGCCACTGCCAGGTAGATAAAAAATAGCGCTATCAACCACATCACAATAAAGTTCCACTGCCAATGCCAGATACCTGTAGTCTCCAATGTGCCTCTCAGTAGGTCCAAGATCTCATTATAGGTCATAGACACCTCCCTCAATGTTATATGAATAGCTATATATCAGCTACTTGGCCTCAAATGTCAATCAAAAGGGGAGAGGAAATTACAGGGAAACAGAGATGGAGCTTTTATTAATGTACTCTATAGGACCCCACATCCTTTTGGGGGGTATCCTGCGTCCCAGCAGGTATCTAAGGCCTTTCTGATGTTGACTTGGTACCTCTCTTGGGTAGTATGGCTTTACTAAATTATCCGGAGGAGATGGATGGATCTGAAAGAGACACTTAATCTACCTAAGACCGATTTTCCCATGAAGGCCAACTTGGTGAAGAAGGAGCCTGAGATCCTAAAGCGCTGGGAAGAAAAAAGGCTATATGCCAGAATAAGAGAGGGGGCCAAGGGAAGGCCCCTTTTTATACTTCATGACGGGCCACCCTATGCCAATGGCCACATCCATATGGGTACTGCCTTCAACAAGATACTGAAGGATATCATACTGAAATCCAAGAGAATGGACTGTTTTGACGCACCCTATGTGCCAGGCTGGGACTGCCACGGTCTTCCCATTGAGCATAAGGTAGATCAAGAATTGGGGAAACAAAAGGATGAGATGGATATCCTGGAGATAAGGCAGTACTGTCGGAGATATGCGGAGAGGTACATAGATATCCAAAGAGAAGAATTCATAAGACTCGGGGTACTGGGTGAGTGGGAGAGACCTTACCTCACCATGAGTTATGACTATGAGGCCCAGATCACCCGGGAGTTCGGTAAGTTTGCCCTAAACGGAAGTCTGATCAGGAGCAAGAAGCCGGTTTACTGGTGCATATCCTGCAAAACCGCCTTGGCAGAGGCCGAGGTGGAATACAGAACCAAGAGGAGCGAGTCTATCTATGTAAAGTTCCCTCTCATGGAGGATCTCTCCCATATAAGCCCTGATCTCAAGGGAAGGAGGGTATCTGTTATTATTTGGACCACCACACCCTGGACCATACCTGCCAATCTCGCCATTGCGCTCCACCCAGAATATGACTACGTGGCTGTGGAGACTGGTGATGAGGTCTATATATTGGCAGAGAGACTTGCCTCCATCACTTTGGATACCTTGGGAATCCCTTTTAGGGGGGTAATGGGAAGGTTCAAGGGCTCGGAACTGGAGGGGAAAAGGGCAAGGCATCCCATTTATGACAGGGAATCGGTAATTGTCCTGGCAGATTATGTGACACTGGATGCAGGAACAGGCTGTGTACATACTGCCCCTGGCCATGGACAGGAAGACTATGAAACAGGGCTTAGGTACGGACTCGAAATTTACTCCCCTGTTCAGGATGATGGGAGCTTCGATGAGACCGTGGGGGAGTTCAAAGGAAAGGTAGTCTTTGATGCAAATCCACTGGTAAATAGCAGGCTCAAGGAATTGGGCATGCTTTTAGGCCTGGACCAGGTAGAGCATGAATACCCCCACTGCTGGAGGTGCAAAGAACCGGTAATTTTTAGATCCACCGAGCAGTGGTTCATCTCCATGGACAGGACAGGACTCAGGGAGAAGACCCTGAAGGCCATAGACACAGTGGAATGGATCCCCTCCTGGGGGAGAAACCGCATATACGAGATGATAAGAAACAGGCCTGACTGGTGTATCTCAAGACAGAGATCCTGGGGAGTACCTATTACCGTCTTCTTCTGCAAGGGATGTGGAGAGGTTCTGATAAATGAGGAGATAATAGAACGTGTAGCAGGTCTGATGGAAAAAAATGGCGCAGATGTCTGGTTCCAATTAGACGAAAAGGAACTCCTGCCCCCAAATACCGCTTGCCCTAAATGTGGGTCACGGGAGTTTAGAAAGGAAAAAGACATATTGGATGTGTGGTTTGACTCTGGCGTAAGCCATGCAGCTGTGCTGGAAAAGAGGGATTATTTGCGAAGTCCAGCTGATATGTATCTGGAAGGTTCGGACCAGCACAGGGGATGGTTCCACAGCTCCCTTCTGTGTTCTGTGGGTACAAGGGGTAGGGCCCCTTACAAGAGTGTCCTAACACATGGGTTCGTGGTGGATGGCCAGGGAAGGGCCATGCACAAATCCGCTGGAAATGTGATCTCTCCAGAGGAGCTCATAAAGGACTACGGTGCTGAGATTATAAGGCTTTGGGTGGCTGCAGAGGATTATACCGACAATATCAGGCTCTCCAAGGAGATCCTGGAGAGGCTCACAGAGGCCTATAGAAGGATAAGAAATACCTGTAGGTTCCTCTTAGGGAACCTCTATGACTTTGACCCGGAAAAAGATGCAGTCCCCGTACAAGAGATGTCAGAACTGGACCGATGGATCCTAAGTAGGTTGACGAAATTGAGTAAGAGGCTTCTCGATGCCTATAGGGAATATCAATTTCACATAGTATATCATGGCCTTTATAGCTTTTGTGTCGTGGATCTCTCTTCTCTCTATCTGGACATACTGAAAGACAGGCTATATGTCTCCTATCCCAGCTCGCCAAAGCGAAAGTCTTCTCAAACGGCTATATTTCACGTTCTGAACACATTGGTAAGACTTATGGCACCTGTGATCTCGTTTACTGCGGAGGAGATATGTGATCATATGCCCATAAAGAATAAGAAAGAAAGCATACACTTGGAGACCTTTTTGCCCGTAGATGAAATGCTTTTGTTACCTGATCTGGAAGAGAGATGGGAGAGGCTATGGAGGATCAGAGAAGAGGCAAATAAGGTCTTGGAAGAAAAGAGAAAGGCAAAGGAGATAGGCCATTCTTTAGATGCAGTACTTACAATTGCAGGAGATGAAGATAATTTAAGATTCCTTGGATCTTTTGAGGAGCTTAGGGAGCTATTTATAGTTAGTATTGTTAATCTAAGGGATTTAGAGGACCTGGGAGCAGAACATAACACAGCTATAGATGGGTTGAGAATAAAGGTAGAGCTATCTCCCTTTAAGAAGTGTGATAGGTGCTGGGTTAAGGACCAAACGGTGATTCAAGTCCAAAGTCATGGTAATCTATGTAAAAGATGTATTCACGTACTTGAGGAACTTAAGGTACTTTCATGAAGAGGTTGAACCCATTCTTAATTAGCCTCATATTTGTCCTTTTAATGGATCTCATTACAAAGGAAATGGTAATCAAGGGCATACAAGTGGGCCAAGGGATCCCAGTGATAGAAGGCTATGTGGACATAGTACATGTGAGAAACAGAGGGGTTGCCTTTGGCCTCTTTGCCCATGGGCCGATCTCAAGGGCAATCCCCTACGTAAATGTCTTGATACTAATCGGATTTGGTCTGTACCTTTTAAGGATGAAGCCCTCAAATTATAGAGAACCCTTGTGTGCGGGCCTCATTTTGGGAGGGGCAGTGGGGAACCTCATAGACAGGATCAGGTTTGGGGAGGTTGTGGACTTTTTAGACCTCCACATAGGAGGTTATCACTGGCCCGCCTTTAATGTGGCGGATGCTGCTGTATCTTTGGGAGCCATCCTTTTAGGCCTCTCCTTTCTCTCCAAGGGAGCCAAAAAAGGCCCTTGACCATCCACAAAAAATCTAATATCAGGGTTTTGGCTATTAAAGATTTCAGAGGAGGTCCTTATGGGTCACCATATTCCGCTCACAAGAAAGATAGGCATAGGGATTGTATTTATAGTCCCCTCTTTTGTGTTTGCAGGCTTACTTTGGCACTTTGTCTCCTCTTGGCTCGCCGTACTGGGCTTAGAGATAGTTATGGCGATAATATATTCCCTTGTACTGAAAGGGAAACTCTTTTTGAGATCCCAAGAGGCCCACTAAATATAAAAAGCCCATAAAGGGGCCATGGCACCACCCATCCCATACATAGAGGCAGTGCCAGGGCCTCCTTTCATATTTCTTTCACTCAATCTTTTTACATTCTTCTTTCACCTAATCGCCATGAACCTCCTTCTGGGAGGTAATTTGCTTTTATGTTTTGATTCTAAACTTAAAGAATTTACATCTCTGAACAATGGCTCAAGGCTAATCCC
>CALKZT010000069.1 GCA_938002815.1 uncultured bacterium
CCCTCTTTCCTGAATTCCGTATCAACGCCTTAAGGGCCGACTTGGATAAGATCAGGCAAATCTTAAAAGAGGAAGGTGTTGAGCCCTTGCCTCTAATAGAAGGCTTAGTCTACAGGACAACCCCCCATATGAAGATTGGTAACCTCCTATCCTACAAGTTGGGTTACATCTATCCTCAGGCCCTAACCTCTGTTGTGGCAGGCCTAATACTATCTCCAAAGAGGGATTCCTTTGTACTGGACCTTTGTGCAGCACCAGGGAGTAAGACCACTCTAATGGCTCAGCTCATGAATAACACCGGTCTCATAGTGGCAAATGAATTATTTAAAGACAGACTTCCTGCATTGGGCCAGAATATTTTAAGGCTTGGGGTTACAAATACGATCATAACCTCTTATCAGGCCCAAGAGTTCCCCAGGACCCACCAATTTGATTATGTTATGGCGGATGTCCCCTGTAGTGGTGAGGGGAATTTTAGAATAGGACCCAAGGTCAGGGAGCATAGGGTATGGAACCTTGAAAGACTTATAACTAACCAGAGACGTATAATAATTAGGGCCTATGAGCTCCTAAAACCAAATGGTACCATGCTCTATTCCACCTGTACCTACAATCCCTTCGAAAATGAGGGGGTGGTGACTTATCTATTAGAGAACTCCGATGCAGAGCTGATTCCCTTTGACCCCCCCATCCCATCAGAGCCTGGTCTCACAGGATGGCTATCTAAGAGCTTTCACCCTAATCTCAGTATGGCGAGGAGATTCTATCCCCACCATACAGGATCTGTGGGCTTCTTTGTGGCCTATATTAGAAAGCCTGGAAAAAGAGCAGACTACTGAATACTCCCATCAATTCTTTTGAGGGCTACCAAGTTTTGACTCCAGCTCCTTTATCAAGGCCTCTTCCTGGGTATTTTCCTGGAATACCCCATTTATATATACTGCAGGTACCCCCCTAATCTCCAGGGCCCTTGCCTGACTCACATCCCTCGAAATGATGGCCGTTACCTCTGGGGAGGAACGATCCTTATTAAACTTTTCCATATTCAGCCCCAGGGCCTCTGCAAGCTCCTGAAGTTTTTGGGGGGATAACTCTTTTTGATGTTCAAACAATAGGTCATGGTATTCCCAGAACTTCCCTTGTATCCCGGCTGCGATTGCAGCCTGAGCTGCCTCCACAGCATTCTTGTGGTATCCGAGGGGACAGTGCTTGAATATGATCTTGACCTTATCTGGGAATCTTACCAAAACCTTATCCAAGATCTTGGCCAAATTGGAGCAATAAGGGCATTCAAAATCAGAAAATACTATTATCTCGATGGGTGCCTTAGGACTCCCTTTGATTGGGGAATTGGAGGTGTCTATATCCCTGGGGAAGGATATTTTCAGGATCTTAAGTTTACCGCCCTTGTCTATGGTAAAGAGCTCATCGTCCCTGTCTGAAGCCGTTATCTTGGTAACAGCTGCTCCTATGTTCATAGAGGCTATCTCTACCCATCCCTTCTTGTATATGTGCAGGACCCCATCCTCTGAAAGCACATAGGTATAATTTCCGTTCCTGCTCATGGCCATATCCACTGCCTTAGATGCTATCTTTACCTCTTCATGGCTCCTCACCTGGCCCTTACATTCTCCGTCTTGGGCAAAAACCAGAAGGCAAAGAAGGGCAACGAGAAAATATCTCATCTTGTCTCCTCCGTAAGTCTTAAGATTATCTCCCTTATCCTCTTGGGATCCCCCTTGCCCTTTGTCTCCCTCATAGTCTGACCCACCAAGAAATTGAGGGTGTTGAGGTTCCCTCCTCTCACCTTCTTTACTGCATCTGAGTTCTGGCTCAGGATCCCTTTTATGATCTCTTCTAAGTCCCTATCCTCTTTTATTACCTCTAAACCTTCTTCCACAACCACTTCTGAGGGTCTTCTCTTTGTGGTTACTGACCTCTCCATCACATACCTCCCGAGGGAATCGGTTATCTTTCCCTCTTCGAGGAGTCTTATTAGCTCCCCCATATGGGAAGGGGGAAAGGTCTCGCCTTTAGGAGAAATCTCTTCCTTGGGGATGAGCCTAAAAAGCTCCTTTGTGATCCAGTTAAAGACCCTCTTGGGATTGGAACAGTAGCTGAGGCAATCCTCAAAGTATTCCCCAACCCCTTTTTCCCTTGTGATGGTCAGGGCCTCTTCCTTTGAAAGCCCATATGTCTCTTTAAACCTCAAGGCCTTTGAGTAAGGGAGCTCCGGGAGATCTCTTTTTAGCCTCTCCACAAAGGTTTCATCTATGTTTAGGGGAACCAAATCCGGCTCGGGGAAATACCTATAATCAGGCGCATCCTCTTTGCTGCGCATGGGGATGGTGATCTTTTTCCCCTCATCGAAGAGCCTTGTCTCCTGCACCACTTGCTTTCCCTGGAGGTATAGCTCCCTTTGCCTGCTTATCTCATAGCTTATGGCCTCTATGATAAATCTAAAGGAAGACATGTTCTTTATTTCCACTCTGTTTCCAAATCCCTTGGATCCCTTCGGCCTTAAAGAGACGTTCACATCTGCCCTCATCTGACCCATTTCCATCAGACAATCACTGGCACCTATATATCTCAGGATCTGTCTCACGGTCTCCAGATAGGAGCGTGCCACATCCAGATCCGTTATGGGATCCCGCTCATGATCCGATACAATCTCAATCAAAGGGACCCCTGCCCTATTAAGGTCCACAAGACCGTATTCTGCTTCTTCTATACCCTTTGAGGTGTAGACAAGCTTCCCTGCATCCTCCTCCAGATGCACCCTCTTTATGCCCACAGGGACAAGCTCCTTATCCCTGTAAGGCACAAACAAAACCCCGTCCTCACAGAGGGGTGAGTCGTACTGAGAGATCTGATACCCCTTGGGGAGATCTGGGTAAAAGTAGTTCTTCCTGGCAAATTTGGAAGTGGGGTTTATCCTACAGTTGAAGGCAAGGCCTGCCTTGATACAAAGCTCCACTGCCTTTTTGTTTAGTACAGGCAAAACCCCTGGATGGCCCGCACATATGGGGCATATATTTCTGTTTGGCTTGGCCAGAGGGGTGTTGGGACAGGCGCAAAAGAGTTTGGAATGGGTCTTTAGCTCAGCATGTATCTCAAAGCAGATAACCGGTTCAAAGTCCATTCCCCTATCCTTTCACCCCCTTCTGGAGGGCATAGGCCACCTGGAGCAGGGTATCCTCCTCAAATGGCCTCCCTAAGAGCTGGACCCCCATAGGGAGACCCTCTATCTTTCCGAAGGGAACTGAGATCCCTGGGATCCCACACAGATTTGCAGGGGTCGTAAAGATGTCAATAAGATACATGCTAAGGGGGTCTTTCACCCTCTCCCCTATCTTGAATGTGGGGACAGGGCTTATGGGTGCCAGAATGGCATCTACATACTGAAAGGCAGAGTCAAAGTCCATCTTTATCAAAGTCCTCACCTTCATGGCCTTCATGTAATAGGCCTCATAATACCCCGAGGAGAGCACATAGCTACCCAGCATGATCCTTCTCTTTACCTCTTTCCCAAAACCGGTGCTCCTTGTGAGTTCATAGGTACTCAAAAGGTCAGACCCTTCTCTCCGGGAGCCATACTTTACCCCATCATATCTGGCCAGATTGCTGCTTGCCTCTGCGGTGGCAATGATGTAGTAAGCGGCCACAGAGTATCTGGTGTGGGGAAGGCTTATCTGAACGATCTTGGCGCCCACCTCCCTTAGGGCCTCCTTGGCCTCTTCAAAGAACTCCAAGATCCGGTGATCTACCCCCTCTTGGGTATACTCTTGTGGAACGCCTATCCTGATCCCCTCTATGGGCCTACCCAAGACCATTGTATAATCTGGCACCGGAATATCGGCCGAGGTGGAGTCCATTGGATCATAACCTGCTATATGATTTAGGAGAATTGCACAGTCCTCCACATTACTGGTGATCGGCCCTATTTGATCCAGTGAAGAGGCAAAGGCCACCAGACCGAATCTGGAGACCCTCCCATAGGTAGGCTTCATTCCCACCACCCCACAAAAGGCAGCAGGCTGCCTTATTGAGCCCCCCGTGTCAGAACCAAGTGAACAGATGACCTCCCTCAAGGCAACGGCAGCCGCAGAGCCGCCGCTGGAACCCCCAGGGACGTGTGCCTCTGAATAGGGGTTTTTGGTTGGGCCAAAGGCACTATTCTCTGTGGAAGAGCCCATGGCAAACTCATCCATGTTGGTCTTCCCCACTATGACGGCACCTGCTGCCAGAAGTTTCTCTACAACCGTTGCGTTATAGGGTGGGATATAATCTTTTAGTATCCTGGACCCACAGGTGGTCCTGATACCCTTGGTCACTATGTTATCCTTCACCCCAACCGGGATCCCATCCAGGGGAGAGAGAGGTGCCTTTTTCATATACCTTTTCTCACTCTCCTCTGCTGCCTTCTCCGCTGATTCAAGGCAGGTGGTAATAAAGGCATTTACATCCCTTTCCACCATATGGATCCTCTCCATCGTAGCCTTCAGGAGCTCCACTGGGCTCAGCTCCCCTTTCAGGAAGAGTCTGTTTAACTCCTTTACGGACAGGTTTAGATAATCCATCCTTAGCCTTCCAAGATCTTGGGCACCTTGAAAAAGTCGCCCTCCACTTCAGGGGCATTCTGGATCACGGCCCTGGAGACCGACTCTTTTTCCTCCATGTCCCTTGGGATATCTTCTCTAAAGACGTTCACCATTGGGATAACATGACTTGTGACGGGGACCCCCTCTGTGGGGAGTTGATTGAGCATCCTCACATATCCTATTATTGATCCCAGTTCCTTCACGTAGCTCTCAATTTCCCAATCCTCGATCAGAAGCCTGCTTAGCCTTGCCACATGGAGCACAGACTCCTTATCCACCGCTTCGCTCTCCCCAGAGCTGGCTACCTCTAAAGCTACGCTCAATCCCTCCCTAAGAGATATCCCCAATTCAGCCAGCTGCTCTGGCTCAACCGTGCTGGGTGCCTGACTCAAGGGGCATACGCCACTTCTATTCTTGGGGAAGGCTATTACCTCCCTTATGGACTCCACACCCAGAATCATCCCCACAGTCCTATCCAGTCCCAAGGCTATGCCTCCGTGAGGGGGAGGGCCGTATTCAAAGGCCTCTACAAAGAAACCAAACTTCTTCTTTACCTCTTCTTCAGAGAACCCCAATGCCTCAAAGACCTTCCTTTGGAGCTCCGGCTCATGGATCCTAATACTCCCACCACCCAGTTCCTCTCCGTTTATCACCACGTCATAGGCCCTGCTCTTTAAGGCCAAGAGCTCCATAGTGTTCTTGGGATCAAAGTCCTTTCTTTCAGGCATTGTAAATGGATGGTGATAACAGCTGAGCCCATCCTCCTTCAGTTCAAACATGGGGAATTCTGTGACCCATAAAGGCATAAATTGGGCCTCTGGCTTAAGCTTGAGCCTCTGGGCCAGATGGAGCCTGAGCCTTCCTAGAACCTCATTTACAGACTCTCTCTTTTCATCCCCTATAAGGAGCAAGACATCCCCATCCCTCATTCCAAATCTGTCAATCAAGGCCTCCAGCTCAGAGGGCCTGAAAAACTGGACGATGTTGGACTGAAGGGTCCCACCCACATATTTCATCCAAGTCATCCCCTTTCCACCTAAGAGGGGCACGATCCTTAAGGCATATTCATTTTGAAGCAGGTTTTTGCTCAGTTCAGAGGCCATCCCCCTCAAGACAAACCCCTTTACCGTGCCACCCCTATCCAAGACCTTGCGCAAGATCTCATAAGAGGTCCCTCTCAGGATATGGGTGGCTTCCCTAAACTCCATTCCAAATCTGAGATCAGGTTTATCACTTCCATAAAGTTCCATGGCATCCCTAAAGGTGAGCCTCTTAAAGGGCCTTTTGAGTTCTACTCCTCCGATGAGGAAGGCCTCCCAGAGTACCTCTTCTATCAATTGGAAAAAGAACTCCTCCTCCACGAAAGAGGCCTCTATATCCAGCTGTGTAAATTCGGGCTGTCTATTTACCTTTAGATCCTCATCCCTGAAACACTTGGCTATCTGATAATACCTCTCAAATCCAGAGACCATGAAAAGCTGCTTAAAGAGCTGGGGTGATTGTGGGAGGGCGTAGAACTTTCCCCTCTGAAGCCTGCTGGGGACCAAAAAATCCCTCGCACCTTCTGGGGTGCTCTTGGTGAGTATAGGGGTTTCAAGCTCCAGGAAGCCCTTGTTGTTCAATACCTCCCTGATCTTTTGGACGATCTTATGCCTTTTGATGAAGAGCTCTTGTTTCGAAGGCCTCCTGAGGTCCAGGTATCTATATCTCAGCCTCAGTTCCTCTTCCACATTGTCTGGGTTTGCCTTCAGTCCCTCCCCATAGACCATTGCCTTCTCTGATATTTGGAAGGGAAGGGCCTTTGACCTGGACAGGATCTTAATCCTGTGTGCCAATAGCTCCAGATTACCTGTGGCGAGATGGGGGTTCTCTGTGCCCTCAAACCTCCTCCGCAAGATCCCCTCTACCTCCACCACATATTCCTGTCTCAATTCAGATGCGATCCAGTGTGCCTTTCTCCTGTAAAGGGGATCAAAGACCACCTGTATGATCCCTGAACGATCTCTTAGGTGTATAAAAATAAGGTTTCCGTGGTCCCTTATGGCATCCACCCATCCCATAAGGGTAAATACAGAGCCCACATGGGCCTCTGTCAGCTCACCACAAAAAATCCTCTTCTTCCAGTCCACAGTACGTCTTCTCCCCTTGGTCTACCCATAAAAACTTTGTCACAAGGAGCCAATATTACGGATCCTAATCCCATTAATCAAGGGAATAAAGCGGCTCATAAACCCATAACTGGGCCTATTTAGAGCTTCCCCTCTCTCAAGAATTTACTCCCTTTTTAAGGGCATCGTTTACCATTAACTCCGAAAATGTTATATTAGACTAAGGAGGTAAGCCATGGAAAAAGCATTTTCTATTCCCATTGAGATTAGATTTAGAGACCTTGATGCCATGGGTCATGTAAACAACGCTGTCTACTTTACATATTTTGAGGAGGCAAGGAAGGCATTCATCCTAAAACTCTTTGAAATTAAAGAACCAAGCGATTATTTTTTCATCTTAGCAGATATAAGTTGTACTTTTTTAAAACCCATCCAGTTAGGTGCCAAGATCAATGTTACTATCTCTTTAGGTGAAATAGGAAACAAGAGTTTTACCTTTAAATATAAAATAGTTCATTCAGAGAATCCGGCCATTATCTTTGCAAAAGGCAGCTCTACACAAGTATATTATGATTACAAAGAGGAAAAGTCTAAAACAATTCCCGAGCATATAAAGGAGATCTTGCTATCACATGTCGCCTAAAAGGTCTAACACTAAAATATACAAGTTATTTAGTCATATGTTTATTATAGCATAGCTAAAAGGACTATGAAAAGGCTCAAACCAGAAATGGAGGATGGCAAAATAATTTTCATATGCATTGTATAAGGTATAAGTATAAAAATATGCCCCTTTGGCTTAGCTTTTTGTGAGCTAAAACAATCATGTCTATTATGGGCTGGAGAATTCAAAGAGATTGTGTGAAATCGTTTCTAAAAAAGGACCTCGGTAAGTGAAGATCAGGGTAGCAGGGCATGCTGGTTTTTGTATGGGAGTAAAAAGGGCCCTTGAGTCTCTCTTGAAGGAAAGAGGGAAGGAAAAGGGAGCCCTTTATACATATGGTCCAATAATCCACAACGCCCAGGTCTTGGAACTCTTAGAAAAGAAAGGGATTCTCGTCCTCCCAGAGGAAGGGCCTGTCCAAAGGGGTACAGTAGTTTTGAGGGCGCATGGGGCTCCTCCTGAGGTGAAGGAGAGGCTTAGGGCAATGGGGCTCAGAGTGGTAGACGGAACCTGTCCAAAGGTGAGATGGGTCCAGGGACTGGTAAAAAAGCATATCAAATTGGGAGATGACGTGGTCATCTTAGGGGAACCACATCACCCTGAAGTGATAGGTCTTGTGGGACATGGCATGGGGAAACCCTATGTGATCCAAGGGCCTGATCAAATAAACTCCCTTCCCCGGTTGAGATCCCCTGTTTTGCTTGCCCAGACAACCCAGGAGAGGGGAAAGTTTAGTGAGACAGAAAAGGCCCTCAGAGCCCTTTACCCAGACCTTAAGATTCACGATACCATCTGCGATGCCACAAAGGAACGACAGGAAGAGGTGAGGCAGCTGGCCCAGAGAGTGGATGCCATAGTTGTGGTGGGTGGCAGGCACAGTGGCAACACCAAAAGACTCCTTGAGGTGGCAAAGGCCACAGGGAAACCCTCCTATCTCATAGAGAGGGAGCTGGAGCTAAACCCACGCTGGCTTGAGGGTATCCATTCTGTGGGGGTTACTGCAGGGGCTTCCACCCCCAATTGGATAATTATCAGGGTCTTGAGGAGACTTGAGGAGATAAACAGGCAAAAGGAGTCTTTACTGAACAAGATAGCGAGGACCATTTTGAGGTTTAGCTATTATACAGGGATCTTGCCTGCCCTCTCCTTGGCCTCTGTCTTGGTGGGGATCCAGTGGTCCACAGAGGGATTTAGGGATCTAACCCTTCCCCTTACCGTTAGTCTGCTATTTGTCTCCATGCTTATCACAGCGAGATACTTCGACAAAGAATCCATGAGCTACAATGACCCCAATATGTATCAATTCCTGATAGACTATCGCACATGGGTAATGGGCTTTGGCGCAATCACCTTTTTGATAGGCCTCATTTTCACCACAAAATTTCTGACAATCTACCATACCCTGTTTGCCCTTCTCCTATTTTTGGGTGTCTTAGGTTATAGGATGCAAAAGACCCTTAGACTAAAGAGCGCCTTTTCTCTACCAGGCATAAGGACATTAGGGGAAGCCACCATATTTAGCATACTTTCTGGTCCATTTATAATGATATCCGATTGGATAAAAGAACCAGTATCTGCTGTTATTCCCCTTTTTTTGTGTTTGTCTTTTGGCTTTTCAAGGTCATTTTTCCAGGATATACTACACTTTCAAGGTGATTTACTTGTGGGAGAAAAGAGTCTTTCTGTTAAAGTGGGCGATGAAACTCTGATGAAATGGCTTTATATAATCTGCATATTACAGGTTCTTGTATTATTGATATATACAATCTCTGATGTACACAGGGCGATCCCACCACTTATTGGTTCGATTCTCTTTCTCTTGATCGTTTATACCTATAATAAAAAGTTTGTTATTATACCTTCCAGAGCGGAAATATTTTCTGAACTTGCCCTAATTTCCATCGCATACTTTGTATGGATAATGGATGAATTTAGTAAAATAACCAAATGACCTTAGTAAGTGTCATAATCCCAAATTTTAATCGGGCCGTTTATGTGGCAAGGGCAATATTTTCGGCCCTGATTCAAGATTATCCCCAAAAGGAGATTATTGTAGTAGACGATGGTTCCACGGATTTTAGCCCCTTTGCCTACCAGATGTTCAAAGGAAAGATAAAGGTACTCTTTCACGGAGAAAATAAGGGCTCTTCTTGTGCAAGGAACACAGGGATACGGGCAAGCAAGGGAGACTATATCTCCTTTTTGGACTCTGACGATTACTGGCTCCCTGGCAAGCTGTCTTTGCAGATCCGTCGAATGGAAATGGGATCCCAATGGGTCTCACAGACCCAGGAGTATTGGATTCGAAGGGGAAGGTTCGTAAATCCCAACAGGCCTAACATAAAGAGGGGAGGCGACCTCTTCTCCCTCTCCCTGAAGCGATGCTATATGAGCCCTTCTTGTGTCATGTTAAGACGTGAGGTATTGGAGAAGGTGGGACTCTTTGACGAGGATCTAAAGGCAGCCGAAGACTATGAGCTCTGGATAAGGGTGTCATCCCTCTACCCCATAGCCCTCCTCCAAGAACATTTGGCTGTAAGGGAGATGGGAAAAAGATTCCATCTCTCCCAGAGGAAAGAGGGAATAGAATTTTGGAGGATATTGGGGCTTGTTAGGATCCTCAGGAGATGGCCTCTGGGACCAGAAAGACAAAGAGAGGCACTTTCTGAGCTTACCAAAAAGCTTCTCATCTATAGAAAAGGGGCACAAAAGAGGGGCAGAGGACTTACCCTGAGATTGGTGGATTCCATGGTGACTGTACTCAAAAGACATCTGAGTAGGTTTGGGGATGGAAAAATTTAGCGTCCTTGAAATGGGAAGCCATACCTTTAGGGCGATGGTATGTGAGGGCGAAAATAACAGCTTTCGGGTGATCCTAAGGGAGAGGAGGTATGTGGGTTTAGGTAACGAGATAGACCAAGAGGGGTTTTTGACAGATGAAGGGGTCCAAAAAGCTCTGGCCACATTAGAGGATCTCTTAAAGAGCAGCTCCCTTATGGGTGCCCAAAGGCATATCCTTATCGCCACAGGGGTCATAAGATCCATAAGAAATCGGGAAAGCCTCCTTAGGGCCATAAATGAAAGGACAGATCTCTTGCCAAGGGTCTTGAGTGGAGAAGAGGAGGCAGAGTTGAGCCTTTTGGGTGCCTCTTTTGTCCTCAAGAAGGAATCTGAAATCCTTGTATTTGACATAGGAGGGGGATCCACCGAGTTGGGGATAAAGAGCTCTCACGGGAGCCTTTTTTATTCCCTACCCCTTGGCTGCCTTCTAATCCTCAGGGAGTTTTTAGGTTGTGAAAGGGAGGAGACCCTATGGGAAAAGATGCGCTCCAAAATCAAAAGAGAGCTAAAAGAGAGGCTTAAGTCCCTTTTCCCTGTTCCCCCTTTAACACTCATCGGCACTGGTGGGACGATGGTGAGTTTGGCAGCCCTCTTAAAGGGGATCCCCCTAAAGGATGTGGACCCGGAGAAAATAAATGGAACCTCCCTTACAGTAGATGAGCTCTTTAGGATAAAGGAACTCCTATTTGGGCTGCCTTTGGAGGAAAGGGCGAGGCTACCGGGTCTGGATCGGGAGAGGGCAGGACCCATAATGGTGGGGTTGGGGATCCTCCTTGAGATAATGGAGTATTTCAAGAGGGAGAATTGTGTGGTAAGTTTTGGGGATCTAATGGAAGGGGTAGCCTTAAAATACATAGGAGAGGGGTAAGCCATGGTACAAGAGGAGATTCCCTGTGGGTATACCTTCGATGATCTGTTGTTGGTGCCTCGATATAGTGAAGTATTGCCCTCAGAGGTGGACGTAAGGACAAGACTTACAAGAAATATATGGCTTAACATACCTTTGGTATCTGCTGCCATGGACACTGTTACAGAATCAGAGACCGCAATAACCATGGCCAGGCAAGGGGGTATAGGCATAATACACAAGAACATGCCCATTAAAAGACAGGCCTTGGAGGTGGAGAAGGTTAAAAAGTCTGAGAGCGGGATGATCATAGATCCCATCACTGTGGAACCCCAGCAGAAGATAAGGGAAGTCTTGCAGATTATGGAAAAATACAAGATTTCTGGTGTCCCTGTGGTAAAAGAGGGCAACCTGGTGGGTATCATCACAAACAGGGATCTCAGGTTTGAGACCAACCTGGACCAAGAAGTGGGAAATGTGATGACCAAAGACAACTTGGTCACGGCAAAAGAGGGAATTACCCTGGAGGAGTCTAAGGCAATATTGCACGCCCATAGGATAGAAAAACTTTTGGTGGTGGATGATCAGGGCAGATTAAAGGGTCTCATCACCATCAAGGACATAGAGAAGATCAAAAAGTACCCCAATTCATGTAAGGATAAACTGGGGAGGCTGAGGGTAGGGGCTGCAGTGGGCGTGGGTCCAGATATGATGGAGCGTGCAGAGGCCTTGGTCTCTGCCTCTGTGGATGTTTTGGTCTTAGACAGTGCCCATGGACACACCCTGAATGTCCTAAAGGGAATAGAATATTTAAAGTCCAGATTTCCCCATGTGGATCTGATCGCAGGTAATGTGGCCACCTATGAAGGAGCCAAGGCCTTGATCCAGGCAGGGGCAGACGGAGTAAAGGTAGGGGTAGGCCCAGGATCTATTTGCACAACTAGGGTTGTTGCAGGGGTAGGAGTTCCACAGCTTACTGCCATCTTTGAAGCAGCCAAGGCAGGCAGAGAGTATAATATCCCCATCATTGCAGATGGTGGCATCAAATATTCAGGGGACATCACAAAGGCCATAGCAGCAGGGGCAGAATCGGTGATGATAGGGAGCCTCTTTGCCGGAACAGAGGAGAGCCCCGGCGAGACAATACTCTATCAGGGGAGGACATATAAGGTCTACCGTGGTATGGGCTCCATAGAGGCCATGAGAGAAGGTAGTGGGGATCGCTATTACCAAGGGGAGAGAGAGGCCTCCAAACTGGTACCAGAAGGCATAGTGGGAAGGGTGCCCTATAGGGGCCCCCTGGCCGATACAGTATTTCAGCTGGTGGGTGGCCTTAAGTCAGGTATGGGGTACGTGGGCGCCAAGGACATACAGAGCCTTATGAAGAATGCAAAGTTTATAAGGATCACAAGCGCAGGCCTCAGGGAGAGTCATGTGCACGATGTGATCATAATCAAAGAGGCCCCAAATTACAGGATAGAACCCGAGTCGGAATTTAGGTATTGAGTTAAGCGATGATTAAGCACGACCTGGTCCTGATCTTAGACTTTGGCTCCCAGTACACCCAGCTTATAGCCAGACGCGTGAGGGAGGCAGAGGTCTATTCAGAAATACACCCCTTTCACATCCCCCTTAAAAAGATAAAGATGTTAAATCCCAAGGCCATTATACTCTCAGGGGGGCCTTCCAGTGTATACGAGAAGGATGCGCCCTCGGTGGACAGAGGGCTCTTTGAATTAGGTGTCCCCATGTTAGGCATATGTTATGGAATGCAGTTGATGGCCTATCTCTTGGGGGGAAAGGTCTTGGGTGCGGGTGAGAGGGAGTACGGCCACGCAGAGATTAGGGTCTTGAGATCCGATCCTCTGTTTGATGGCCTTCTAAAAGGGGGCGAAAGGCTTTCTGTGTGGATGAGCCACGGGGATAGGATCGAGGAACTCCCAAAGGGCTTTTACCCCCTGGCAGAGAGCGATAATACCCCCTATGCCGCCATCTCAGATCCCCAAAATAGGATATACGGTGTCCAATTCCACCCAGAGGTGGTCCATACCGTAAATGGAATGGGGCTCTTGAAGAATTTTCTCTTTAAGATTGCAAACCTAAGACCCACATGGACCATGAGCTCCTTTATCCAGACCACTGTGGAATCCATCAGAGAAAAGGTTGGCCAAAGGAAGGTGGTATGTGCCCTCTCTGGTGGTGTGGACTCCTCTGTGACCGCCCTTCTCATACACAGGGCCATAGGAGATGGGCTTAGGTGTATATTCGTGGATAATGGGCTCTTGAGGAAGGATGAGGCAAAGACCGTTATGGGGCTATTCCAAAGACACCTGGGAATAGATGTCACCCTGGTGGATGCCAGCAGAGACTTCCTTTTGGCCCTGAAGGGGGTAAAGGACCCAGAGAAGAAGCGAAAGATCATAGGGAATAAATTCATTGAAATCTTTGAGAGGAAGGCAAAGGAATTTTCCCACGTGGAATATCTGGCCCAGGGTACCCTTTATCCCGATGTGATAGAGAGCGTATCCCACAGGGGCCCCTCCGCCACCATAAAGAGCCATCACAATGTGGGAGGCCTTCCAGAGCGTATGAGTCTCAAGCTAATAGAGCCCCTGAGGGAACTCTTCAAGGACGAGGTGAGAAAGGTGGGGTTAGAGCTTGGGCTCCCAGAAGAACTGGTCTTCAGACACCCATTTCCAGGACCTGGTCTGGCCGTGAGGATCATAGGAGAGGTGAACAGAAGGAGGCTTAGGATACTGAGGGAGGCAGATCATATCATCTATCAAGAGGTAAAAAAGGCAGGGATATATAGGGACGTCTGGCAGGCCTTTGGAGTCCTGCTCCCCATCAGGACAGTGGGTGTCATGGGTGATGAGAGGACCTATGAATACGTGGTGGCGGTCAGGATCGTGGAGAGCCAGGATGCCATGACCGCCGACTGGGCAAGGGTTGACTATGAACTCCTAAAGACCATATCTAACCGGATAATAAATACGGTCAAAGGCGTAAATAGAGTAGTGTACGATATCTCTTCCAAGCCACCCAGCACCATAGAATGGGAGTGATGGATTCTGATGCCCTAAGGGCAAATCTGGCCCAAACCCAGTGTGACTTCCAAATCCAGGAGCCATATCTCATCCTCTTGGAGGGCACAAAGGGGTACCCGGGGCTCAGGGCACAGCTGGAACCCATATTGAGGGAGTTGTGTCATCCTTACAGAAACCACAAAAAGACCGCAGAAGACCTCCTTGGTATCTCCCTAAGGCATATGTCTACCTTATTGAGCTCCCCAAACTGGAAAGACTTAATATTTGCTATCACAAGGGCATTGTTAGACTGTCTTAGGGAGGAGCACCTTCAGGAGTCCAAAAGGAATATCTCAAGGGCATACCTGAGATTTCTCCTTATCTTTAAGGTGGAGGCAAAGAGGTATAACCTGGATACATCTCCCCTCTGGAAGGAGGTATTAGAAGAACTTATGTCCATGGGAGATGAAGACTTGAAGTTAATGGTCTTATCAGATATGGACATCAAAAAGCTTTTTTTCGAAAACACCAGCGCAGATCAAAAGCTAATCGATGAGGTTAAAAGAAGGCTTTTTAAAATTCAGTATGAAGCTCTCTTAGCAGCTGAAGATGTAATTGACTTCTTCACCTATTATTCTTCAGATAAGATCCCTGAAGAGATACTGCACGAGCTACTCTTTATCAGTAAAGATCAATATGCTCAAAAATATTGGTCTCTTAAAAATGGAATTCAAATAGAACTTCATGAACTTAAAAGTTTCTTTGAAATAAACCGATACTTCCAAGAACTCATAAATAAATGGTCCAAAGATCCTCGGTATATTTTTTACTCTTTTCTTCTGGAGATATACCTTTTAAAAGAGGATCTATTTCAGGACAAAGATAGCTTCATTAAAAACATAGAAGACACTGTAAAAAATTTTTTCACACTATCTGATACACAGAGGATTCAAAAGGTTACAGATGAGCTCATGGGCATTATCCAGGCACTACCAAAGAGGCTTGGACTCATACATATAATGGAGATAATCCTTGGCGAATCTAAGGCCAGGGGACAGGCTGAAATATACAAGAGATATATCCACCTCTATTCTATGGAGGGATTTATCCCTCCTTCCTTCCAGGGTTTCTCAGATGACTGGCAGCCTATCTATAACCATGGGCATCCCACCTCCCTCAAGAGATATATTGACCAGATCCAGGCCTACCCTGAAGAATACGAAGATCTCCTGAAGGCCCTCATAGTCCACATAGGGTTAAAAGGGGTCTTTATCAGGGATACAGACCTGTTTGGCCCATATATTACAAAGCTGATACAAGCTACTCCAAAAGGCCATTTCTGGCTTCTCATTAGACTACTAAAACAACTACCCGTCTTCTATAACGAGATAGGTGCTGAAGGAGAGATAAGGGACATATCCACTGAAATAGATGAGATAGAAAAGAGAAACGATATATTAATCCACTTTTTACGAAAGCACTGCCATGTCATTAGCAACAGTCAAACTCCTGAGTTCTTAAAGGCTATTTTGAGATACTGGATAACAGATGACCCAACATTACTTAAGAAATTTCTTCCTCCAGAGATATTCTCCAAGCTTCAAAACAATACAAGTTTTGCTCGAGAATATAAAGCCATATTAAAAACAATTCTAAACAAGATAAACACATCTGTTCCTGAAGATATCCTTATGTTACCTTCTGATAAAATATCTGAATATCTCGAGGGTAAATTTAGAAAAGAGTTAGTCCAAAAGCTTGTCTTATTCATTAGACTATACAGATTAATGGAAG
>CALKZT010000070.1 GCA_938002815.1 uncultured bacterium
TCTAAGGTCAAAAACCTCTCTCCATCCCTATCAAGAGAGAACCTCTTTTGGGGATGGGCAAACCCAAATCTAACTACCCATTCCAAAATGTATTTGAATTCTACATTGGCGCCCTTGAGGAACTTTCGCCTCACAGGGGTATTGAAAAAGAGGTCTTGGACCTCCACATGGGTCCCCCGTATTGTCCCCACTGGCTCCAGGTGTATGGGGTTCATCCCTTCCACATGGAGGAGGTAACCTGTTTCTGCCCCTTCTTCCCTCGTAGTTATCGTGAGCTTGGAGACGGCCCTGATACTTGCAAGGGCCTCTCCCCTGAAACCGAAGGTGCTGATCCTAAAGAGGTCCTCCCTATCCAAAATCTTACTCGTGGCATGGCGTTCCACACAAAGCCTTAAGTCCTCAGGGGACATACCGCATCCATTGTCCCTTACAGAGAGAGATTTGAGGCCCCCATCTACCAGGGCTATTTCGATCTTGGTAGCTTTTGCATCCAGGCTATTCTCTATGAGCTCCTTTACCACAGAGGCAGGTCTCTGGATCACCTCTCCTGCGGCTATCTGGCTTATGACGTGCTCTGGAAGGAGCCTTATTCTCCCCAATGGCCCTCCCCTGGTCCCATGGGATTAAATTTCAATGGCCAGGCCCTCCTACCCTCCCAGAGGACCGCTAAGATGGCCTGCCTGCTTATTAGCAGTCCTTCATAAGCACAGATCATCTTGTGCTTTATATCCCTGTGTCTATGCCATATGGGGCCCATATGAGGCAGAAGGCTATTTAGCATAAGGCCATTTCTGTATACCCCTTTCTTTACATGGTATAGCCCCCTTTTTATGAGTTCACCCTCCCCCAATAGGGCCTCGTCGCAGAGGAGGTGGCCTTGCCCTATGGTATAACTTGCAAGCCCAGAGTATCTCCTGGCAAACCACCTATCTACCCTCACTTCCCACATGAGGTGCCTTAATCTCTTTTCGCCATAGGGGGTTTTCATTATCCTTGGAATGAAGAAGTGGTGTGCGCCTATGTCTGCGGCCAGATGGGTGAGAAACCCAAGGGCATAGGCCTTTTCCTTTTCTGTGCCTACCCCTTCAAAGGCCCTAAACCCGTCTTCCCAGGTGTGTTTGTGCCTAATCCTCTTACCCTTTAACTGGAAGTCCAAGCTGAGTGCACCATAGATGAATTCAAAGGGAAAACGTGTGATGAGATTGAAGACCTCTAACGGCAGGGGAAATATCTGGGTACTGATGAGGCCAGAGGAAAACATCGTGTGGACACAAGGCCCCCACGCAAGGGCATCCCTCTGGAGGCCTAAAAGGAGAAAAAGGAGGATCAAAAGGAATCTGATCAAATCCCCATAGCCTCGGCTATACTCACTGCCCTATCCCCTAAGAGGTTCACATAGCAACCCAATTCATTGTCGTACCAGCCATAGACCACTGCCTGGGTCACCCTTACCCCCAATCTCCCTCTGTCTAACCTGGGAATCCCTCCCTCTAAGTAACAGACATTGGCTAAATCTATCCCCAGATCCGCCGTGAGGGTCTCTGTTTCGTGCCCCTCTATGATGGCAGCTGCCCTGGGGTAACCTATGATATCAGAGCTGACATTCTGATCCTCGGTGAAGATAAGATAGCCCCTTGGGTCCCTCATCTGGGCCTCTTTGTAAATGTTGTTTATATAGAGCTTGTCTACAGGCGGGGAGTCGGGAGGGATTAGGATATTGACTACCAAGATGATCAGGGAACCGGTATTTACTGGCACCCTCACCGATTGTGCTATGAAGCCCACTGATTTTACCTCTGGTATTACCTGCTCCAAAGTCTTTTTTGCTCCAGTGCTTGTAAGGATCAGGTTGTTTAGGATACTCCTGTTTTTTCTTAAGTCCTTTCCCCCTGAATCCGGGAGCCTGTCCAAGACCTCCTGGGTGTTTGTGGTGGCATGGATGGTTGCCATGGATATGGTAAGGAGCCTCTCTGCTCCAAAGTGGTCCACAAGAGGTTTTACCATGTGGGCGAGGCAACTGGTAGTACAGGAGGCATTGGAGACCAGTTTGTGTCTGTCAGGGTCAAAGTCACCCTCATTGATACCCATGACCGTTGTAACTGCATCTTCGGGTATCTGCTCTTTCAATTTAAAGGGAGCAGAGAGGATCACCTTTTTTGCCCCTGCCTTGAGGTGACCCCTTAGGGACCCCTTAGGGGAGTCCTCTGGCTCATATGGGTCTGTAAATTTGCCTGTGCTGTCTACCACCAAGGAGACCCCCTCCCTATCCCACCCTATCTTGGCTGGGTCTCTGCTCTCTTGGAGCACCTTTATCCTTGTGCCCTCTATTTCTATAAGATTCTTTGCCTCGTCTATCTCTATCCTTAAAGGTTTGGCATTGTAACCATAAAGATAGGTCTCAAGCCTTCCATAGGTGGAATCCTTTGTTATGTAACCCACAAGATCCCTAAGGCCTGTTCCCACTGGCCTACCCACATTTAGCACCAACTCCTCAAAATAGCCCCTTGAGATATTGTGCCACAAAAGAAGTTTCCCTATCCTACCCAAACCGTTTATCCCTAATTTTTTGGCCATGTTACAAATCTCCCCCTTTCATTGGTAAGGTTCCAAATCTTTAGACCTCTTGTAAATAGACATGCCCTGTGCTTCCATGGATGATTATAAAGCTCCCCGGTCTCATATATAAGTTGGAGATGGAACACTGAGAATCCCTCTCCTTACAGAAGAGCTCCTGACACCCTACCACAGTGACCTTCCCAAGTCTGCTTGCTACTATGGCGGCATGGGAAGTGGCTCCACCCTTTGAGGTAAGGAGCCCATCGGAATTGTAAAGCTCCATTATGTCTTCTGGAGAGGTATCTTCCCTTACAAGGATCAGCTTTGTATTGGGTTCCTTCTTGCGCCATGCCTTTATCTCTTCCATAGAAAATACGATCCTCCCCTTTAGGATCCCTCCAAAGACACCTATACCTTTTGCCACCTTTTTGAAGCCTGGATCTATCGTGAGTTCTTTGTCCCCTTCCTTCTCTTCTATGATGGGCATCTCCCTCATTTGCAATATAAATAGATCCTGATAGGCCTTTCCCTCAAAGGTGAATTCCAGTTCCACTGGACCAAATTGGTGTATTTCTGTCAGTTCTTTGAGGATTTGATGGAGTCTATTGTAGATCTGGGGGAATCTGTATTCAAGGGAATCCTCCTCCCGTCTTCCAGATCTTCTGGATTCCTCTATGGAGATGGGGAAGGTGAGGGCCCTGCCTGAGACCACCTCTTCACCCTGGAGGCTATATACCACATCTCCATTGGGCCTAAAGAGGCCTAATTTGTCGTGGCTGAAGACTACCCCTGAACCTGAATCCTTATTTAGATTCCCAAAGACCATCTCCTGTACTATTACCCCTGTGCCCCATTCATGGGAGATGTCCATCACCTCTCGGTATGTTTTGGCCTTCCTGGAGTTCCAGGAACCCATGACCCCCAAGATGGAAAATCTTAAGGCCTCATAAGGGTCTGAAGGAAGGGGAAGCCCTTCTCTCTTTATCAATTCCGATAGCTCATCTATTAAATGGGCAGCTGGCACCTGCTCCTTTATGAGCTTTATGACATCCCTTTCTATTCCCCAGCTTTGGGCATAGGTCTCAAGAAAACCTATGTGGGAGTCCCTGTAAAAGGTAGATTCAGCCTCCAGGAGTTCCTTTGGTATCCCAACATTTAGGACACTGTGCATCATACCGGGCATGCTGATCCTGGCCCCACTTCTCACAGAGAGAATCAAAGGCCTCTTCCCCTTTCCAAAAGTCTTCTGTGTTACTCGTTCCAAAAAGGAGATCCCGGCCTTTAGGAGGTCCTCCAAAAAGAGCCTCTTATCCCAGAGGATATCCTTTAGGAGGAAGGCCTTTCGGGTAAAGACAAAGGCCCTAGGTACAGGGTAACCCATCCTTAAGAGCTCCCAGAGGAAATAGGCCTTGGCACCTATTTCAGAGGGGAGGGGAGGATGCCTTCTGGTTTGGGTGATGGGGATTATAAATTCATTCCTTCTGGAGGTGATTAGGACCTGAAGATGTTCCTGTTTGAAGTCACTTAAAAGACGGTGGAGGTTTCTATAGGCTTTGTTTAGGAGTTCGTCTAGCTCCTGAAGGGCTACACTCTGGCCCACCATATCCCTGAAGAATACCTCTTCCATTAGGATCGGGTCCTTTAAAATATTTGGCCCAGAAGGATCTTGGGGGAGGTATTTGGGTAAGAGCTCTTCAATGGCAGCCCCTCGGAGGATCCCTTTTAGGGTCATTAAAAAGGGCAATTGGTAGTGAAAGATCAACGTGTTTTTCAGTTCCTGGTGGATCTGCTTTATTATGTCCAAGATCTGCTTTAGGGTAAGATTAGCCTTTTGAATAGATTCTTCCAGCTCCTCCACCATAGCCTTCATGGATCTTACCTGGGTGCCCTCAAGGGCTAAGGCCTCTACACAGAGTCTCATAATTAGAAGTAATCTTAATAAGTTGTCCTTGGTTGGATATTTTATTACAAAGTCTGAGACTAAATCAGAAAGGATTGCCTTGCAGTAAAAGAGAATCTTTAAAAAGAGAGCTGCTGCGTCAAACTTTACCTCTTTGTAGTAGCCATACAGTGAAGGAATATCAAAGGCAATGTGTCTCTTTTCGTATAATGAAGTGACAGGCTCGTATGTTTTTTCAGACTGTATTATATCTTTTAAGCTGGAGAGCAAGCTTAATAAAAATTTTAGCCTGTTATATCT
>CALKZT010000071.1 GCA_938002815.1 uncultured bacterium
AATCCTCAAAGTTGTATCCACCCCAAGGCATAAAGGCCACAAAGACATTCTCTCCTAAGGCCAGCTCACCCATTTCAGAGGAAGGGCCATCTGCCAGGACCTGGCCAGGTAGCACCCTGTCCCCCTTCTTCACAATGGGTCTCTGGTTGTAACAACTATTCTGATTAGACCTCTTGTACTTTGTAAGCCTGTATATCTGCACCTGACCATCTCCATTCCCATCGGTCTCAGAGGAGGCCACCACAATCCTTGTGGCATCCACCTCTTCCACTACCCCAGGTTTTGTAGCGATCACGCAGGTCCCGGTATCCCTTACCACAATCCTCTCCATCCCGGTGCCAACCAGAGGGGCCTTCGCCTTTATAAGGGGCACTGCCTGACGTTGCATATTGGAACCCATCAGGGCCCTGTTTGCGTCGTCATGCTCCAGAAATGGGATCAATGAGGCAGACACACTTACAAGCTGGGTGGGAGAGACATCCATGTACCTCACTTCCCGTGCAGGGACAATGCTTGCTTCCCCCTCTACCCTGGCAGCCACCTCCTCACTCAAGAATCTCCCTTCTTCGTCTATGGGGGCATTGGCCTGGGCAATGGGGAAGTTTTTCTCCTCTAAGGCAGAAAGCATTGCTACCTCATCAGTGACCTTCCCATCATCCACTTTTCTATAAGGGGTTTCGATAAAACCAAATTCATTTACGGTGGCATGAACACCCAAAGAGACTATGAGCCCAATATTGGGACCCTCTGGCGTCTCCACAGGGCATATCCTGCCATAGTGAGTAGGGTGTACATCCCTTACCTCAAACCCTGCCCTTTCCCTTGTGAGACCCCCAGGACCCAGTGCAGAGAGCCTCCTTTTGTGTGTCAGCTCTGAGAGGGGATTGGTCTGATCCATGAATTGGGAGAGCTGGCTTGTACCAAAAAATTCCTTTACCACAGCGGTCACAGGCTTGGAATTTACAAGGTCATGGGGCATCAAGGTCTCTATCTCATGGAGGGTCATCTTCTCCTTTATTGCCCTTTCCATCCTCACAAGCCCTATCCTATACTGGTTTTCCAAGAGCTCACCAACGGTCCTGATCCTTCTGTTGGCAAGACTGTCTATGTCATCTGCCATGGCCTGAGTCACCTTAAGCCTTATAAGCTCCTTGATAGTGGCCAAGACGTCCTCTGTCCTCAAAAGCCTTTCATCCAAAGGGAGATCGTGGCCCAGTCTGTGGTTCAGCTTTAATCTCCCCACCCTTGAGAGGTCATAGGTGCTCAGATTAAAGAATAGATTGTTAAAAAATGCTGTGGCCACCTCCAGTGTGGCAGGACTTGAGGGCCTCATCTTTCTGTATATCTCTAAGATGGCATCTTCTTGCTTTTCTACTTTATCTAATAGAAGGGTATCTCTTATCGTGCTATCGATCGACTCCGTTTCCAAAACCATACATTTAATCTTCTTTATCCCTTTTGCCCTTAATGTTTCGATAACATCCAAGGAAATAGGCTGATTCATCTCAACTATTATTTCGCCGGTCTGAGGATCTATGATATCTTCATAAGCTATTTTGCCGATTATGTCTTCTATCTGAAATGGAATTTGTTTAATTCCAGCCTTCTCAACTGCCCTGTGTATACGTCTATTGTATTTATCACCCTTTTTGGCAATAATTTGTGATGTGTCTGGATTTAATATGTCAAATGAAAGTACAGTTTGATTCAATAGTTCTAAGTTCGCATCCCTGTAGCATATATCTTGTTCAAATGCTATAATCTCATAGCCATAGAAATAGTAAAGAATATCTTTCGCAGATAAACCAAGTGCTTTCAAAAACAATGTAACAGGAAACTTTCTTCTCTTATCGATTCTTACATAAAGGTGATCTTTAGGATCAAATTCAAAATCAAGCCATGATCCCCTCAGTGGAATTATCCTTGCTGTATAAACGGTCTTTCCTGAAGCCTGACTTCTGGGCTTGTCCTGATCAAAGAAGACCCCTGGAGACCTGTGGAGCTGATTGACTATAACACGTTCTGTGCCGTTTATGATAAAGGTGCCCCTCTCTGTCATAATAGGGATGGTTCCGAAATAGACATCCTGTTCCTTTATATCCCTTATGGTCTTGGTCCCCTCTTCTGCATCCTTGTCAAAGACCACGAGTCTAACTGTGAGCTTTACCGTCGTCTCTAAGGTGGAGCCCTTATCTATACATTCCTGTTCCGTGAACTTTGGCTCGTCAAAGGTATACTTCACAAATTCAAGGGAGGCATTCCCTGCAAAGTCTTGTATGGGAAAGACGCTCTTGAAGGCCCCCTGAAGACCTATATCATCCCTTTCAGTGGGTGGCGTTTCGGCCTGCAGAAACTTCTTGTATGAGTCCTTTTGAAGACCTAAAAGATAGGGGACCTCTACTATGGCTCTAATCTTTCCAAAATTGCGCCTTGGCCTTAGGGCCTTTATTCTCCTCTCTTCCATGCCTCTCCCTCTTAGAATATAAGAGGTGCCCACAGAGGGGCACCCAATGCTACTTTATCTCTACAGTTCCACCGGCATCTTCCAACTGTTTCTTTATCTTTTCTGCCTCTTCCTTGGATACCTTCTCCTTTACAACCGATGGTGCTCCTTCTACCAAGTCCTTTGCCTCCTTCAATCCAAGACCAGTTATGGCCCTTACCTCTTTTATCACCTGTATCTTCTTATCTCCTGCGCTTGTAAGTACCACATCAAACTCAGTCTTCTCCTCCACGGGTTCTTGGGCTGGCGCCGGACCTCCGGCAGGAACTGCTGCCACAGCAACTGCAGCCGCACTCACCCCAAATTTTTCCTCTAGCTCCTTTACAAACTCTGACAACTCCAGGACAGTCATATTTGCTATAAAATCTATCACGTCTTGCTTTGTAATATTTGCCATTCCCCTTTTCCTCCTTAGTTAAGCTGTTGTGCCTTCTGTGCCTCTATGGCCTTTAATACGTTTAAGAATTTGCCCATCACCCCAGCGAGAACCCTTACAAAGGATCCTGGAACCCCCTGCAATATTCCTAAGGTCTTAGATAGCAAGACCTCCCTACTGGGAATCTCTGAGAGCCTCTTGATGGCCCCTTCATCTATCAGTTTTCCCGAGATCTGTCCTGCCTTAAGTTTTAAGGCCTCAAACTCCTTTGCCATGTTCACCAAGACCTTTGCGGTCCCGACCAGGTCCCCCGTTGCTAAGGTGACCGCAGTGGGGCCCTTCATATAGTCCTTCATGACATAAGAAGGAGTACCTTCAGAGGCAATCCTAAGTAAGGTATTCTTGATAATCCTAAATTCGCCCCCTGTGGCCTTGAGCTCCCTTCTGATCTTGGTCAAAGAAGCCACTGAAAGTCCTTGGTAGTCGGCCAGAAATGTGCCCTGACTCCCGTTTAGCTTCTCCCTCAGCTGCGACACAAAGTATTCTTTTTCCTTTCTCTTCATACTTCACCTCCCCTCTTTTTTTGTTGTGGGTCAAAGGCAGAGGTGATCCCTTATTACCTCTGTCTCGGTAGGCTATTAAGCCTTGAACAAGGCACCTACTGTCTTTGACAAAAATATGAAACACCAATCCACCCCTTTGGAAGGACTGGTTGTTTGACCCTTTTATGGATATTCCTATGCCATCAGGAGTTTTACCTTTGTGGGATCAACCTTTATTCCTGGCCCCATGGTGGTAGACAAGGCAATACTTTTGACATAAGTGCCTTTACTGGAGGCAGGCTTCAACCTCCACAGGGTATCCATAAAGGCCACAATGTTCTCCATGAGCTTCTGGGTGCCAAAGGAGACCTTCCCCATAGGGGCATGCACTATTCCTGCCCTCTCCACCTTGAATTCTATTTTGCCTGCCTTCAATTCCTTAACCACCCTAGCTACATCAAAAGTAACGGTTCCAAGCTTTACATTGGGCATCATTCCCCTGGGCCCCAATATCTTCCCCAGTTTTCCCACCTGCCCCATCATATCAGGGGTAGCCACTGCCTTGTCGAAGTCCAGCCACCCACCCTGTATCTTCTGGATGAGATCCTCTGCACCTACCACATCCGCGCCCGCTTCCAGGGCCTCTTTCTCCTTTTCTCCCTTGGCAAAGACAGCCACCCTGACACTCTTTCCAACACCATGGGGCAGAAGGACGGCACCTCTCACCATCTGGTCTGCATGCCTTGGATCTACCCCAAGGCGGACTGCAATGTCCAGGGACTCATCAAACCTGGCATAACTGCTACTTAGGGCCAGTTCTAAAGCCTCTTCCAAGGTATATTTCTTTGTCCTATCTATTTTCTGCAAGGCCTCTCTATACTTCTTACCCCTTTTTGAACCCATCTTTCTTACCCCTGATCCTTAATCTTTTATGGTTAAGCCCATGCTCCTTGCGGTCCCTTCCACTATCCTCTTTGCGGCTTCCAGGTCATAGCAGTTCAGATCCTCCAGTTTCATCCTTGCTATCTCCTCTATCTGGGATCTTGTTACGCTACCTACCACTTCCCGACCGGCCTGACTGGAGCCCTTTGCTATCTTGGCCGCCTGTTTTAGAAGAATGGAGGCAGGGGGTGTCTTTGTCTCAAAGGTGAAGGACCTATCAGAGTATATGGTGACGATCACAGGGATTACCACACCCAACTGGTCCTGAGTCTTTGCATTAAAAGACTTACAAAACTCTCCTATATTGACCCCATGCTGGCCAAGGGCCGGCCCTATGGGAGGGCTCGGATTGGCCTGTCCTCCTTTTATATGCAGCTTCACTTGTGCTACCACTTTCTTAGCCATGTTCCTTCCCCGTCATAACTTATTTACCTGCATAAAATCCAGTTCCACAGGGGTGGCCCTGCCGAATATGGTGATCAAGACTCTCAGCTTCTCCTTATCTGGCTTTACCTCTTCCACGACACCTTGGAAATTGGTAAATGGCCCGTCTATCACCCGTACCTCATCCCCTTCCTCAAATCGATATTTGGGTCTTGGCCTCTCCATCCCCTCTTGCATCTGTCTTTTTATCTTTTCCACCTCATCCTCGGGTACAGGCGCTGGATTCCTGCCTCCTCCCACAAATCCGGTCACCTTCTCGGTACCCATAACCGTATGCCATGTGTCATCGTTCAAGACCATGTTCACGAGGATATAGCCGGGGTAAAACTTTTGCTGAGATGTCTTCCTCTGCCCCTTTCTCAGCTCCACCACCTGCTCAACAGGCACTATTATCTCGCCGAAGAGGTCCTCCTGGCCCAATATCTTTATCCTCTCCTCCAGGCTCTTTTTTACCTTCTCTTCAAAACCAGAATAGGTATGAACTATGTACCACTTCCTTTCCAACGTCTCACCCTATTACTAGTTTAATGAGCTTTATAAGACCTAAGTCCACTAACCCTAAAAAGAAGGCAAATGCCAAAACCAAAATTATCACTACAGATGTGACCGATATCAACTCCTTTTTTGTGGGCCATTTGACCTTTTTCAGCTCTACCTTACACTCTCTGAGGAACCTAGTGGAGCTAATATAGCCTGCCCGTACCTTCTCTACCAAACGCAATCTCCTCTTTTGCTCCTTTCCAAGCTCTATTACAGCCAAGACCCTTCTCCTAAACCTATTTACCTCTCTATGGAAGAATATGGCGGGTCAGGGAGGACTCGAACCCCCAACATCCGGATTTGGAGTCCGGCGCTCTAGCCATTCGAGCTACTGACCCGCTCTGCAAAGGACCTATTTGGTCTCCTTGTGTACCGTATGGGTCTTACAATAAGGGCAGTATTTTTTCAAGGTTAACTTATCAGGGGTCCTCCTCTTGTTTTTGGTGGTAGTGTAATTCTTGTTCCTGCAGGTCTCGCACATGAGCGTAATTATGTCTCTCATCTCCCACTCCTATTCTATTATCTCGCTCACTACTCCTGCGCCCACTGTTTTACCACCTTCTCTTATGGCGAACCTCAGCTCCTTTTCCATTGCTATGGGGGTTATGAGACTCACCTCCAATGACACATTGTCTCCGGGCATGACCA
>CALKZT010000072.1 GCA_938002815.1 uncultured bacterium
CCAGGCATAACCCGGGCATAGAATCAATCTCAAAAACGGTGATATTATGTTAGTAAATCTTTAGACGTCAACAAATTTTTCTTTTTGAAACCCCTCCAAAGGATGGAGGAAACCTTAGCCTTTCCTGGGGGCTACTACCCAGAGGAACCCCAAGGTTAGGGAAAGGAGCCCACTATGGCAGGACGATTCTGCCATTAAGAGGAGGAACGTTAAGGCCAAAATAGCCCCCTTTCACTTTTAGGCAAGGTGGCTTTTTCCCCTACTTTGGCCTGGATATGCTTAGTTTGGGAAAATTTCTTAAAAAGGAAGGCCGGGTGCTGGTATTTAGAAAATCCATGCTTAGATTAAATCCATAAATTTAGTGGGCAATAGACCTGCTAAATGGATTTATATATCTTTGGAGGTAGAAAGATGGAAGAGAAATTTGTTTGTCCTCATTGTAATCAAGAATTGACGCCATGGGAACCACACCCTGAAACATGCTGGGGTGATACCTTGTGGGTGTGTGAAAATGATGATTGTAGCTATTTTACTCGTGGCAGAGAAAGAATTGCCAAGGAAGAGAAGGTGAATTTTGCCTATAGATATTGTTATAACCCACAAAGTAAAAAGGCAGTCCCTATTGTAACATGGTGCGGAGGTGAACTTTCATTTCTAAAAGGAAGAGTTTAGGAATTAGATAAAAGTTTTAAGTTATAAGAAGGGTAGGCAAAACTCATGTCTGCCCTTAGCTATTTCAGTTTACATGGCTTAGAAGCTTTAAAACTCACAACTATTTCTGCTTATTTCTAACCCTATTATTTCCCAGCCTAAAGTCCAGCGGAGATGGCAAGCCGATCCTAATCAAAGGGCTTTACGGAGCATCTTAAAGGGGCTATGTTGACTATCTCTAAGGGGTAAAAGAGAGAGGGGTTTTCTTAGAGACCGTTTAGGGAGGAAATATGCTTTGGGATAAGATCTTGGGGAAGGAGATAGCAGGATATCTAAAAGGGCACAGATCCCTCATAATAGGGACGGTTCTCTTTACCTCTATTGCCTCTTTTTTTGCGATTGTGCCTGCCTATCTGCTCAAGCCCTTTGTGGATTTAGGGATGGTAGCTGATGCCCATAAGCTAACCTGGGAAGTCCCCTGGATTAAATTCAACAGGGATATGGCCTTAGGGTTTGAGATCATAAGAAGACCAATCCTCGTGGATGTGTCCCAGAGGATGCTCCTTTTGATCTTGAGCCTGATTGCTGTGGTCTCTGTGCTCATTAGGTCTTTGTGCTCTTACTGGGGAGCCCTTCTGGGTGCAAAGTTTTCCACAAAGGTTGTGAACAAAATAAGATCCGAGCTTTATGCCAAATTTTTAGGCCTTCACATAGGATTTTACCATGGCACCAAGACAGGGGAACTTGTTGGCAGGGCCAACGCAGATCTCTCTTTGATGCAAGGCAAGATATCTGAAATACTTACAGGACTTATCGAATATCCTGTGACTGCAGCTGTTTTTTTGGCCTATCTTTTGTATATGAACTATAAGCTCACAATCCTGATGTTTCTCTTAGTCCCCTTATTTGTGGGTATTCTCAAAGTCTTCGGTAGAAAAGTAAAAAACCAAGCTGAAAGAGTCCAGGAGATATTGTCCGAAGTGAGCCAGATTTATCACGAGGGGATAACTGGTATTAAGATAATACAAGGTTTTGCAAAGGAAAAGGAAGAGATTAGTAAGTTTAATGGTGAGGTGAATAATCTATACAAGGCCATTATGAAATGGTATAAATGGCACCTTGGTCTTGGTCCTTTTATGGATTCTATCTCTTTCCTTTCGGTTCCAGGCATTCTTCTCTTGGGTAAGATTGCCTTTGGGCACACTATAGGTGAGATTGTATCAATAGCCTTTGCATTTTCAAGGGTTTATGGCCCAGTCAAAAAGTTATCTATGATAAATAACAACCTAAGGACCCTCCAGGGAGCTATGAAAAGGGTATTTGAGATATTGAGCATAAGGCCGCTCATAGAAGACCCTGTTTCTCCTATGCATTTGAAATCCGTAAAGAGGGAACTGGAATTTAGGGATGTCTGGTTTGGATACGATCCTGGCAAACCCGTCATCAAGGGTGTGAATTTAAAGATAGAGGTTGGCAGTATGGTGGCTGTGGTGGGATCAACAGGTGCTGGCAAGAGCACACTATTAGAGCTCATACCTAGGTTCTATGATGTAGACAGAGGAGCTATCCTGTTGGATGGTGTGGACATAAGAAAAATTCCCTTGAAGGAGCTGAGGAGGCAGATTGGAATCGTAACCCAGGATACGATCCTATTTCACGATACAATAGCTAATAACATAAGATATGGAGCTCAGAAAAAGCCCTTTGAGGAGGTGATAAGGGTTGCAAAAATGGCCCTCGCCCATGATTTCATAGTTGCGCAACCTAAAGGTTATGAGACGGTCATAGGGGATAGAGGGATAATGCTATCTGGTGGACAGCGTCAGAGAATAGCAATTGCAAGGGCACTTATTGTGGATCCGTCTATATTGCTTCTGGACGAGGCTGCATCGGCCCTTGACGCAGAAAGTGACAAGATGATTCAGGAGACAATTGAAAGTCTGAAGGGTAAACTTACTGTCATAATTGTTGCACACAGGCTTTCGAGTATAATTAATGCAGACTGTATAGTTGTACTGGAAGACGGAAAAATTGTTGAAATGGGTACAAAAGAAGAGCTATTAAGTGAAAATGGTAGATTTAGATACCTATATTCCTTGCAGATTGGTAATGAAATTGTCCATGACTCACTAAGCAAGGCAGGTTGATCCTGCTAGCTGGAAAAAGAGATAAATCTGGTGAGCGCAATTTGAGAGAAAGGAGCTTTTCAATCTCCGTATAACCTTTGGACAGTGCTCGTGGGGCAGCTAAGTTGGCCAAAGGTGTCTAAGTGTATAGCCTTAATTGAAAATCCTTGTGCTGGCATAGCTTTACTATGTCAGCTTCTCGGTATTTAATTTGAGCGCTTTATGGGTCTTAGCCATTCTTCAAACCCTTCACCCCTTTATTGTTCTTCTTTTTAGGTTGGTAAGAGATATGTATTCGATATATGCTTTCTTAGCCAAAGAGTCTTCTGTTGAAGGGAGGATTTTTAAGACGCCTTGGCGGAGAGGGTGGGATTCGAACCCACGTGCCCTGGTTTTAGCAGGGCAAGTCGATTTCGAGTCGACCCCGTTACGGCCACTTCGGTACCTCTCCGAGCCCTTAGCCTTCCCTCTTAGTTTGAAAGAAACTTTTCATAATTTCAAGGCCTCTTTCTCTGCCATAGCCCCTTATGGCCAAAGGGGGTTTCCACCCCTTGACGTCTAAAGGGAGCCTCAGAGAGATTGCTCCACCTTCAGGATCCTCCAAGGCATAGACCAAGAGAGGGATCCTGGCGTTTAAGATGGCGCTATAGCACATGGGACATGGTTCTAAGGTGCAAACCAATATGCTATGGGTGAGTCTATAGTTTCTGAGCCTTTGGGAGGCCTCTCTTATGGCCAAGATCTCTGCATGGGCGGTAGGATCATTCAACTCTATACACCTGTTTAAGCCCCTTCCAAGGATCTGGCCGTCTAAACCTGCCACAACTGCTCCCACAGGGACCTCGCCGGCCACATAGCCTTGAATTGCAAGCCTGAAGGCCTCATTCATCAAGGACCTAATGGGAGCCCTTATCATTGGAGGCAACTACCCTATTCCTCCCCATTCTTTTGGCCCCATATAAGGCCTGATCTGCCCTCCTGAGGAGAGATTCAACTTCCTCTCCCTCCTTCAATTGGGCCACTCCAAAGGAGCAGGTCACCCTTGTGTTATTCTCCCCTAAATGGGATTCTGCTTCCACAATGCCCCTTGCCCTCTCCCCCCAAACGAGGGCACCATCGAGGGGGGTGTTTGGCAATAGGATCAAAAACTCCTCACCCCCAAACCTACCAATGGAATCTGTATCCCTCAAGGTGCTTTTCAAAAGATAGGAGACCCTCTTTAAGACCAAATCTCCTGCCTCATGGCCAAAGGTGTCGTTTATTGCTTTAAAATGGTCTAAATCAACCATTGCTATACTCACAGGACTTTCATATCTCGTTGCCCTAATGCACTCTTCTCTTAACTTTCTTAAAATTTCCCTTCTGTTGTAAAGCCCTGTCAACTCATCAGTAGTTGCATATTCACTTAATTTGGTGTTCAATTCCCTTAACTCTTTCAATGTGTTATTTAATCTCATACGCAGTTCATACATATGACTTCCGAGAATAGTAAACCATGCAAGTGTAACTAACAAAACAGCCCCCCTAAGGCTATCATACTTTAGGGCAAAGTATTCTGGATGCCTTATAGACATCATAGATATTGTTATGAAATATAATACGATTGTGAAAGCTGAGAGGTATACAAATTCTTTTCGGTTTAGTCTAAAGAATCCAAAGGTTAGTGCAAAGACAAACATTACAATCAAAGAACCCCTGTGGCTTGATGAAAAATATATAACTATGGACACAAATATAAGGGCTGTCACTATCTGTGGGATAGTTAGGCTTGGATCCTTAAAACGTAAATTTATACCTTTCACTATCATGAATAGGAAAAAGAGGTTGAAAAGGATGTTTAGGCCAATGAGCATCAGTGTCTTGTCTATATCCAGTATGAAAACA
>CALKZT010000073.1 GCA_938002815.1 uncultured bacterium
GCTAAAAAGTAGGTTACTAAGGCCAGAAGAGTTCTGTTAAATCTGATCCTTTGAGCCTTGTCCAGGGAATTTAGTGCTGATTTGAACAGGGATAGGCCCATGGTAACTCGTTAATCGCTTGTCTGAGTTACAATAGAAATAGATTTGCCTTTCCAATAGACTGTTTCTATCTCTGTGTTAGGCTTCAACTGATCTGCAGACTTTATTATCTGCTTTGTGTTAACAGTAATTGTAATACTATACCCTCTTTCAAGTATCTTTAAGGGATTTAGTGAAACTATCTGGTCTCTTTTGGAAAAGAGTTTAGTTTTTAAAATGCCCAAGTGATACCTCTCAGAGTTGATCAACTGGGATCTAAGCTGAGATAACTTTAAGCCATATTGCCTGGTCAGTTTCAAGGGGTGCATAATTTCAATGGCAGTCTTAACTCTTTTGATATTCTCACGTTTGGATCTGAAAATACTTAGAATAGCTTGCTGAAGCCTGAAGGTTATGTCATCCAGCATTTGGCAATAGACAGATATCTGTCTCCTTTGGACCTTAAACCTTTCTTTTAGGGAACTAAGGGTCTTGGCTTTGAGAACCAGCTGATTTTTGAAAGAGTTATAAATGCGTGCCCTAAAATCCGTGAGCCTTAGTTCCAACTGATATTTTTCTTTTACCAATATCTCTGCAGCTGCCGAAGGGGTAGGTGCCCTGAAGTCAGAGGCCATATCGCAAATGGTCCAGTCTATCTCATGGCCTACTGCCGATACTACAGGGATCTTGGACTCCCTAATGGCATAGGCCAAGGCCTCTTGGTTGAAGGGCCAGAGGTCCTCGAGGGACCCTCCCCCCCTGGTTATTACGATGACATCCACCTGTAGATACCTGTTTACAAGAGATAGGGCCTCCACTATGTCCTTGGTGGCCTCTTCTCCTTGGACCCTTACGGGTACCACTATGATGTGTAGGTCTGCAAATCTCCTCTGTACCACTTTCAAAAAGTCCCTTATGGCAGCACCTGTGGGAGAGGTGATCACTGCCACCTTTTTGGGCAAATAGGGTAGGGGTTTCTTCTTTGTCTCATCAAAAACTCCCAAGGAGTTGAGTTTGTTTTTGAGTTGCTCAAAGGCCAGCGCCAGGGCCCCTATCCCTAAAGGCTCCATGTGATCCACAAGGAGCTGGTATTCTCCCTTAGGGGAATATACTGTAAGCTCTCCCCTTACCAACACCTTCATCCCGTTTTCTGGTAAAAAGGCAAGGAGCCTTGCCTGTTGCCTGAAGATCACACACCTTATCTGGGCACCTTCGTCCTTTAACACAAAATAGGTATGTCCAGAAAAAGGGGTGGAGACATTGGAGATCTCGCCCTCTACCCAGACCCCCCCAAAAGAGGTCTCCAAGAGTTCCTTTATGAGATGGGTTAACTGTGAGACGCTAAGGACCTTTGGCAGCTCTTCTATTGCCCTTGCCCTAAAAGGCCCTTGAAAAAGCTCCCTTTCCTCTCCCAATCGCTCCCCCACTCCTTTTGAGTTCAAAGCTGCTTGTCTTTTTTATCCCTTATACCTTATCCTAAAAAGTATTGCATAGATCTTTTCCCTTTGCCGAAATTGGAAAAGATGAGAGGGTGAGTCCCTAAAGGAAGGCTCGATAGGGAAGGGTTGTGGCTGGGAGGATAATAAACTTAGGCGAGGTGGATGAGAAATGGAGATCTACCAGGCTTTGCTATTGGGGATATTGCAGGGTTTGACAGAGTTCTTTCCGATAAGTAGTTCAGGGCATCTTGTGGTGTTACAGCATTTTTTGGGTTTCAAGGAGCCCATCTTGATGTTCGATATCGTCCTTCATTTGGGTACCTTGCTTGCGGTGGTTACCTTTTTAAAAACTGAGATCCTTGGCATCTTAACTACTAATCCATTGAAGGACAGAGATTCTGCCTATCTTTGGCTAAATCCTTTATTGGCACTCATACCCACAGGGATAATAGGCCTTTTCATAGAGAAGAAGGCAAACTATTTTTTTGGTTCAACAGCAGTTGTGGGTATTATGTTTTTCATAACAGGTCTTCTCCTTTTACTTCCTAAGTTTATTAGGCTTTCCTACTCTGAAGAACTGACTCCTATCAAGGCCCTGTTTATAGGAGTTTCGCAGGGCATTGCTGCAATACCAGGGATCAGCAGGTCAGGTATTACTATAATAACAGGCTTGTTGTTTGGACTAAAAGGGGATAAAGCGGGTAGGTTTTCCTTCCTGATCTTTTGTCCAGCGATATTGGGAGCATTGGGTTTGGAGTTTTTAAAGGCATATAGGGACCGAACGTGGGACCCTTATGGAATCCCTCCATACACATATCTTCTTGGTTTTTTAACCGCCTTTTTTGTGGGCTACATATCCCTAAAAGGGCTCATGTGGGTGGTAAAGGCCGGCACCCATGGCAGGCTCCACTGGTTTAGTCCCTACTGTTTTCTCTTGGGAGTGTTACTCCTGGCCTTTTCAAGAGGGTGAGGGTCTGCTTGACAAGCCATAGGTTCTCCCATAAGGTATCGAACACTGGGGATGGGGATATGATGCAGGGATCGAAAAGGGGATACTTTCTTATTGGATCTGTGATCCTTTTTGCCCTTCTCGTATGTACCCTAACCCATAGCCTAGCTGCGCCAATGCCATCCATAGGCAAGGTAACCCTAATGGAGTTAGGTTCTGATTGGTGTATGCCATGTAAGCTTATGAGGCCTACCTTAGAAAAGCTTCAGAAAAATTTCCCCAAGGATCTGAAGGTAATGATCGTGGATGTCTCCAAGGACAAAGAGGCAGCAGAGTTTTATCGCATCAGGATGATTCCCACCCAGATCTTCTTTGGTAGGGATGGGAAGGAATACAAGAGGCATACAGGGTATCTCCCTGAAAAGGAGATCCTCAAAATCTTACAGGAAATGGATGTGAGGGAATGATAGAAGGCTTGTTTAGCAATATTTCGGCCTGGCTCTCTACCTATGGTAGCTTAGGCTTTGTGGGATCCTTTTTGTGGGGACTCTTGAGCGTACTTCTGAGTCCCTGTGCATTGGGGTCTTTCCCCCTGATTGTGGCCTATGTGGCAGGTCAGCCTGATCTGGACTCCTTGGAGGGGAGCAGGAGGGCCTTCAAGTATAGCGTACTCTTCTCTTTGGGGCTCTTTGGCACCTTAAGTCTTGTGGGGGTTGCCTGCTCCATGTTGGGGAGGCTCTTGGGAGATGTGGGTGCAGTGGTGGAGGTCATCATAGGTCTGTTTTTGATATGGTTAGGGACGAGACTCTTTATGCAAAGGAGCTGTTCCCTATCTTTGCCTGCTCTAAGGAGGATCAAGGTGCAGGGGGCTGGCGGGGCCTTCCTGGTAGGAGGGGCATATGGGGTGGTTGCAGGGCCCTGTACCTTTGGATTTGTGGCACCATTACTTGCAGTTATTACAATAAAGGGGGATTTGTTACGGGGTGCCCTTATGATCATCCTCTTTTCCTTGGGCCATTGCCTTCCATTGGTGCTGGCAGGGGTATTTGTGGCAAGGCTTAGGGTTTACCTTGAAAGCAAGGCCGTAACAAAGGCATCCATGGCCTTTCAGAGGGCTGCTGGGGTATTAGTATTGGCCGTAGGGGCCTATTTTGTCTCAAGGCCAATGTTTGGATGATTCAAGGGGGTTGGGAGCCTAAGGCTTTTTTGTCCTTGACTCTCCTTTGGGTTCTGATAATCAAGGAACCAAAATCCTATATAAACAGGAGGTGAGGTTAGGATGAGACTTTGGAGCTTTTTATGCGTTTTTCTAATATCTCTTTTGGTTGGGCCCTTGGCTTATCCAGGAAATTGGGTTCCATCAGGGGAGTATGGGTATGTAACTATATCTAACGCAGATGGGGACTGGTATACCTGGAAGACTGAGCGAGGAAAGATATCTTGGGGAAATTCCATTGCCACCGTCACATTTAGCGAAAGTGCGAGCAATTGCCCCAATAGTAACTATTGTAAAGAATCCGACAGCGGAAACGTAGCTTATACCATATTGGAAGAAAAATCAGTGAAGCTGGTGGGCGAAAACGTGCCAATTGTATTTTCAGACGATGAATCGATCCTCTTGTTCCCGATGGTTTCAAGCAAGGAGAGGGGTATAGGTGTGGGGGTAAAGCCTTCCTCTTCCGTTGCCCCGTCTGGGGAATATTATCTGATAGCCTACGAAAGGGATTTGCTTGGAGGGAACAAAGGCCAACACAGGTTAGAAATGGGAAATATAACCTTTAGTAGTGGTACTGCCACCAAAACCAGCAAGCTCGCCTGCGATGGCCCCCAGTGCGAAAATGGGATTTATAGTGGGACAGATCAAGATTCATTTCCAATTTCAGTTGGAAGTGATGGAAAATTCTTAGTGGGACAAGATCCCTTTGGTTGGGTGGGTTCAGGGGGAAAGGTAGCAGTTATCTCAAATACGGGCGTATTCTATCCAGATAAAGCTGATGATTTTATGATAGCGGTTGCCCTCAAGAAAGGGGATAAAGAGTACGGCCCCTCAGACCTTGCCGGGAACTGGGTTATAGCGGGCTTTGGGGATGAGGGGGGAGAACAGTTCTCCTTTATGGGAAATGTAACCTGTGGGCAAAATGGGGCTTGCACTGTATGGACCAAAAACTCCTCTGGGGAAATGGAAAAAATCGAGATGGTTTTTTCTGTCTCCGAAACAGGATCCATCAATGATTTTGAGGCTGGGCCGAGCTACGATGAGGTGAGGGGGGTTATTGGGAATAATGGGCAAACCATGATCTTGGCACGGGGTAGGACAATGGTAATTGGGGTAAAGACCCCGGCCAAGATAAACCTCACAGGGGTTCTTCTCAAGAATGGGTGGAATCTTGTGGGGTTGATAGGTGGTACCTCAAAGAGCATTGGAGAAATAGTGGGGCAGAACTACCAAAAGATTGTATCCATCTGGAAGTGGGTAGTAGATAACCAGAAATGGGCAGTATATTTACCAAAGCAGGGAGCCCAGGCTACAAGTGAATATGCGCAAAGTAAAGGCTTTGACGTAATTGATGTAATAAACCCAGGGGAAGGATTTTGGGTAAATGTGACAGGCTTAGAACAAAATCAATCTTTGCTGATAGAATAGTAAAACATGGCCCCAAAAGAGGCGAGGGTTTCCTCGCCTCTTTCATTTTGGGATATGACATGTTCTGATTTTTAACAAATTCCTCAGTTTAAGGTTATCCACTCAGAGGCAATCTTTGATAAGAGGAAGGAGCTCTGTAAGGATAAGCCTTTTCAAATCCGACTTTGTCGGTGTGGTAATTGAAGGAATAATCCCATGATAGTACTTATAATGTTAATGGATTTTGAAGACTTAGGGCCAATTTGCTATCCCTCAGACAAAAGCTACCGATTCCCCAAAGGTGATCCCCATTACCGTCAAAGGTATCAAGCTGAGATTTACTAAATCATAGCCCAAAGATTGGAAAAGGGGAAAATACAAAGGGTCTTCTGCCTCAGAGCAGAAGGGGCTTAGGGTCTTGGGTGGTAAGATTGGAGTTGAAAGAGGGCTATGTCCCAGTGGAAAGGCTAAAACTGGGTTCAAGATAACCGTCTCCAGAGTAGCGGCGTTTCAACTGTTCCTGGGGACATGGGGAAGGAGATGCAGCAAGAAGTTTCAATGCCAAAGAAAAGAAAAATTAGACACAGATACGCTTCAGTAGCTCAGCCCTCCTACAAGCAGGGCACATGGAGATAGCTTCACTTAAGGCCTCAAGCTCAGTTTTTACCTTGTCTATCAAGGGGACGGTAGCGAACGATCTCCCGCATATGGGGCAAACTGCCATATCCACAGTTATATCCCATAAGTCATTCTTAATGACCCCATCATGAAGAGAAAATCTTACGACGCCTGTGGGGCAGACGTTTTCACAGGCCCTGCATCCCAAACATTCCTTATGGGAGCCAATGGGTGCATCTACTGCCCTTTCTGAGCCTCTGCTCACAAAACCTATTACAGATCTCCCCATTTCCTCACAGGCCCTTACACACCTGCCGCAGAGTAAACATGCTTTTTCCTGGTGTTCACCTGTTAAAGTGCTTATGGAATCTTCAATCCCACAGGCCTTTGCTATGTCCATTAAGGACTTTTCCTTTGGATACCTTTTCAGCAAGAGCTGAATTAAAACACCCCTGACTTTTAAGACCAGATCTGAAACTGTGAGTACCACAAGTCCTTGCTTTGCGCTCAATAGGCATGATGCATGTAAACCAGGCTTATCCCCTTCCAGGACCTCCACAAGGCAAAGCCTGCATGCGCCATATGGTTTGAGTGCTTCATGGTAACATAAAGTGGGTATAAAAATACCGTTTCTTTTGGCTACGGATAGTACTGTTTCACCAGCGTCGAACTCAAATTCTCTCATGTCAATACTTATAGTTTTTGCCATTTCCTTAGTCCTCGTTACGAATGGGCTTTATGGCTTTGATTGGACAAATATAGATACAGTTTCCACACCCATTGCATTTGATCACATCAATATCATAGCCATTGTTTGTTTTACTTATTGCCTGGTTTGAACATACAATCATGCACTCACCACAGTTATTGCAGTTATATCTATCTATTTTTACCCTGAATAGGCCTTTGCATACTCCAGCAGGGCAAAATTTATGTGAGATGTGTGCCAAAAATTCCTCCTTAAAATATTTGAGGGCACTCATGATAGGATTTGGGGCTGTCTGTCCCAAACCGCAAAGGGAGGCATATTTTAGTGCGGTGGAAAGGTCTTCAAGCACTCTTAGATCCGCCAACACGCCCCGACCCTCTGCTATATCTCTGAGTATCCTGAGAATCTCCAAGGTCCCTTCTCTGCAGGGTAGGCACTTACCGCATGATTCCTTTACGGCAAACTCCATAAAGTGTAGGGCCATGTCTACCATACACCTGTTTTGCCCTAAGACAACTAATCCAGCGCCAAGGGCTGCCCCTACCTCCAAGAGACCTTCGTAGCTAACTGGCATGTTCACAAGGGATACTGGCAGAAATCCACCCCCAGGTCCCCCCATCTCAACCGCCTTTAGGCCCCATGGGCCAGGCCCTCCACAGATCCCATTTACTATATCCCCTATGGGGGTCCCCATGGGAATTTCCACAACCCCACTCTTCTGAACATCACCCACGACAGAAAAGACCTTTGTGCCTTTACTGTATTCCGTCCCGATACTTCTAAACCATTCATGGCCCAATGCTATTATGGGTGGCACATAGGCCCAGGTCTGAACATTATTTATGCAGGTGGGTCTTCCATGGAGCCCTTTTTCTGTGGGGAATGGAGGTCTTGGCCTTGGTTCTCCCATTTTGCCCTCTATGGAGGCTATTAGGGCAGTCTCTTCCCCACACACATATGCCCTGTGCCCTTTTATCACCTCTATATGGAAAGAGAAATCACCTCCCAAGATGTGTTCCCCCAAAAACCCTTGATCCATTGCCCGTTTTATAGCTTCATTTAGGATCGATGCCGCTAAGGGATATTCCTCCCTAAGGTAGATGATCCCCTTCTGTGCACCCATTGCATAGCCACCTATTGTCATTCCTTCGAGTACCGAGAAAGGGTCTCCTTCCAAGATGGACCTGTCCATATAGGCACCAGGATTACCCTCGTCGGCATTACAGATTACGTATTTCTCTTTGCCCTCTGATTGTCTCGTGAGGTGCCACTTGGCGCCGGTAGGGAAGCCTGCACCACCCCTGCCTCTGAGCCCTGAAAGCATAACGGTCTCTATTATATCCTCTGGGTCCATTAAGAGGGCCTTTTTGAGTGCCTCATACCCACCCATTGCCACATATTCTTCCAAGCTAATTGGATCTATGAGCCCAGAATTTCTGGTGGCTATCTTCATCTGTCTTGCAAAAAATGGCAGGGCCTTTATGTCTTGGAGGCCGGGAGGCTCAAAGAGTTCTATGCCTTGTTTCAACTCCTCAATGTTAACGGCACCACCCAAAAGGGGCTTGTCTTCCCTAACCTTGCAAAGCAGATTTTGCTTGGGTATCTTTTTATTTTTTAGCCCGCTTAGTAATGCGTACACATCCCCGGGCCCAATCCTCCCGTATATATACCTTCCCTTTCCTTCCACTAGGATATAGACTAAGGGCTCTTCCTCACAGAGTCCGAGACATCCTGTCTTTGTGAGTCTTGCTTCTAAGTTTAGGTCAGATAAACCCTGCCCAAAGGTCTCATAGGTCTTATCAGCCCCGGCAACGATACCGCAAGTGGACATGCCGACGGTAATCTTGATTCCCTTTGGATATAGTGAAAGGAGCCCCTTTTCTTTGAGTTCATTGTACTTGGCCGAGATAGTATCTTGTTCCATGGCAGGTCTAATCCCTCAGATCTCTTATCAAGGGTTCGAGCTCTCTTATATTGATTCGGCCCTTTGTTCTTCCGTCCACAACCACCACTGGGGCCCTGTTACAGCATCCAATACACCTCACTTCCTCAAGGGTGATAATTCCATCTTCGGTCGTCTGGCCTGTCTCGGTGTTCAGAAGGGATTCCAATCTCTCTTTGAGCCTCTTTGCACCTTTTACGTGGCACGCTGTGCCTTGACATATCTGTATGACGTGTGTTCCCCTGGGCCTTAGGCTAAAGGAGGCATAGAAGGTGGCAACCCCTTTTATCTGGCTCAAGGGAAGGCCTGTAAGGCCTGCTATGACCTCAAGTGCATCCTCTGGGACATAGCCATATTCCGCCTGGACCCTCTTTAAAAGGGTGGCAGGCCTACTCCTCTCCTCTGATGTAAGCCCCTTGAATTTATTTCTTATCTCCTCAGAGATGCCCATTTCCCAAATCTCCTTTCCCTATGAGGGACATACGGGGCAATTGGGATCCTTTGTTAGTTCCACCTCTATGAAACCCTCCAAATATAGGTCCCATATGAGCCTTTTCCCCCATATAACTCTTCCCAGACGTGTAAGATGCTTTATTGCAAAGGAGGCCATCATGATCCCGGTTAGGCCGGCAGTTACCCCTAAAACAGGAACCTCTTTTTCTTCTAAGAATCCCTCGTCCATAACACACCCAAGGCAGGGGGTCTCATAGGGCATGACTCCCACCATCTCCGAGCAGAACTCCTTTGAAAAGGCGTGTATGGAGGGGATGCCTGCCCCAACAGTAACAGCATTGACCATGAGCCTATCCACGTTCTTATCAAAGGTATCCAAGACCAGGTCAACGCCCTTTAGGAACTCCAAAAGCCCTTCTCTTGTGACCCATTGAAAGATTCCCCTGACCTCAACATGAGGATTGAGCTCCAATAGTCTTTCTTGGAGGAGCACCGCCTTTGGAAGACCCACGTCCACCTCTTTGAATAGTATCTGGCGGTTTAGGTTGGAGGCCTCCACTACGTCCCCATCCAGGACTGTGATCCTTCCTACCCCGGCTGCTGCAAGATAGATCGCCACTGGGCACCCCACACCCCCTGCCCCGAGCAATAGCACATGTGAAGACATGAGCTTTGCCTGTGTCCTAATACCAAATTCTGGTATCTGCAGCTGTCTCTTATATCTTTCAAGTTCCTGTTCAGAAAAGATTAGGCCGCTCATGTGGTTTACCCATCTTAGGCAGCTCCACTTATGGGCCCGAAGGAGATCACGTCCCCTTCATTTAAAATGGTATCTAAGCCCATGGGATAATATCTCTTGTTATTTAGGTCCTTTGTGTTGACTAAAATATTCAGGAAATCCCTTTCGCTATAAAGGGGCCTGATAAAGCATACCTGTCGGAACTTATAGCCATACTTAACTTCCAGGCGATCTATCAACTGTGCCACTGTTGTACCCTCTGATAGCTCTAAGTGCTCTGATAGTTTCTTTGTAACAGAAGACACAAAGCCATAATAACGGGCCAGGACATGCATATTTGTAAGCTCTCCCATCATAAGGTATCCAGGGGGCCCTTTGGCCCCCTGGCAGTCTTTTATCCTTATGTCCCTAAAGATTCGAGCCTTTTAAGGTATGCCTGCCTATAAGGCCTTAGATCAATGGCCACAGATTCCAAATCGTAGTCATGGAGGACCTCTTCTTTAGGGAAACCTGTTTCAGAATCCCAACCCCTCACCTCATAATATTTTGGTAAGAGTTCCTTTTCAGGAAACACAGTTCCCTTATTGGGACCTTCTGGCATTGGTTCCTTTGTAAACCTTTCTGGGTTCTTATCCTCTAACCTTCCTACCAATACCCTGTTCCAATAGGCCCTCTCCAGGTGGACTATCCTTCCTCCTATATGTATGAGCTCTTCTGGGCTATATTGCCTCCCTACTGCAGCAGAGAGGATGGCGGCCATGTCCTCTGGTAAGACCGCAAAGGACCAAGAATGGGTAAAAGTACACATGGTCAGGGAATCACCCACGGCCTTGACATCCTCTTGGTACTTCTGCATCTGAGGCTTTTTGACTGTGCTGAGCCTCTCCTCTGCCTCCTTTGTTCCGAGGACCTTTTCAACTAAGCCTGGATAGAAGGCTCCAGTCAGCTCCAAACAGGGGAGACCCTGGAGATGATCTGCCCCCCTCCTGCCTGTGGCAAAGCCTATACCAAATGCAAACCCAAGCCCCCGTGGATCGTCTTGGCTCATCTCATGGCCCTTGATTGTCATAGTGTATTCAAAGCCCCTGTTAAAGTGCATGGCGCTCCTGTATGCGCCTTCGGCAAGTATGGAGCCAAACCCTTCTCTGTTTGCTATCATGTGGAGAAGCCTGTCTATGGTCTTCTGATCACCCCATTCAAGGCTAATCCCTCCTGTATCCTTTTCGTCCAGCAGCCCCTTTTCCCAGCATTCCATGGCCCATGCAATGGCCCCGCCGCAAGAACAGGAATCCATTCCGTACTCATTGAGTAAGAAGCTATTGTGGATCACAGATCCAGGGTCCAATAGCCCGATCTTGGGTCCAACAGCTGTTAGAGTCTCATATTCAGGGCCCCCACCACGTTCTCCTGCATATTCCCCATTACCTATCCTGCTATACCTGCCGCAACAAATCGGACATGCAAAACAGCCTTCCCTATGGGCAAGGAAATTATCCCTATGATTTTCACCGCTTAGTTTACTTGCCTCAGGGTGAAATCCCTTCTGAAAATTCCTCCAGCAGAACCAACCCTGCTCATAATTGGCAGGCATCGTCAGCAACCAAGTGCCCTGGTCATAGAGCATCTGAACCATGGGATCAGATCTCATCCTCTCCCTTAGGTCTGCACACACCCGGAAGAATCCCTTTGGATCTGCCACACACACGGGATTTGAACCCCTAACCGCTATTGCTTTCAGATTTTTGGAGCCCATAACCGCACCCATACCAGTTCTGCCAGCTGCCCTGGAGACATCGTTTATTATGCAGGCAAAGCGCACCATGTTTTCGCCTGCTGGTCCTATGAGAGCTATGTGCATGTCCTGATCCCTTAGCTCCTCTTTTATCATGGCATCCGAGACAGAGACCCTCTTGCCCCATAAGTGCCTTGCATCCCTAATCTCCACCTTGTCGTCATTGATCCAGAGGTATACAGGATGTGAGGCCTTGCCCTGGATTACTATCTGGTCGTAGCCTGCATATTTTAGCTCAGCACCAAAATGTCCCCCCATGTTTGCATCCCCATGGCCTGAAGGATACTGCAGTGGCGAGCGTGAGGTAATGGTAGTCCTTCCACTGGAAGGGGAGAAGGTACCTGTCAGTGGTCCAACCCCAAATATGAGTCTGTTATCGGGATCAAAGGGCTCCACATCAGGGCCTACCTCTTCGTAGAGAACAGCAGAATTAAAACCCCTTCCACCTAACCACTTTTCCCTAAATCTCTCTGGTATTTCTTCTATGGTCACTTTACCCGAACTCAGATCCACCCTTAGCCTCTTGCCATTCCATCCGTATGTCATCTCAGCTAACCCCCTCCTGAAGAATTCTGCTGAAAAACTGCCTCCTCTTGTTCATAAGGGATTGATCCATGGTTTGATAGGAGATTGCCCCAGACGGACAAAATCTGACACACTGCGGATCCCCACCACAAAGATCGCATTTTATTGCCACTTTCCTCTCTGGGTGATAGTTGGCCTGTCCCAGTGGGCATGCCACTGCGCAGGCCCTGCAGCCAACACATTTCTCTTCGTTTACCACAACTGCCCCTGTGCGATTGTCTATAACTATAGCCTTCATGGGGCAAATGAGCATACAGTAGGGCTTACCACAATTGGCGCAAGTGGTAGGCACATTCACTCCCTCTACCTCGAACTTTACCACCCTGTTTCTTGAAAGGGCCGGGCTGCACTTTCCTTCCCTGTAAAGGGAGCAGGCCATTTCACAGGTGCGACAACCAGTACACTTAGAATAATCCACAACCAGCATCTTTTGAGCCATATACCCCTGACCTCCTCACTTGATTAGGAATAAATCTCAGGTTTATTGATTGAGACCCCTGACAGCAGCTTTGTCTTTTGAGGACTTTTCAGTATGGAGTTTCCCTATACCACCCCCTTCTTAGTTTATTTTGCACCTGTTCAATGCTCCACGATGGGGAGGCTGATCTCACGTTGGATCTGGAAATAGGCCCTTCCGGTGCAGGGTACACATAGCGGTCTTCCCTTTACCCAGACCTCTTTCCCATCCCTTATCACCTGACCACATAGGGAGCAGACCTCCTTCTTCTTGCTTGGTCCGGGCAGGTCCCATTCTTGTAAGTCCACGTTTACCTCGTAGACCCTAAATAGCACACTGTCCGGCATGCGCTTATAGGCCTCAAGCTGCTGGGCATACTTCCCACTTACGTCCGGGGCATATATGGGGGCCAGGTCTCTGGATTCCTCAGTACTGAGGATCCTGTAAGAAAGCGACATGTCGAGTCTTACGAATGTGGCTGCCATGATCCCATAGTCCACAAACTTGAGGGACCTCCTTCCCAGTTTCACCCCTGTTACATGGGAGATGGCATCTGCTGCGCACCTGTCCATCTCAACGAATACCACGAATTTCTTTATCTCATCCTCGTCAGCAGGTACTCTTACATGAATTAGTCTGCTTCCAAGCAGGGCCATCCTAACGCCTATTACCTGGCCTGGACAAAGGTGCCCGTGGGCCTTTGCAGAGGATTGAAGCAAGGACTCAAATTCTTGATCATGTCCCTTTATGGTGTATTCTACTTCAAACATCGGCTTACTCCCCATCTGGTATGGATCAAAAGTGGCTATGCGTGAGCACAGGTTCGTATAGCCCTGTTTTGAAGAGGAGGAGTTTCAAGGCCACATCTCCAATTAGCTCTGCAACGGCAACCGCCAAGAGGACACCCAAACTCACAGGTCCTACCAGTATAAGGACGCCTGTCATGGCAAACCCCACTATGAGGACAAAGAATATAAACCAAGGGGCATATCTCTCCTTCAAAAGGAGGATCACGGATCTCCTCCCTGCATTGCTCATATAGGCAGCTCCATGCAAAAAGCTCACAAGGATGACACCACAGAAGAGGACCAGTCCAAATTCCAAATACTTAAGCATTCTCAACACCTCTGGCATATCCAGAAGGAAGCTATTGTGGCCAAAAAGAAGGGTCATGGTAATCCCACCTAATAGCCCATAGGTAAGGCTGATAACCGGCATGAGGCCACTATTCCAAAGGGCAATGGAAGGAGAGTAGGAAAGCACAAATCCCAGATATATTATCACCCAGAAGCAGGCAATTATCGAGATCCAAAGGACCAACTCAGATAGGCCCTCGCCCAAGAATGGCCTATAGAGGTTTAGCATATGGATGGCCCCAAAGCCAGTAAATAGGACACTTGCAAAGAGGCCTTTACTTATCCAAGAGTTTTTGAGTCCCATAATGGCGCGCCAGAACCGGATTGGGACACCAAGGTGTAAGAAAAGTGCTGTTGGCTTGCACACAGAGACCATCAACCATCCTATGAACATTCCTTTAAGGAATCCAAAAAAGGCTGATATAAAGAAAAGGCCTGCCCCAACCTCGCCAAAAAAGAAGGCAAGTGCAATCTTCCAGCCCCAGACATCCTGGTGCCTATACCCCAGTTGGAATTCCTCACCCACTATGTTGTAAACCTTTGAGTCCATACAGAAGTCCTCCTTTCGAGTTGGTCCTTGGCCTATTCCACGTAAAATACCTTAGGCCTGGTATTTAGGTGTGAAAGTGGCTGATATCCTTTTCTGGCTTGGATAAGCCTTCGGACCTTGCTGGAAGGGTCATCTAAGTTTCCAAAGACCCTGGCCTCTGTGGGACATGTCACCACGCAGGCAGGGTCCAGTCCGTTTGCGACCCTTTCATGACAGAAGGTGCACTTTAATGCCGTGCCTGCAACAAACCTTGGATATCCCTGTTTTTCAAAGGGCGTAAGGACTCCGATCTTGAAGAGACCTCTCTGGAGTTGCTCTTTGTGTAGCTTTATCCTGTTCTTGTATGGGCAGGCTGTGACACAGGCACCACATCCTATACATTTTTTTTCATCCACTAAGACAATGCCGTCGTCCGTATGATAGGTGGCCTTTGTGGGACATACTCTCTCACAAGGGGCATCCTCACAGTGGTTGCAAATCAAGGGTATGTACGCCCTTGTCACATTTGGATATATACCGATCTCTTCACTCACCACCTTTGTCCAAAGTATACCATCAGGGGTAGTATTTTCTTGTTTACAAGCCACAGTACAGGCATTGCATCCTATACATCTCTTGAGGTCTATAACCATTCCCCACCTTGGCATGTCATCCTCCTTAGCTCACAAACCTATATTGTTTAAGTACTTCAGCCGCATTCTCTGGCCTTGAACGGAGTTTGACCACCTTTACCTTTGCCACGGTTTCCATCTGTCCGCTGTTGGCATCAGTATTCTTCAGATCTGCGGGCAGCAATCTATTAAAGTTACCTCCCCCAGGTCTTATCACTGAATGGAAATCAACCCATTTGGTAATTGCATTGGATATAGCAACGGTCTGCGGATGGACTCCCTCTGTCAGCCTTGCAAGCCCTGTCAACTTGCCATATGGTGAAATCACCTGGATCAGGTCCCCTTCCTCGATACCCTTCTTCCTTGCAGTCCCTGTGTTTATTAGTATGCCCATATGTACAGGATCCTTGTGAACTATATCGTCTATCCAAGGGATACTTAGATTTTCAGAGAAATTCACCTGAACATCCTTAAAGGTTATTGCATACATGTCGTATTCAGGAGGTTCACTGTGGACAGGATCCAACCTCATGTCTGGGAGGGCCTGATAGTCATCCCAATACCACTCGTTCCTGAAAGGCACCTTTGCCTCCTCCATCTTCCTCTTCAGTTCGTCACGCCTTTGCAGGATGTATTCAATGTAGAAATGAAGCCTCATGCCTTCCCACGGCCTATACCACTTTTTGGGCTGCCTCTTTGTGACTGAATGGCCATGCTTCATGTACCATTCAAGGGGCTTGCCATTCCAAAGGAGGCCTTTGCGTTCTGCAATATCTCTGTCCGTATATTTTTTCCCCGGCTGAAGCATAAGTTCTGGCTTCTTGTAAAAACCGCACACAAAGTTCACAATTTCATTCCACTGGTCTAGGATCCCTATCCTTTCCGATATCTCCCAGAATATCTCTTCCTCGCTCTTACAGTCATAAAGGGGGTTGATCACAGGCTGCCTGAGACACATACCCTCTGTATTTGGAGGCTCAATCATGGTCATGTTCCAGGATTCTAAGGTATCCAAGGTAGGCAGAATCACATCTGCCCAAACATTGCTCTCGTTGAAGAGTATGTCTATTGCCACAATAAAGCGCATTCTCCGCATTATCTCAAAGTAGCGCTCTTGGTTTCCGTTCATGTTCCACAGTGGATTGGAATGGCAGATGAGCATGGTATCTGGATAGAAATCAAAGCCGAATTTCTCCGGCTCAAATAAGGTCAGGTTGTTCAGATGACCGGGGTCCACTCCAAGTGGAAAATAATCCATTAGGTGAGTGGTATTGGGTGGATAGGCAAAAGGTATCTCGGGGTGTAACTGATGGGGCATGGGCTTTAACATTCCGTCCTCCCCTGGCCAAACATGGCCCGCATCCTCTGTTTGGTCATCCAAGGTTACACCAATGTGTCCACCAGGGGCGTCTATATTCCCTACAAGCATGTTTACCAACTTGAAGGCATGGTTTGTCATACTTCCGTACTTATGGCCTTGTGCACCCCGATAATAATTGAAGGCAGCAGGTCGCAGGGGAAGTGTCCTGCCCTCCACCTTTATGGTGGCACCTATCTTGGCTGCTTTGGCGAACTCCGTAGCAATCCTCTCTATGGTGGAGGCAGGTATGTCTGTAATGGAAGAGACCTTCTCTGGGGTAGCATCCTTCAAGATGTCCTTAAATACCTGAAAGGCAGGCCTTGCTTTTACCCCTTCCACCTGATAGCTACCTTCAAGGGCAAAGTCCTTTATGGTAGGGTCGTCCCAGGCCTTTGCCTTATTGTCAACGGGATCCCACACAAGTACCTTACCATCTGAACCCCTTCTCACAAAATAACCGTCAGGGCCCACCAGATATACTGCATTGGTATCTCTCTTTAGAAACTCCACATCATAGAGCCTTTCCCTTACAATCACATGACACAGACCCAATGCAAAATGCCTATCAGTAGCTGGTTTAATAGGTATCCATTCGTCGGCCTTGGCACCTCCTATGGAGAGCCTAGGCTCCACCTGGATCACCCTCATACCCCTTTCTACCCTGGCCTTTGCCATATAGTAATTCTGAGAGGCCACGTGGAGGTGTGAAGAGAAGCCATCTCCTCCGCCGGCATTTATCCAATATTCGCAATAGTCGTAGTCATTTGCTGCAGCAAAGGTGGAGTGTACGATCCCATTCATGGGGTGGTATCCTCCGCCACAATAGGTTCCAACCACGGTAAAATAGTTTGCGTTCCCCCCAAAGGCAGCAGGCCATGCCCACAAGAAAAGCTTTTGGAAGTCGTTGATGGCAGGCAAAAGCTTCCTTGGATCCTCCTCCAGGGTCTTCTTAAGCTCCCTTGCCACTATTTCAAAGGCCTCGTCCCAACTTATGGGTACCCAACCTGGGTCATCATTGGGCCCTTTACGTGGCTTTGTCCTCTTGAGGGGGGTCTTGATCCTGTGGGGGTCGTAAAGCCGCATTATAGCGCAGTTGCCCTTGGGACAGAGCTTACCATTGTTGCTCGGATTTGTGGGGTTCCCCTCTACCTTGTTAACTACTCCTTCCTCTGTAACGTGAACAAGGGTGCTGCAAGAATGCAGACACATCTTGCAGGTAGAAGGTACCCACCTTCCAGGCTTGACAGAATTTTGTACAGGCCTATCCTTCATGCACACTCCTCCTTTATTTCACTCATGGGACCAAGAGGTCCTCTATTGCCGTATCTTATAAGAGCAGCCCTAGCCGCTATTCCTTCACAAGGGCCTTAAGTATTCGGATTCTCTCATTTACCATATCCTGGATGTGCTCTATTTGCTCTCTACTCAAATGCCTGTACTTCCCTATAAGGAACAGGTAATCCTCCACAGGGATAGGGTTATCCACGGGTTGGGTAAATCTAAGAGACTCCCCTTCCCTTGAGTATTCCCAGAGTGGTACCATATTGGATGCAACCGCCTTCCTGCCCACCTCAATGAGCTTAGAGGGCAGGAAGCGCCATCCCGTGGGGCATGGTGAAAATACGTGTATATAGGCCATACCCTTCTTGGAAGCCTCAATGGCCTTTTCCAGCTTCTGGTAGTAATCTTCCATGAACGCACTACAGGCCGTGGCAACATACTCGCAGTTGTGCATCACCATTATGACGGGAAGGGGCTTTGCGTCCCTCGTCTTTCCCTTCAGGGCCTCACCCACAGGAGTCGTTGATGTCCACGCCCCAAAGGGAGTAGTGGAAGACCTCTGGGCACCAGTGTTCATATAGCCTTCATTGTCCAGACAGATGTAAATAATCTGCTCGCCCCTCTCTGCAGCACCTGAAAGGGACTGAAAGCCAACGTCGGCCGTACCCCCATCCCCTGCAAGTGCGAGCATTGTCACTTCCCGACCAATCCTATTGTAATACCTCTTAATCCCTGCTAGCATGGAAGCAGTGTTAGTAAGAAGTGGATGGAATACTGGGACCTTCGTGGCTGTAAATCCATTTACACCCACCGCACCTACCCCTGCAACACAACCAGGGGGTGTTGCCACCACAGTGTTGGAGCCAACCCTCCTCAATGTATGCCGTACTATAAGCTCCGAGTTACAACCAAGGCAGAAAGACATCCCCGGAACAAAGAGGTCCTCCAGATCCCCCCATCTCCTGTACAGGTCACCCGCTGTCACCAGGCTTAGTGCTCCAGTCTTGCATGACTTTACGCAGGTGGGATCACCACCGCACAGGTCACACTTTACGGCCTTTTGCTTCTTGGGGTGTAAGGCAATACCCGCATAGGCGCAGGCCAAGGTACACAGTCTGCAACCCACGCATTCAGTTTCATCCACAGATACAATGCCTGTTTCCTCATCCTTCCTCAGTGCCCCTGAAGGACAAACCATAACACACTGGGGCATAGCACACTGCCTACAAAGGGCAAAACCCTTTGCTAGGGCCTCTTCTCCCAGCTCAATTGATAGCCTCGCATCCGAAGGATTTGTTGTTCCCTCTTTTTTCTGCGCACACGCCACCATACAATCATTACACCCGTTACACTTTTCAGGTTGTATGGCTATGGTATAATAGGCCTTGCCCATGATAATCCTCCCTAAGCTCTCTTCACTAAGGCTATCTCCACCTTGCAGACATGATAAGACGTCCAGCTTTAAGTGATGAAGCTCCCAGTAAGTTTTTCTGTTCATGAACAGATATTTGATCGATTATAAGCCTTAAGAAAACTCCTGGATCCAATTGTGTGTTAATAGAAATGACACCTCTTATTATATCTTCTTTGTATAGGATTTTTTGATAACGAACAGAGCTTGAACTTAATATTATGTCTTCCTTTAAATCTGAGTTATTATCACTGCCATTTACTTGACCAATAGATAAGGCCTTATTGCCGAAGAAACTAAAAGTATTCATAGCAATAGAACCTCTAAATGGCTTTACATTATTATCATTTGCCATACTTCTTCCTGCTATTATGCCCTGTTGTACGGCATTAGGCAATATCCCATTTAATACCATCCTATCTTCAAAAAAATCTTTACACTGGACAACATCACCTGCAGCCCAAATGTTAGGCACATTTGTTTTCATAAAGTTATCCACAAGGATGCCTTTATCTTTCTTTACATATTCATCCAGTATATCTGTCCGAGGTCTTACACCGGTTGCGATAATCAGCATATTAGCAGACAGATCAATGCCGTTTTGAAGCGATAATGCACAGACGCCATCCCCAGAAGCTGCCTTTGAAATAAGACAACCTGTGAGGATTTTTACTCCTCTTTCTTCAAATGACTGCCTTATCATCTGACTGGATACCTCATCAAAATACGTACCCAAGACATGAGGGAGGGCTTCCACAACAGTTACCTTTAAACCCAAGGAGCTAAGGGCCTCTGCCAAGTGCATACCTATCAAACCTGCCCCTACGATTATCGCTGATTGTGCCTTTTTGGCCTTTTCTCTTATCTTGAGGGCATCCTCCATGGTCCTTAAGACCTCGTAGGGACAGTCATCAAGCCCTGGGATAGAAGGCACTTGGGGGACTGCACCTGTTGCCACCAAGACCTTTTCATAGGAGACCTCCTTCCCTGACTCCAGATATGCCCTCGACATCACCGAATTTAGGACCTTAACGGGGTCCTTTTCCATAAAGATTACTTTCCGGGTTTTGAAGAATGCTTCATCCTTCAATTGAGTCTTTGAAGGATCCTTTCTCCCTGCAATTACATATGGCAGTATGGTAGGTGAATAAGGGCTTCTCCCTTCAGCACCTGTCATTAGGATGGGTCCATTTTCGTCCTGCATCCTTATCCCATCAATCGCAGATAGGGCTGCATGGCCTGATCCTATTAAGAGGTATTTGGTATTGATCATTCTTCTGACCCCCTCCCCTAATCCTTTTCGTTTAGCCATATGGGCTCGGTAGGGCCTGGCTTACCCCTGTAAACGGCCTCTGTCTCTTCGATTACCATATTAAATTTATCAACCGTCAGATCAGAGCCTGCCAGCCCACCAATGAAGCTGATTGCAGGGATGCATTCCCTAAGATGGTATAGCGCCGCTAAGATCTCTTGATAGAGAGGGCCACAGTTCCAGCCAAAGTTGACAGCTCTATCCACCACACCCAATGCCTTCACCTTTGAAAGGGAACTTAAAGCTGCCTTTAGTGGAAAGGGCCTGAATGTCTTAAACTTAATGAGCCCAACCCTCTTCCCTTTTCCCCTTGCCTCATCCACCGCATCCTTAGCGGCGCCAGTCATGCTACCAATGGTCACAATGGCATACTCGGCATCTTCAAGCCTGTATTCCTCCACCAAAGGAGCCCAAGGCCTACCGAATCTCCTTGCCCAGTCAGCATGCACATCTGTTATGACCCTAAGGGCATTCTGCATTCCCTTACAAAGCCCTTTTCTGTACCTCACAAACATGGATGGCCCTGCTCCACCTGCACCACCCGTAAGGGGATCCACTGCCATCGGCCTTTCAGGGTCAAGGGCTACATGCCAGTTGGTATTTTTCCTTCCCAAAAAGGCATCCACATCCTCCTGATCAGGCACTTCTGCCTTAGAAACCCCATAGGAAAGGTAGTTTCCATCGTGGCAGACATTCACAGGGAGCATCACATCAGGGTGCTCTGCTATCTTAAATGCCATAATGACCGTATCCATCACCTCTTGGACGTCCTCACAATACATCTGTATCCAGCCCACCTCTTTCACTGTCATGGCGTCTTGTTGTCCACCCCACACGCACTGGGGGGTTATGCCATCCCTGGTCACAATGGACATGACAATGGGCAGTCTCAAGGGGGGAGTCCTGAAATAGGGTTCAAACATAAAGGCCAGGCCCTGGCCACACGTGGCAGTAAAGGTCCTTGCCCCTGCCAGACATGCGCCCTGCAGCACGGAGAGGACGGTGTGTTCACCCTCTACGTCCATCAAATCTGCTTGGATTATACCGTCTGCCACAAACTGGGATATGTATTCTGCGAGAGAGGACTGCGGCGTAATGGGGTAGACGGCCACCATATCTGGCTTCGCCCTTGCCACTCCCCATGCAGCAGCCTCATTGCCGTCGCACACTATGCTCATTGGCATAACTCAGTCCTCCAATTCTTCTTCCATTGTGATAGCATGGTGGGGACAGATTTGTGCACAGATCCCACACCCTTTGCATATGTCTAGGTTCGCCTCAAACCAAAATGGCCTTTCCACTATGCATTGGGTGGGACAATAGACCCAACATGTCCCGCACTTCACACATCTCTCTATCTCCACCACAGGCCTCTCAGCCCTCCAATCCCCTGTCTTAAGCACACTGTACTGGGTTGCTATGGGACAAAGGTCATTGGGAATAGTACCTTGGTCAAAGGGTTTTTTTGCCTGGGGTATCATGGACTCTATACCTCGCTTAGATCTAATGATCTTGTCTCATCAAATGCCCTTGCTGCTGCCTCCATGTTCTTTTCCAAGGCCGCATCCCTAAAAGCCACACTCTTCATTGCCTTGAAAAGGGAGTCCAAGGAGACAAGACCTGTTGTCTTCGCAAAGGCCCCGAGCATCACAGAGTTTGTGATGGGTCTGCCTATCACATCCAGGGCGATCCTAAAACCATCACAGATCCCAACTTTCTTGATCACCTTTGGTATGGAGAGGGCCTCAAAGGATTTCTTGGTACATTGAACCCATACCCCATCTCCTGGGACCCCTGAGAAGATGTCCACTGTCCTTGGCAAGGTGGGGTCAAGGCAGATTACACAATTGGGACTGTATATGTTTGTAAATTGCCTTATCTCCTTATCATCGAACCTCAAAAAAGCAGCCACTGGCGCCCCTCTCCTTTCAAAGCCAAAGGCGGGGGTGGCCTTTACAAACTTACCTTCGTCTGCAAGGGCCTTGGCAAGTATCTTTGAGGCCAGGACTGCTCCCTGACCTCCTCTCCCGTGGAATCTTATCTCGTACATAGTTTTCTCCTCTCTCTTATTGGGCAGGGACCAAATGGCTCCCACATGCCCTTTTCAGAGCAAAGACCTCCTTGGGCTTTAAAGGCTCCTTCTGATATACTTCCCTGTGCCAGGGGCAATCAGGAATCTCCCGTTCTCAAAGGCCAATCTTCCGGACTTGATCACTTTTGTAGGTATACCCTTCAGCGTCTTTCCCTCATACAGGGAAAAATCACCATATGAGAATATCTCGCTACTCTTTACCGTCCACTCCCTTTGGAGGTCCAAGATGACTATATCGGCATCGCTTCCCACAGCTATGGTTCCCTTCCTCGGGTATATGTTGAATATCCTGGCTGGATTAGCAGTCATTTTGGTGAGGATGGTCTCCAAGGGTAGCCCCCTCTTATGATACCCCTCAGTTAGTATGGCAGGGAGGTGCGTCTGGAGGATAGGGTACCCAGGCATTGCGTTTAGCATGCCCTTTTCAGCACCTTTAATGGCCAGATTCATGCTCACATTGTCTGTACCAAAGGATTGGAGGGTGTGATCCTTTACCCTCTCCCAAAGGCCATCGTTGTCTGTGGTATCCCTAAGGGGGGGAAGCATCTTGCCAAGTAGTCCAAATTCACCATATTTGTTTACTGTAAGGTATGCAGAGGTGGTCTCACCAAAAACTTGGGCCCTTCCTGTTTTTTTGAGATTAGATAACCTGTCTGCACCGAGCCGCGTAGATACATGGACTATGTAAAGTTTAACCCCTGATTTCTCTGCCAAGAAATAGGCTCGCATAATGGCCTCTTCCTCTGCAATATCTGGATGCGCATCTGCCCAGTCTGCGAGGGTGCCCTCTGGTCTTGTGGCCACGAGCTTATCAAAGGCAATGTCCAGCATGGATTGATCTTCACAGTGTACACATGCAACTGCATTAGGCCCCATAGAGGCGACCTTCTTAAAACCTTCAAAGATGAAACCGTCGCTTACCCCAGGAAAAACTCCCCTTACACCTGCCATATAAAATTTGAACGACGTGACACCAAATTCGCTATAATACCTTTCCATCTCTTCTAATTGCTGTGGGGTAAAAATGCTTAGGTGTATAAAGAAATCTACCATACTTTGGCTATTGGCTATCTCTATCATCTTGGGGAGCCCAGAGAGGTAAGACTCTCCTCCACCCATAAATACTCCAACCGTGGTAATACCACCTGCAAGGGCTGCCTTTGTCTCGGTTTCACATTCCAGTTTAAAATCATTAAAGATACCAAGGTGTATGTGGGGATCTATAACTCCTGGCATAACAATATGTCTCTCTGCATCTATTGTGGTCTCAGAA
>CALKZT010000074.1 GCA_938002815.1 uncultured bacterium
ATCCTATATTCTTGCCCTTTTTGTGAAGGTTAACCTGATCTGCTTCCCAATTTCCCACCCTCAGTACCTTTCCTACCACCTCATGGGCAGAGAGGTGCCCAAAGTGAAGATAGGGACTAAGCCCACTTTCCACCCCTGAATCAGGATTGTCTCTCTCCCCATATCTAAAGAGTCTGTTTCGGAGGAATTCCTCCAGCTGCCTTAGGCCCTCCCTCCTTCCTCCCTTCATGGGAGAGATTGAGGCCTTCTGATTTAGACCTATCTCTCTTAGTATTTTTACCGGAGATTTTAGTTCTCCTTCCTCCAGGGCAGGCCATCTATTCACTACCTCCTCGGGGATTTTTGCCCCTCTTGGAAGTGCCCTTCCCTTTAGGGGATCGGCAAGGGGACGTTCCCACAAATACTCAAGAAGCCTTTCGTGGCAGATCCGCCTGAACCTATAGGCCTTTTCAGGTGCCTTCTCTAAAAGCCTCAGAGGCAAAATCCCATTTGAATCCACCTGTTCCAGTCTTACCCCCAATATCTCCTGGGCCCTCTTAAGCATCCTGGGGATAAAAAAACAAGGAAAATGGTCCGTCACCACCAAGCAGGCGGATCCGGAGAGGGCCTTCAATAACCCTTTACCCTCCCCCTTCCCCTTTTCCACATATGGATAGTAGGTGACCCCATTTCTTCTGAATCCCTCCAAGTTGTCCCTCATCCCCTGGAGAATAAAGGCGTGGATCCTCTCATTTGCCCATGGATAATCGAAGCGCAGCGCCTCTAAGACCAAAAGGGGTCTATTTAACTCTTCTGCCCATTCCACTGCCCTTTGGAGGGCATAGTTATATCCTGTCCTCCTAAAGGAGGTCATCCAGTAGAGGATATAGCTACCCCTTAGGTTTATGGGGGCCTGGTTACACTGGGTTATTCTTATAGAGGGGACCTTTTCCATCTAAGATCCCAATATGCCTCAATTCCACACAAATGGCACCCCTATCCTCATCCACCTTTCCCTTTATAAGGTATGGATAAGGGGCATAGTCAAGTATCCTTGAAAACCTTCTGTATGTATCTGGAAATACAACCACCTCAAAGAGTCCACTCTGGTCCTCAAAGGTGATGAACAACATCTCTTCTCTGTGTATGGTATGAATAAATTTATGAGAAATCCACCATCCAACTATGGAGATCTCTTTGCCAACGTATTTGTGTAGCTCATTTGACTTTATTAAACCGGGTAATTTGATATTAAATAGCTCTAATGGATGTAAAGATATTGGATATCCAAAGGCCTGAATCTCTATTTTAGCTTTTTCTAAAAGAGTTTGATCTGGAAAGAAATGAATATTACCCTTAGATTCAAAAAATTTATCGTTTGCTCTAAACTTTAAAAGGGCCTCCCACATAGTATCTCTTATGGATCCATTGTTTGCTAAGCCTAAAAAACAGTTTGCTCTAACGAGTAATCTTAACTGCTCCCATGTAATATGTTGTTTTAGTCTTCTTAGGAAATCATCCAGTGACCTAAATGGCCCCCTTTTTTCTCTTTCAGACACAATTAACTCTGCAAAATCTCTGTTTAAATTCTTTATCTCTGAAAATCCAAGCCTAATAATCTTTCCTTTACCCTTAGTAGTCACATGGCTTTCGTTTATATGGGGGGAAAGGATGTAGATCCCCAACCTCTTTGCCTCTGAGATGTAAGCAAATGTGGTATAATAACCTCCCCTGTTGGCTATCACTGCCGCCATAAATTCAGAAGGATAATGGGCCTTTAGATAGGCAGACTTATAGGCCAAAAGTGTATAGCTTGCAGAATGGGGTTTGCAAAAACTATAGCCATCAAAGCCCATCATCATCTTCCACACTTCCTCTATTACCCCTTTGCCCACACCCTTTTTTCTTGCACCTTCCACAAAGCGAATATAGAAATCCTTCAGTCTCTTCTCCTTGTGTTTTTTACTCACCACCTTCCTGAGCTCATCTGCCTCAGAGGAGTCAAAGCCTGCAAGGTATATGGCGGCCTGACTCAGCTGCTCCTGAAAGACCATTACCCCAAGGGTCTCCTCTAAGACAGGCCTAAGAAGAGGATGAGGATATCCCCAGGGCTTACCATGTAGCCTCTCTAACCAGGTGTTTATACTCTTGTTGGACGCAGGCCTTATGATGGAAGTAACCACCACGTTAAGGCCAAAGGGATCCCTCTTTATATATTCCTCAAAATCGATCCCATGGCTTACCTGGGTGAGGAGTCTCCTTGTGGCAGGGCTTTCAAAGTAGAAGACCCCCATGGTGTCTGCCTTATAAAAGATCTTTAAGGTCTCTCTATCGTTGAGGGGATTTAGGGATGCATAGATGCTATCCACACTCCCATTGAGGGAATAATTTTCTATCACCATCTTTATCCCATCCCTTACCACCCCAAGGCTTCTGTTCCCCAGGAGGTCTATCTTCACAAGTCCTCCCTCTTCCACCCCATCCTTTTCCCACTGTAGGACCTGATACCCCTTAGGTGAGATCTCTATGGGACAGTGGTTTCTTATGGAATCAGGGGTAATTACTACTCCTCCGCAGTGGGTAGAGAGGTGATAGAAATGCTTATATATGCGCCTTGCCACAGAAAGGACCCTCTGCCACCTCAGGGGAAAAGACGAGGGATTAATTTCATGCCCAAAGAACTCCACCTCCTTTATGAGCTCACTTATTTCCCCTTCAGGGAGTCCCAAGACCCTTGCCACTGACCTCAGTGCAGCCCTGAGCCCAAAGGTGTTGTGGTTTGCCACCAAGGCCACCTTTTCTTTGCCGTATTTTTCAAATACATATCTCAAGATTCCATCCCTCTCATCCCAGGCAAAGTCTAAGTCTATGTCAGGGGGATCAGACCTCTTGGGATTTAAGAACCT
>CALKZT010000075.1 GCA_938002815.1 uncultured bacterium
GACAATCCTTTTTGGGCCTAATATTCTATCTCCACCTTGCTCCGTGGCATGCCACAGGGGCCATTATAGACCGAAAGGAGAAAGAGAGGGATGCGCCTGTATGAGACACTTTACCTTGTAAGGCCAGATCTTACTGAGGAGTCTTACTCACAGCTCAGAGAGAAGTTCCAGAGGGTGATTCAGCGGCAGAATGGTATTCTTGTGAAAGAGGAGGTATGGGGTAAAAGGGATCTTGCCTATCCTGTACAGAAATTTATGGTGGGCTATTATGTGCTCCTCCACTATGCAGGAGAAGGGGGAATCTCTTTCAATTTAGAAAGGGAGTTGAGGTTAGATGAGTCGGTGATGAAATATCATACGGTCAAGCTATCCGACAGATATACCTTAGAAGAAAAAGGGGCTACAAATCCAAAGCAGTCTGAAGAAATGAGACCTGAAGAAGATCAGATGGAGAAAGGTGAATAGACATGGAAGATATAAAAATTAGAAGGCCATACATAAGGAAAAAGTTTTGTAGGTTCTGTGCTGACAAATCATTGGTGATAGATTACAAGAGGCCTGATATTCTAAGGCAATTCACAACAGAGAGAGGAAAGATAATGCCCAGAAGGATAACAGGTACTTGTGCAAAGCATCAGAGAAAGCTGGCCAACCAAATTAAAATAGCAAGAATAATGGCATTGATGCCTTTTACGACTGCGGTAATAAAATAAATGTACAACACAATGAGGGACAGGCCCTTTTTGATTTGTCTTATGGCAGCAGGGGGTCTGCCTCTCTTATCCGTCATGCTCCCCCAGTGGGGTGGGATCTTTCTCTTCTTTATACCAGCCTCCTATATCACCTTGGGTTATCTCCTGAACCTAAGGCCGCTGATATTCATAGTGGGAATTTGTAGTTCACCTTTTTTACTGTACGGTTTCAAGAATCACAACTGGAACTTAGTGCTGGTAGACGCCCAACTCATCCTGACTGGTCTTCTGATAGGATATCTCTTAAGGAAGGGCTTACACCCGTTTAAGAGCATTTTCTTTTCGGTCTTTTTTATGGCCATATTAGAGGGGCTCATTTTTTTTATTGTCTTAACCCAAAAGGGGATGGGGCCTGGCGCAGTCATAGACGGATTTTTGGATTACCAATTCAGATCAGGTTCTGGGGCCTTCTCCAATCCAGAGATGGCACGTGAGTATGAATTATCGCTCTCAAATCTGAAGGCCGTAATTAAACAGATATACCCATCCATGGTCCTAATAGTGGGGGCCCTTATAGGGCTAATGAATCTGGCGCTGGGCCAACTCTTATTTGCAAAGTCCATGAAGCTAAATATGGTGGATTATGTAAGGGTATTCAGTTGGAGGCCTAAACACGAGGCCATTTGGGTACTTCTGGCATCGGGTTTTGGGACCCTCCTATTGGATGGGGCTATAAGGACCTTTAGCCTGAACCTCCTTTTAGTATCCTTCTGCGTCTATTTTTTTCAAGGGATAGGGGTGATTGGCTGGTGGATGGAGAAGGCCAAAATGGCAGGCTGGATAAGGGCCATTATATTTGTCTCTTTGGGGCTTCAGCAGATCTTTATGTTTTTGGTATCCCTTTTGGGGATCCTGGACAATTGGGCAGATTTCAGAAGGATAGGGGATAGAGTAAAAGGTAAGGAGGCGGGATGAGGGTAGTACTGCTAAAGAAGGTGGAAGGCTTAGGTCTGGAAGGGGATGTAGTTCAGGTGAAGGATGGCTATGCCAGGAACTTTCTCCTTCCCAAAGGCCTTGCCCTTGAGGCCACTGAGGGCAATATAAAGGCCTTGGAGCAAAGGAAGAAGAGCTATGAGCTGAGGGAGATAAAGAAGAAGGAAGAGGCCTTAAGACTAAAGGGAATGCTCGAGGCCTTGACCCTGACTCTCAAGAGGAAGACCCAAGAGGAGGGAAAGCTCTTTGGGTCTGTTACCAGTACGGATATCGCAGAGGCCCTTCAAAGGAAGGGATTTGAGGTGGACAAGAAGAGGATAGTGCTTCCAAAACCCATAAAAGCCGTTGGGGAGTCCTTTGTGCCGGTAAAGTTATTTCCCCAGGTGGAGGCCAGGATAAAGGTAATAGTAGAGGCAGAATAGGATCAGGTTATGGCCAAAAAGAGGAAGGAGCAGGAGGCCTTAAGGGTCCCGCCTCACAGCGAAGAGGCAGAGCGTGCTGTTTTGGGTAGCATACTCCTTCGACCTGAGAGCCTCTTGGAGGTGATAAACCTTTTGACCCCAGAGGATTTCTATAAAGAGGCTCACTCCATCATTTATAAATCCATGCTCCAGATATTCAACAGGGGAGACCCCATTGATGTGGTAACCCTTACCAATAGTCTAAAGGAGAAAGAGAGATTGGAGGCCATTGGGGGGCTGGACTATCTCATCGGTCTCACGGATACGATTCTCACCACATCAGGGATCAATTACTATGCCAATATAGTAAAAGGGGCCTCTGTGAGGAGGAGACTTATTGAGAGGTGCTATAGGATACTGGAGGAGGCCTATGGGGGCCAATTGAACACGGAGAACCTCCTGGAGCTGGCAGAGCACAATGTATATGAGATTGCAGAGGAGGCCTTCTTAAAGGATGGCGAGGGCTTGAGCAGCCTCAAGGATGTGGTCTCCCTCTCTTACAAAAAGATAGAGGATGTCTCCTCAATGAAGGGGAGCCTTACGGGTCTGGGTTCAGGATATGAGGATCTGGACAAGCTGACCACCGGGTTCCAGCCCTCGGAGCTGATAATCATAGCAGGCAGACCAGGGACGGGCAAGACGGCCTTTGCCTTGAATCTGGCCTATAATGTCGCATTAAAGGCAAAAGAGCCTGTGGCCATATTCTCCTTGGAGATGAGCAAGGTACAATTGGGCATGAGGTTCCTCAGCATGGATTCTGGAATCGATTCCAAACAGCTCAGGGTGGGGTTCTTAAGGGACAATGACTATTTGGAGCTGCTGAGCTCCCTTGAAAGGCTTTCGGACCTTCCCATCTACATAGATGAGACATCTGCCATAACTGTCTTAGAGATGAAGGCAAAATGTAGACGGCTCAAGAGGGCCAAAGGTCTGGGACTGGTGATAGTAGACTACTTACAGCTGGTACAGGGCAAAAAGGACGTGGAAAGCAGGCAGCTTGAGATCAGCGAGATCTCAAGGGGGCTCAAGGCCATGGCAAAGGATTTGGGTGTACCTGTCATAGCTGTTTCACAGCTGAACAGAAAGGTGGAGGAGAGGCCTAACAGAAGGCCACAGCTGGCCGACCTAAGGGAAAGTGGCGCCATAGAGCAGGATGCAGATCTTATAATGTTCCTGTACAAGGATGATACCCAGTCAGATTCAAACACCTTAAAGGTGGAGATAGCAAAGAACAGAAACGGCCCCATGGGTTCTTTCAGGCTGGTATTCGTCCCAAATATTACAAGATTTTACCCATATGCCGATCTGAAGTCAGCGGCTGCCATGTGATCTTCTCCGAATCTAAAAACCAGGTCGGCGAAGCCCTATCCCTCCAAAAGATAGGCAGAAAGTCTCTCCCATAGATCCTTGGGGATGTCCATTGCCCTAAAAGAGGCCGGATCCTTTACATCGAGGCATATCCTACGCTCAAAGCCTTCTACCATAAGTCTTCCCTCTGGATCGGTTATGTTGTGCCTCAAAAGGAGGACCTTCTTTCCGAGCTGTGCCAGGTATGTCTCTATCTCCACCTCCACTAAGTACCTACCAGGTCTGTGGTATTTGGCACCTGTTTCCATGAGGCCAAAGAGGATCCCCCTCTTTTCCCAAAGCTCCCACATGTTAAGTCCCACCGAATGGAAGAAATTGTGGCCTGCTGCATCCATCCACTCGTAGTACCTGGGATAGAAGGTGATCTTGAGAGAATCCAGGTCCCCCCATTGGATCACTCTTTTTATCCTAAATAGCTTCCCTTCAGTCAAAGATGGCTTCCACAAATTCCTTGGGATCAAAGGGCCTTAGGTCCTCCAGGCCTTCTCCTACTCCTATCCAGAGGATTGGAATCCCCAGTTCCTTGGAGACAGAGATTACCACCCCTCCCTTGGCGGTCCCATCTAACTTTGTAAGGATGATACCGGTTACACCCACTGCTTCCCTGAAGGTCTTGGCCTGGGATATGGCATTCTGGCCTGTGGTGGCATCCAGTACCAGCCACACCTCGTGGGGTGCAGCGGGTATCCTCTTTTTTGCTACCCTTTGTATCTTTTGTAATTCCTCCATAAGGTTGTACTTTGTATGGAGCCTCCCCGCGGTATCTATTATCACAACCTTATGTCTTCTATTCACTGCTGCCTCAAGACCGTCAAAGACTACAGCAGAGGGATCTGCCCCTAACCTCTGCCTTATCACAGGCACACCTACCCTCTGGCCCCAGACCTCCAATTGCTCTATTGCAGCGGCCCTAAAGGTGTCTGCTGCCACCAGGAGGGGGTTATACCCTTCATTTTTGAAATAATAGGCCAGTTTTCCTATGGTGGTAGTCTTCCCCACCCCGTTTACACCTATGACCAGGATCACAAAGGGGTCCTCTGAGTCCAGTTTGAGGGGTTGGAGTCTCGTCACAAGGATATCCCTCATGAGCTCCTTTAGGGCCTCTTTAAGTTTAGAGGGGTCCTCCAACTCCTTCCTCTTTACCTTTTCCCTTACCTTCTTTAGGAGTTCCTCTGTGGTGGAGACCCCAAGGTCTGCAGTATATAGGAGCTCTTCCAGCTGGTCCAAGAGTTCGGGGGTAATTTCCTTCTTGCCTAAGACAATCCTATCCAGGTTATTGGAGATGGCCTCTCGGGTCTTGGAAAGACCTTGCCTTAGCCTTTCAAAAAGCCCTTTTTTTCCCCTCTTTTCCTCCTCTGACCCCTTTTCCTTCTTTCCGAATAGAGAGAACAAGGCCACCTACCACCTTATCATTGCTACACCCCAGGTAAGCCCACCTCCAAAGACGGGGAGAGAGACAATGTGGCCTTCTTTTATGCTTCCGTCTCTCACGGCCTCATCCAGGGCAATTGCACAGGATGCAGAGGAGATATTGCCATACTTGTGGAGGGTCAAATAAAACCTCTCCATTGGGATATCCAGCATCTTTGCTATGGTTTGAAACATCCTCAGGTTTGCCTGGTGTGGAATAAACCAGTCCACCTGGTTTAGCTCAATGCCATTATATTCAGCACCCTCCCTCATTGCCTCTATGAAGTGCCTCACAGCTACCCTGAAGCTGGCATTGGCCTCTATCATGTTTAAGGTATGGAGGTTCTTGTCTACACTTTCATGGCTGATGGGTGTGGTTTTGGATCCACCCCCAGGGAGCAGGAGGTCCTGCCCGTTGGCCCCGTCCGTATGTATATGGGTGCTCAAGAGTTGATGCCCTTCACCATCCCTTGTAAGCACCGCTGCCCCTGCCCCATCCCCCCAGAGGATACAGGTGTTTCTATCCTTCCAATTGAGGGTCCTCGTCATTACCTCAGAGGCAACCACCAAGACAATCCTGGCTGTCCCAGTTTTTAGGTACTGTTCCGCAACGTTTAGGGCAAATACAAAGCCAGAACATGCGGCCGTTACATCAAAGGTGATTGCCTGAGGGGCGTCCAACTTTGCCTGGAGCCAGTTGGCAGCAGCCGGGCAGCAGGTATCTGGTGTTATAGTGGCCACTATGATGAGGTCCAGATCCCTACTTGTGATCCCTGCCATTTCTAAGGCCTTTTTGGAGGCCTCCAGGGCCAGATCAGAGGTGGCAACGTCAGGATCCGCTATCCTCCTTTCGCTTATCCCTGTCCTCTGTACGATCCACTCGTGGGTTGTATCCAATCCCATCCTTTGGAGGTCATAGTTAGTAAGTACCTTTGGGGGCACATATGAACCCGTACCCAAGATCCTGATCCTGTTCATCTAAGCTATTCCCAACTCCTTTTCTTTTTTGGCTACCAGTAATTTTGTCTTGACCACTGTGTCTGGTGTAAGGCTCATTGAGTCTATGCCGCATTCCACCAGGAACTCGGCAAAATCAGGAAAGTCACTGGGCGCCTGGCCACAGATCCCTATCTTCTTGCCTTTTTCCTTGGCCACCTGGATCACTTGCCTGACCATCCTTTTTACTGCCTCGTTCCTCTCATCGTATATGTGGGAGACAAGGGCAGAGTCCCTATCAAGGCCCAATACCAGCTGGGTAAGGTCATTGGATCCTATGCTGAAGCCATCAAAGATCTCCCCAAATTTGTCGGCAAGGATCACGTTACTGGGGATCTCACACATGACATAGACCTCTAAACCGTTTTCTCCTTGCACTAATCCAAAGCCCTTCATAACCTCTATTACCCTCTTTCCCTCTTCAGGGGTCCTGCAAAAGGGTATCATGACCTTTATGTTGTGGAGACCCATCTCATCCCTTGCCTTTTTAAGGGCAAGACATTCCAGTTTAAAGGCCGGGAGGAATTTTTCATCGTAGTACCTGCTGGCACCCCTCCAGCCTATCATGGGATTGCTCTCTTTGGGCTCGAAGAGGAATCCACCAATCAGGTTAGCGTACTCATTGCTCTTAAAATCAGAGAGTCTCACAATTACGTCCTTTGGATAGAAGGCAGCTGCGATCCTTGCTATACCCTCTGCCAATTTGTCTACGAAGAACTGGGTCTTGTCCTGATAGACGGTTGTGGCCTGCTCTATCTTATATACCACGCCGGCAAGCCTTTCGTCGGTTTTGGCCTTTTCCTTTAATTCATCGAAGTTTAAGAGGGCAAGGGGGTGGATCCCTATGTGGCTATTGATGATGAATTCCTCCCTTGCAAGCCCAACACCATCATTGGGGATCCTGCTCTGGGAAAAGGCATTTTCAGGGATCCCCACATTCATCATTATCATGGTCTTTGTCTTGGGTAGCTCTTCATAACTGATACGCTGGACATCGTATCTTAAGAGACCATCATAGACAAATCCCGTCTCACCTTCACAGCAGGATACAGTCACCTTTTGGCCTGTCTTGATAACCTCATCCCCGTTTCCAGTACCTATGACACAGGGGATCCCCAGCTCCCTTGAGACTATGGCTGCATGACAGGTTCTGCCCCCCTTGTTTGTTACAATGGCAGAGGCAAGTTTCATTATGGGTTCCCAGTCGGGGTCTGTCATGGTGGTAACGAGGACCTCCCCTGGTTGGAACTGATGCATCTCATGGGGGGAATGTATGACCCTTGCAATACCCTGCCCCACCTTGCTTCCCACAGAGGTGCCTGTGGCAAGTACAGGTCCCTTTTCCAAGAGTAGATACTGCTCATAGATATTTTCGTCCTTTTTGCCATGGATGGTTTCTGGCCTGGCCTGTACCACAAAGAGTTTGCCTGTGCCCACCGTTACACCATCCCCATCCTTTGCCCACTCAATATCCATTGGCTTCCCGTAATGCTCTTCAATGATACAGGCCCATTCTGCAAGTTTTAGGATCTCGTCGTCCTCCAAGACATATCTGTGCCTCTCTTCCAGGGAGGTGGCCACGTTCTTTACTGTGGCCTCGTCTTCCAATGAGTAGACAAGCTTAAAATCCCTGTCTCCAACCTTTCTGCTGATTATGGACCTTTTTCCCTTTTTGAGCCCCGGCTTGAAGACGTAGTATTCGTCTGGATTTACAATTCCTTGGACCACATTCTCTCCGAGTCCATATGCAGCTGTAATATAGACCACATCTTTAAAGCCTGTCTCTGTGTCTATGCTGAACATCACGCCACTATATGCGGCATCGCTCCTCACCATCTTCTGGACAGCTATGGAGAGGGCCACATCGAATTGGCCAAAGCCCTTGTCGTGCCTGTAAGAGATGGCCCTGTTAGTAAATAGGCTTGCAAAACACTTCTTGCATGCATCTATCACCCTCATCTTTCCCCTGATATTTAGAAAGGTCTCCTGCTGACCCGCAAAGGAGGCATCTGGGAGGTCCTCTGCTGTGGCCGAAGATCTGATAGCCACATCCAGGTCGTCAAGGCCTTCCCGGCCAAACTCTGAGGCCAATTTGTCGTAATTCCTGAATATGGCCTGGGTCAGATCAGGGGGCAGATCACTGTGAATTATAAGGTCCCGAACCTCACGCCCCTTTCTCATTAGGTTCTTGATGTCGTGGGTATTTAGGTCTTTTAGGATCTTCTTTATCTCATCTTCTATGCCTGCATATTTTAGAAAATACCTGTAGGCATAAGCAGTTATAGCGAATCCATTGGGTACATTTATCCCCTTGTCCCTCAATTTCCTATACATTTCACCTAAGGAGGCGTTCTTTCCTCCCACCAAAGGTACATCAGAGGCTTCTATTTCTTCGAACCATAGTATGAGTTTTTTGTCATTGTCTTTGGCCATTGCCTCCCCCTGGGGTATGAGATGAGGGATATTTCATAGCATCAATAAGGCATTACATCAACGATTTTGTGCTCTTGCTTTTAGGGAGTTTATAAGGACATAGACTCTTTAGATGCTCTAAGGAGGTGAGCACCATTTCCTCCAGGTGTGGCTCTATGGTGATGGTGTGAATCGGTGCGTTCCTTTCCTTTAGGATCTCAAAGAGGGTTTCGAACTCCACCTTCCCATGGCCCAAGCCCAGATGTTCATCTCTATGGCCTCTGTTATCGTGGAGGTGGAGATGGACTATATGGGCTGAAAGTTCTCGAAGCCAGAGGATAAGCGGTGTGCTGGAAAAAGCAGTTAGGTGCCCCACATCCAGGCAGATTCCCCCTCCAAGGCCTCCCAGTTTCTCAACCAATGGGAGTATCTCCTCTGGGCCCCTTTCAAACACATTTTCTAAGGCCCAAGGTATGCTGTACTTACTTAAATTCTCCCCAAGCCAGGTAAAGGTATCCACTGCAGAGGAGAGCCACTCCTCCCTTATCTCCCCATGGGCCAGAGGGAAATAGCCTGTATGCACCACCACCATCCGGGGAAAAAAGCGCCTAACCCAGTCTAAGGCCATCTCAAACCGCTTCTTTGTGGCCTCCCTTATAAGCCTATCTGGTGAGCCAGGGTCCATATCCACGAAAGGGAAGTGAAAGGTATGAGTGATTCCAGTAGCTTTCAGTCTCTCAAAGATCTCCCTTTGGGAATCAGCTGTGTAGAGGTCTAAGGTCTTTGGATCCAGCCCTATCTCAGGGTTTAAACCCTTTTTTATCAAGGGTTCCAAGTATCTTTCCCTTAGGAGCCCAAAGGGAACTGCCACAAACAACTCTATTTCTGGTCCCATGCCATTTCCTTTCGGGTATATTGATTGACAGAGGTATGATAACAGGCTAACAGAATAGCAGAGGTGGTTACTACATACAAGGGAGCAAAAGATGTCGAGTCTTGTTGTAATAGGGACCCAATGGGGGGATGAGGGCAAAGGGAAGATAGTGGATCTTTTGGCCGGAGAGGCAGATGTGGTTGTGAGGTTTCAAGGAGGGAATAATGCAGGCCATACACTGGTGGTGAACGGCAAAAAATTTGTCTTTCATCTCATACCCTCCGGGATCCTATACCAAAGGGTAAGATGCCTGATAGGTAATGGGGTAGTAGTAGATCCTAAGATCTTGATAGAGGAATTGGACAGACTTTCGGGGGTAGGAATCCATGTGGGGCCAGAGAGGCTGGGCCTGTGTGAGAAGGCCCATTTGATTATGCCCTACCACAGTCTCTTGGACAGGGCAAGGGAAGAGAGAAAGGGTAGAAGCGCCTTGGGTACCACGGGGAGGGGTATTGGTCCCTGTTATGAAGATAAGGTGGCACGAAAGGGGATCAGGGTATCGGATCTTATGGACGGAAAACTTTTCAAGGAGAAGCTCTATCAGAACATAGAGGAGAAGAACTTTCTTCTGAAGAACTATTTTGGGCTAGATCCCTTAGACCCAGAGGGTATCTACGAGGAGTACATAGGATTTGCCAGAAGGCTTGAACCTTATGTCACCAATGTCTCTTGGGAACTGGCAGAGGCCTACACAAAAGGTAAGAGGGTCCTATTTGAAGGGGCCCAAGGTACACATCTGGACGTGGATCACGGGACATACCCCTTTGTGACCTCCTCAAATCCTGTTTCTGGCTCTGTGGGAACCGGTGCAGGTTTTGCCCCCAATAGAATAGGGCATGTACTGGGGATAGTGAAGGCATATACCACCAGGGTGGGTGGGGGGCCCTTTTTCACAGAATTGAAGGATGAGATAGGCGACTACCTCCAAGAGAAGGGACAGGAATTTGGTTCCACCACTGGTCGGAGGCGGAGGTGTGGCTGGCTGGACCTGGTTTTGGTGAGGGATGCAGTGAGATTCAGCGGCATAGATTCCTTGGCCATAACAAAACTGGATGTGCTAACAGGACTAAGTGAGCTAAAGATTTGTATAGGCTACAGGATAAAGGATCGGGAGATCCCATATAGGCCGTCCAGCCAAAGGGATATGGAGGCCACAGAGCCCATTTACCTGACCCTCAGTGGATGGTACGAAGATATAAGGGATACCAAGTCCTTCGAGGACCTGCCCCTGAACACCAAGGTATATATAAGGACCATAGAGGAATACTCTGGCGTGCCTGTTTCCATCATCTCGGTGGGACCAGAAAGGGAACAGACAATTCTACTAAAGGAGGTCTATGGGAGGCAACATTAGACCTCAAGTCTTTGACGTGATAGTTGTGGGGGCTGGCCATGCGGGATGTGAGGCCAGTCTTGCCTCTGCAAGGATGGGTCATCCCACCCTCCTTTTGACCATAGACCTGGACCACATAGGTCAGATGAGTTGTAATCCTGCCATAGGAGGATTAGGGAAAGGGCATTTGGTAAAGGAGATAGATGCCCTGGGCGGTGAGATGGCAAAGGCAGCTGATGATACTGCTATACAATACAGGACCCTGAATACCAAAAAGGGGATAGCGGTCCAGGCCACCAGGACCCAAAACGACAGGGAGCTATACAGAAAGAGGATGAAGAGGGTGGTAGAGAGGACCCCAAATCTCTTTTTACACCAGGCCATGGTGGATGAGATCTTGGTGGAAGACAATAAGGTTAAAGGGGTTAGGACCTCCATCGGGGAGATATTTTTAGGTAAGACCCTTATACTTACCACAGGGACGTTTCTAAGGGGGCTCATCCATATTGGGCTTAAGAATTTCAGTGCTGGCAGGATGGGGGACCCTGCTTCCCAAAAACTCTCCCTTTCCCTCATGTCTTTGGGTTTTAACCTGGGGAGGTTCAAGACAGGGACGACCCCAAGGCTGGATTCCAGGACAATAGATTTTGCTGGTCTTACTGTCCAAAATGGGGATCCAAGACCCAAGCCCTTTTCCTTTGGGAATAGTGGGGTGAGGCTACCCCAGGTCCCTTGCTATATCACCTATACCACACAAGAGACCCACGAGATAATCAGGGGCAATCTGGACAGGTCGCCACTCTTTTCAGGGATCATAAAGGGGACCGGCGCCAGATATTGCCCTTCCATAGAGGACAAGGTGGTGAGGTTTCAGGAGAAGGAAAGACACCAGATCTTCCTGGAACCCGATGGGTTAGAGACCATAGAGATCTACCCCAATGGTCTGGCCACAAGCCTTCCCATAGACGTTCAGATAGAGATGATAAGAAGTATACCTGGTCTTGAGAGGGCAGAGATACTGAGGCCCGGGTATGCAATAGAGTACGATTACATAGAACCCACAGAACTCTACCCATCCCTTGAGACAAAGAGGATTGAGGGCCTCTTTTTGGCAGGCCAGATAAATGGGACCTCTGGCTATGAGGAGGCAGCTGCGCAGGGGATAATGGCAGGGATAAATGCCGTAAGAAAGGTAAGGGGAGAAAAACCCGTTATCCTTGGAAGGGATCAGGCTTACATAGGGGTACTCATAGATGACCTCACCACAAAGGGGACAAAGGAACCTTACAGGATGTTTACCTCTAGGGCTGAATACAGGCTCCTTTTGAGGGAATCCAATGCAGATCTAAGGCTCAGGGACTTGGGATATAGCTTGGGACTGGTATCAGAGGAGGAGTATAAAGCCTTTTGGGAAAAAAGAAGGCAGATATATGAGACCCTAAAACTCTTGAGGGAGTTCAGAATAAGGCCTGATCCATGGATTGGAGATCTTTTAAAGGGATTGGGAAGTGCGCCTATTTCCAACATAGAGACCCTTGAAGGTCTGCTGAGGAGAAATGAAATAACTCTTAAGGACCTTGAGGTATTTCACGAAAGATTAAAAGGGCTCCCAGAAGAGGTGTCAAGGGAGGTAGAGGTCATAGTAAAATATCAGGGATACATAGACAGACAGATCAAGCAGGCGGAAAAACTCAAGAGATTAGAGGACCAAACCATACCCGATAGACTGAATTTCGACCTTGTACACGGGCTTTCAAAGGAGGTTAGGGAAAAGCTTGGGCTTATAAGACCCAGATCATTAGGTCAGGCAATGAGGATCCCTGGGGTTACTCCTGCTGCCATAATGGCCTTGACGATCCACATACGGAAAATGGAACAAGAATTGCACAAATAAACAAGGATATCTCGTGAAGGTAAAGGTATAGGTACCGGAGGCGGTATGGATGTAGCTACTCTCATAGGCATCCTTGTGGGAGGTGGATTGGTGATAGCTGCAATCTCCATGGGAGGTTCCGGTACCTGGTTTATAAACCTGCCATCCCTCATGATAGTGATAGGAGGTACCATAGGCGCAACCCTCATTAGCTATCCCCTCTCAGACGTCCTCTCTGTCTTCAAGGTGGCCAAGAACGCATTCTTCCAGAGGACCATATCTGTCTCTGAGCTCATAGAGGTGATGGTGGGATTTGCAAGAAAGGCAAGGAAGGAGGGTATACTCTCCTTTGAACCAGAGCTCCCCACCATAGAAAAGACAGACCCTTTTTTGGCAAAGGGTTTAAGACTAGCTATAGACGGATTGGACTCCGATGCCATCAGGGATATACTCGTCTTGGAGATACAGAACATAGAGGAGAGACATAATGTGGGTGCAGAGATCTTTAGCAGCATGGGTTCCTATGCACCTGCTGTGGGGATGTTAGGCACAATAATAGGCCTAGTACAGATGCTCATGCAGATGAAGGATCCCAGTCAGATAGGGGCCCCCATGGCAGTGGCATTGCTCACCACCTTTTACGGGACGCTCTTGGCCTATCTTTTGTTCTTGCCCATTGCAGGGAAGCTAAAGGCCAAAAGCAAAAGAGAGGTCCTCCTAAAACATATGATCCTGGAAGGGATCGTCTCCATTCAGTCTGGTGACAATTACAGGATAGTGGAACAGAAGCTGAAGGCATTTTTGCCTCCGAGTACAAGGGGATAGCATGCTCTTTGGGAGAAAAGGATTAGGGTCATCCTCAGGCCAGGGCTGGCAGGTTACATACACCTCATTTGTTTTGATAGTACTCTCCTTCTTCATAATGGTAAGCTCCTTCATCAGCTATGAGGAGAGTAAAGTTACCCGTTTTGTAAGGTCATTTAGTGCAGTTTTGAGTATCTTCCCTGGAGGGATAAAGTTAGACAAGGGGAGGCAGGTACTCTTGCCGTCTCCAGATATAGTGAGAAAGGATGACCCCCTTTCTGCAGTGATGAGAGATATAAACAAGATCAGGGAACAGAGTAAATTGGGGGCTCAGGCGGAACTGGTGGAGGAGAAAAAAGGTCTGGTACTTAGGCTTCAAAGTAGCCTCGTCTTTGATTTGGGCTCCGCAGAACTCAAAAGGGATGCCAAGATCTTTTTGAGGGAACTCTGCCCAGTGCTCCAAGGCTTAGAAAACCCCATTAGGATAGAGGGCCATACCGATAATCTCCCTATTAGTACAAGAGAATTTCCTTCAAACTGGGAATTGTCCACCATGAGGGCAGTAAACGTACTGAAATATCTGATGGAGGCTTGTGGGCTGGATCCCCGCAGGATATCCGCCGCAGGCTATGCAGAGTTTAGGCCCATCTCGGATAACTCCACCCAAGAGGGAAGGGCCAGAAATAGGAGGGTGGAACTTACCATATTACCCAAAGAGATTAGGAGAGATTAGTCCTTGTCTGAACTTCAAGAGAAGTGGCGTACCACCTTTAATGATCTGATGACCCTGCTTATGGTCTTCTTTGTACTCCTATTTTCCCTGGGAGGCATGAGCAAGACAGATGAGACAAGGTTTTTAAATAAGCTACAGAGTGGGCTTGGGATACTAAACGAAGGTCAGATGACGAGGGTGGGTGTCATAGAGCCTGTCTCCCATCTGCCCCTTGAAAGTCAAGAGGAACTGGAAGTACTCATGAAGGCCATGGAAATGGAAAGGGGGATTGGCCAGCTTGTGGAGGAGTTAAAGGCAGGTTTCGGTGGCCCTGAGCTTGGCCTTGCCAAGGACATAGAGGGTATCCTTACCCCAGAAGGGATAAGGATAAGGGTAGGTGGAGATCTCTTGTTTCCTTTGGGCGAGGCAGAGCTATCGGGTAAGGCAAAAGAGGTCTTGATCGGGCTTGCAGATTTCTTAGGGAGCATATCCAATGAGATAGTTGTGGAGGGGCATACAGATAACATACCCATAAGAAGCGGGAAATATGCCTCAAATTGGGAGCTCTCTGTGGCAAGGGCCACCAATGTGGTAAAATTCCTTGCGGGTAAGGGCATAGATCAGAGGAGGCTCTGTGCCACAGGTTACGGGGAGACAAGGCCACTTTTTCCCAATGACACAGATGAGCACCGCTATAGGAATAGAAGGGTGGAGATACTCATAATAAAATAGGAGGTGAGGATGTCCAAGAAAGTGCTGATCATAATAATCGCCGTAGGTACCCTACTCTTGGTTGCCATGGGAGGTACCCTATTCTTGGTATACCAAAAATTAGAGGGCCTTAAAGGAGAAAAGGAAGGGGAAGAGGTAAAAGGGTCCATAGTGGAAGAAGGGGAAAAAAAGGAGGGAGAAAAGGAGTCAAAGAAGGGAAAAGAGACAAAGGCCATCCCGAAGCCCCTTTTGAGACTGGATACGTTTATTGTGAACCTGGCAGATCAGGATAGCTCCAGGTATTTGAGGATCACCCTCGAGTTAGAGCTCATGGATGAGGTTACCTTGCAGGAGATAGAGAAGAGGATGGCGCCAGTGAGGGATGCAGTTTTGAGTATCCTCCCTACCAAGAAGGTCCAGGACATCATCACCCTAGAGGGAAAACAAGCTCTCAAGAATCAACTTATGGAGGCGATAAATAAGAACCTTGCAAAGGGCAAGGTGACAAACATCTTCTATACGGAGTTTGTGATCCAGTAGGCCATGCCTGACCAGATACTCACCCAGGAAGAGATAGATGCCCTCTTAGGGGCCATTAGGAAAGGGGAGGTAAGCTTAGAGGAGGAAAAGGCCCCCAAGGAAGGGGTAAAGCCCTATGACCTTACCTCCCAGAGTGTGAGCTTAAGGGCCCAATACGGTGCCCTGGAAGAGGTGTATGATCGTTTTATAACAGGGCTTAAGAATTCCTTTTATCTCTTTTTTCAACAGGACTTTGAGATCACCATAGTCTCCAGGGAGATAGTCAAGTTCTCTGAGATACTAAAAGGGCTTAGCTATCCTGCTTATATAGATGTCTTTACCATGGAGCCCCTCTTTGGCTCTGCCATTCTGAGCATTGACCCTCACCTCATGTTTAGCCTTTTGGATCTCATGTTTGGAGGTAAGGGGAAAACCGTTGACAAGATAAGGCCTTTTACCCCATTGGAGCTGAACACCTTGAGGAGGGTTTCAGAAATGGTATTGGGGGATTTTGAAAGGGCCTGGGAGGGGATAACCCCCATAAAGGTCTCCCACAAAAAGACCGAGGAAAAACCCGAGTTTCTTCATGTGATAGACCCTAGCGACTTTGTGATATCAGTGGTCTTCTCTGTGGACTTGAAGGAGGTTTCCGGTATCTTAAACCTTTGCCTCCCCTACCTCATGCTTGAACCCATAAAGGAGAAGCTCTCCTATGCATACCTTAGGAAGAGGGCGGTGGAGGAAGGTTGGAATGAGGAGCTCAGGAAACTGGTGGCACAGGCCAATGTGGAGCTCATTGCAGAGTTGGGAAGGGCTACCCTTTCCATCTACAGACTGATGCAGTTAAAGGAAAATGACATCATAAGACTCGACAGGGGTCCAGAAGACCCTATCACCTTGCGGGTTCAGGGAAAGGAGAAATTCTGGGCCATGCCTGGTGTCTTCAAGGGAAATAAGGCGGTGAAAATTGTGGGAATTATGGGCTCAAGGACGTCTTAGAAAGGGGTCTTGAAATGGCAGAGGAGAAAAAGGAACAGGCCTCTTATCAGTTCAGTGGTCTTAGCGGTGAGGTCTCCCAGACAGAGAGCAGGAACATAGAGCTCATTTTGGATATCCCCGTGGAGGTCTCTGTGGAGCTTGGGAGGACCAGGATGCTTATTCAGGACCTCTTGAAGCTGGGGCAGGGCTCCATAATAGAACTGGGAAAGATGGCCGGAGAGACACTGGACGTGTTAGTAAATGACAGGCTCATAGCAAGGGGGGAGGTGGTGGTGGTGGAGGAAAAGTATGGGATCAGACTCACAGAGATCATTACCCCCCAGGAGAGGCTTGAAAAGCTCAGATGAGCGTGGAGTTCAGGTTCTTAATAGTCTCCTTGGTCCTAATAGTTGGTTT
>CALKZT010000076.1 GCA_938002815.1 uncultured bacterium
CCTTCATACTTTTGCCCTCCCGAGGATCCTAAGGGCATTTTTAATAAGGTCCTCCAGGCTTTCAGAGCCCTTGCGCACCTCCCTAACCGCATCAGAGGCGATCCTCTCGGGATATCCCAGGTTTATGAGGGCTGAAACTGACACACTCTCCCAGTCTTCCAAACCCCTTGCCTTTCTTCCGGGTGTGAGATCAGCCGTTATCCTTTGAATTTTGTCCTTCAATTCAAATATGATCCGTTCTGCCAACTTCTTACCTACCCCCGGAATCGATCTTAGCCTTAAGGAGTCACCCTGGGCTATCGCCTCTATGAGATGATCGGCCTCAATCCCCGAAAGTATTGCCAGGCCAAGCTTCGCCCCTATCCCCGTGGCAGTCAGAAGCACTTTAAACAACTCCCTTTCTCTGAGGGTCGTAAACCCATATAGCTCCAGCCCATTTTCCCTGAAGATCGTGTGTGTGTAAAATATTACCTCTTCATCTGTGTCTGGTAAATTTACATAGGTAGAGAGGGGAATATGGAGCAAAAACCCGACATTTCCGGCCATTAAAACTACATAATTGGTTCCCTTTTCCACTATTTTGCCTTTTATAAGGGCGATCACAAGATCGTTTCCATATAATGGGTATTTGCATGGCAGACAGCTATTGCCAAGGCATCTGAGGCATTAAAATTCAGATCTGCTTCTATAGAGAACATTTTTTGTAACATATAGCGTGTCTGCTCTTTGGTGGCTTGTCCATAACCGACTATGGATTTTTTTACAACAAGTGCAGGATATTCGTAAATTTGCAAGTCCTTTTCTGCAGCTGCTATAAGGGCAATGCCCCTCGCTTGTCCCAATTTCAGTGTGGATTTTACGTTCTTGGATGTGAATATTTCCTCTATTGCTACTTCAGTGGGCTTATAATCTAAAAGGAGCTCTTTTAGGCCTTTGTAGATAAAAAGTAATCTCTTTGGGTAGGATAAAGATTTGGGAGGCTGAATGCAGCCATAGCCAACGCATTCAACCCTATTATCTAACTTTCTGACAAAAGCATATCCTGTGGAAATAGACCCTGGATCTATCCCCATGATTACCCTCAACCCATTTCCTCCATGAGCTTCTCGTCTATATCGAAGTTGGCGTATACGTTGTTCACATCATCATGGTCTTCTAAGGCCTCCATGAGAGTAAGCATTTGCTGTGCCTTCTTTCCGTCTAATTTCACAGTGGTTTTGGGAACCATGGTGATCTCTGCTCTACTGTACCTCACCTTTGCCCTATCCAATGCCACTTTCACGATCTCGAAATCCCCTGGGTCTGTTGTGATCTCGTATTCATCCCCCTCTAGATTTACATCCAGTGCGCCAGCATCCAAGGCTATCTCCAAGAGCCTCTCTTCCTCTATTGAACTAACTGGGACACCTATGATCCCCTTTTTTTCAAAGACCCAAGAGACACATCCAGGTTCCCCCATACTACCACCGTTTCTCTCAAAGAGGTGTTTCAGCTCGGCCACAGTCCTGTTTCTGTTGTCTGTGAGACACTCTAAAAGGACTGCCACCCCACCTGGACCATAACCCTCGTAATTCACCTCTTCGTATGAAACTCCCTCAAGCTCCCCTGTGCCCCTCTTTATGGCCCTCTCTATATTCTCTTTGGGCATGTTGTTGGCCTTGGCATTCTCTATTGCAGCCCTAAGCCTGGGGTTGGAGGCTGGGTCACCTCCTCCCATCTTAGCTGCCACGGTGAGCTCTCTGATTAATTTTGTAAAGATCTTCCCCCTTTTGGCGTCCACCAATCCTTTCTTGTGCCTTATGCTGTGCCATTTGGAATGACCTGACATAATTACCTCCGTTTTATGTTTTTAACCCGAGACAAATGGTAAAGACCTCCTTGCTCCTTGTCCTGGTAGCCTTTGGCCTGAAGGCCTTTAAGTTCCTAAAGAGCGATCTCATCTCATGCCTTAATATCCCAAGTTCTTTAGATTCAAAGGCCTTAAATACAAATATCCCATTGGGCTTCAGTACGGTCTTGGCCACTTCCGAGGCCTTTAGGACAAGTTCCATGGATTTGACAGAGTCTACCACACGTATACCGGTGGTGGAAGGGGCAAGATCGCTTAAGACCACATCTACAGGGCCTACGCGGTCCAGGAGCTCTCCGGGGCTCAACTTAAGCACATCTGCCCTGTGAAAGCTAAACCTATGGTCTGAGAGATCTTTCACTTCCACAATGTCTATGCCAAATACCCTTCCTCTTTCTCCCACTTGTTCCAGTGCAAACTGGCTCCAGGAACCTGGGTAACAGCCCAGGTCCAGGACCTTATCCCCCAATTTGAAGACCCTATATCTTTCATGGATCTCTCTGAGCTTATAGACACTTCTGGCCTTGTATCCTTCTAACTTTGCCCTTTCGGTAAAATGGTCTGCCCATCTCTTTGACATAATCTATGATACCTTTCTAAGACAGACCAAGTCAATATATGGGACAGATCTAAGAGAGCTCGAATCGGCTTAGTAATTCAGTAACTCGGTCTTCTCTTATGATATTTGGGCCTTGGGGGTATTTGATAAAAATCAAGGAAATCCTCATCCATTGAGGTATCATAACCAAAAATGAGAAGGAGGACCCCATGAGATGCCCAGGACAAGATACCCGCTATTGGAAGGATAGGGATATATTTGAAGCCCCCTGCCCCCACTGTGGGAACACAATCGAATTTTTCAAAGACGATACCATGAGGCCTTGCAAGGTATGCGGAAACAAGGTCCCCAATCCCAAGCTGGACTTTGGCTGTGCCCTCTACTGCAAATTTGCAGAGCAGTGCCTTGGGAGTCTCCCAAAGGAGATACTCCAGAAGAAAGGGGAGCTCCTAAAAGACAGGGTTGCCATTGAGGTAAAAAGATATTTTAAAAAGGACTTTAAAGAGATCGCCCACGCTGCAAAGGTGGCAAGATATGCTGAGAGAATAGCCAAAAAAGAGGGCGGGGACCTGGCAATAGTCCTCTGTGCCTCTTACCTCCATGATTTGGGTGCACCTGAAACCAGACATCTATCAGGAGAGGAAAGGTATCTGAGCCAGGAGAAGATAAGTGCAATTAGGGCAGAGGAGATATTGAGGGGCCTTGGAGCTCCCGAGTCGCTTATAACACCCATCTTAGAGC
>CALKZT010000077.1 GCA_938002815.1 uncultured bacterium
CTCCTGCCTCTTTGAAAACCTGATCACCTTTTTCACCTTGCTCATTCTATTTATAAGCTGGATTACACCAAGGGTAATACCCCTCTGGTTCTTCATGGGGGCAGTGATCATGGAGCAGGTCCTGTAGTTGGAGATCTGGTCAAAGTGTCTGTCAAAAGAATAAGGTACATCCTTTGGCAACTTGTAGACATCTGGGATATTGAGGAGCTCTCCGGTTAAGGCCACATATCCTGCAATGGACCTATCGTTTATGGGAAGTGAAAAGAGCTTGTAGATAAGCTTTTCACCTTTGGGAAGCCTTGCCTCAAGGGTATCGTTTTGTGTGTAGGAAAATTGAAGAGAGTTACCCTCCCTAAGATAAATGGACCCTGCATCTGCCCTAAAGATTTTTCTCAGGATCGTCAGTATCTCCTCTAAGAGGAAATCCAGATCCTTCACCTCCTGTATCCTAAGGGTCACTTGATTTAGAATGGAAATGGTATCCTGCATCTCAACCCTCCCACTGTGGCCCTCACCTTAAACCCTGTGGGAATTGAAGGCAACTAAAAGGTTGGAATCTATAATCCCAGATAGGCAGATCTGATAAGGTCTGAAGCGAGGAGTTCAGAGGACGGCCCTTCCAGGACAAGTCTTCCCGCCTGGAGCACATACCCATAGTCTGCTATATGCAAGGCCTCCTTTACATTTTGCTCCACCAAGAGTATGGGAATGCCCTCCTGTTTTAATCTTGCCACCGTCCCCAACAATTCCTTTACCAGAAGGGGTGAAAGCCCCAAAGACGGCTCATCCAGCATCAAGAGCTTTGGGTTCGACATAAGTCCCCTTCCTATGGCAAGCATCTGTTGTTCACCCCCAGAGAGGGTGGAGGCCCTCTGGTAGATCCTCTCCTCTAACCTGGGGAATAGCTCAAAGACGTGTTTCAGATTAGCCCTGATCAGTTCCTGATCCTTGATAAGATACGCCCCAAGCATCAGGTTTTCCAATACACTCAATGGGCCAAAGAGCATCTTCTGCTCAGGCACGTAAACCAGCCCCAACTTCACTATAGCTTCTGTCCTAAGACCTTGGATCTCCCTTTTCTTCCAGAATATCTCTCCCTTGCTCACCCTTTGGGCACCCATAATGCCTCGCAAAAGCGAGGACTTGCCAGAACCGTTAGATCCCAGAACAGAGACACATTGCCCACTATTTACTCTGATACTAACACCCTGAACCACCGGAAGGCTCCCGTACCTTATCTCAACCTCAGAAGTCCTCAAAAGCTCTTCCATTACCTTGTTTCCTCTAATCTGAAGGACTCCCCAAGGTAGGCCTTGATCACTGCCGGGTCATTGACCACCTCTTGGGGCCTTCCCTCCTTTATTACCCTGCCCGCATCCAGGACCACCACCCTCTCACTTATGTCCATTACAAGGGCCATCACATGCTCTATGAGGACCGTGGTAATCCCCAGGTCTTTGTGTATATGGGATATGATGCCCTTGACCCATCCTATCTCCTGGGGATTTAACCCTGCAGCCACCTCGTCTAAGAGCAGAATTTTTGGGTTAGTAGCCACGGCCACAGCCATTGTCACAAGCTTTTGGCCTGGCACAGGTATCTCTGAGACCTTTCTTTCCTTCCAGGGCAAGAGATCCAGCTCCTTGAGTGTTTCAAGGGCAATATCTCTTGCCTTTGTCCTCCCATTTGTCCTCAAAAAGGCCCCCACCATTGTGTATTCCAGCACATTTAAGTCCCCTTGGGCAGCATATACCTGAAAGGTGCGAGCCAGTCCAAGTTTGGCCCTTTGGTGGGGAGGAAGCTCTGTTATATCCTTTCCATCAAAGAGGATTTTGCCTTTTGTTACGGGAACATGGCCTGATATACAATTGAAGAGCGTGGTCTTACCTGCACCGTTGGGCCCTATGAGACCTACTAACTCATGTTCCCTCACCTCAAAGCTCACAGAGTCAAGGGCCCTGAGGCCTCCAAAATCCTTGATCAGCCCATCTACCTTAAGGAGCACTCCTCTTCCCCTTCCACCTCTCGTAAAGGCCCCATAGGCCTTTTGGTTCCACTGCGGCTATTACCATTATGATGAATCCATAGATGATAAGGTCTATCCCGATCAATCCCATCTTGGCACCCATCCACTCTTTCAGATAGCTCTTCATGGGCACCAAGACCGCTGCCCCAATTATGGGCCCCCAGAGTGATCCAGCACCTCCCAACATGGCCATCAGTGCAATAAGGACAGAGATATCCAGACTCATGGTATCTTCTGGCTCAATATTCTTGATATACATAGCATGGACCGATCCCATGGCACTCACATAGGCAGTAGCCAAGGCATAGGTCTTGATCTTGGCCCAATGAACATTTATACCCAATGCCTTGGCTACCTCCTCATTATCCTTTATACACCTAAGCCTATAGCCTAAGGCAGAATGCCTAAACCAGTTCATGACAAATACGGCAAGAAAGAAGAAGCCCAGTAGCAAATAGTAGTAATACACATCCTCCTTAAATATCAGCCTCAAAAAATCGGGTGGTGGGTATTTCACAGGAGAGATGTGAAGGCCCCTTGCTGCACCCACAAACCCCCAGACCTCAAAGAGGTCTTTTAAGACAAGGGAGGTGGCTATTGTGGCTATTGCAAAGTAATGACCCTTTAGCTTAAAGAGGGGATAACCTATCATAAAGGACCAGAGCACAGATATGGCCATACCCAGGGGCATGGAGACCCAAAAGGGAATGTCCCATCTGATCAATGCCACAGTGGTGGTATATGCCCCTATCCCCACGTATTGGGCCTTCCCCAGATCCACCTGGCCCCCATATCCGCCTATGGTATTCCAACCCATTCCGTAAACCGCAAATATCAGGAACTGGATCATGGTGGCCATGGCAAAGGAAGAAAAGGGGAGCAAAGGGAAGATGATCAAAAAGAGGGCCACTGCCCAGGAGAGGTAGACCTCTGAGCGGGGAAGATCTTTGAAGTCTAAGGCATTCCTTATCGCTTCCATCCAAAGAGGCCCTTTGGTGTAATAAGCATGATCAAGAAGTAGGCCAAATAGACCCAAGTGTATTTAAAGGAGATCATAGGTACCTTGTACATCCAGTTCCACCCTGTCCAAAGACTAATGGCATCCCAAATCCCTGGGAACTCTGTAATGATCCCCACTATAAGCCCCGCAAAAAAGGCCCCCGGAACGCTTCCAAAACCCCCCAACGCAACTATGGTAAAGGCCAGCATGGTAAAGAGAAGGCCCACATAGGGGTTCACTGCCCAAAAGTTCACCAAGAGTCCACCGGCAACAGTGACCCCTGCTCCACCTATCACCCATGCCAGGGCGTTCATCCTATCCGTTGAGATGCCCATGAACCTCGCCGCGTGGGGGTTTATGGCAGTAGCCTGTAGTGCCTTCCCTATCTTGGTCTTTTCTATAAACAGATACGTACCCAAAAAGGCCAGTACAGCTAAGACTGCTGCCCCCAATTTTGTAGAGGGGACCACACAGCTACCGAAGATAACAACACTCTTTCCCACCAGGATACCTTTCTGGATACTCCTGTCTTCAGATCCAAAAAGGAGGAGGGCCAAATTTCTCAAAAAGAGCATGAGTCCAAATGTCCCCAAGAGCTGGGCCAACATTGGACCACGTAACAGGAGTCTTACAAACAACCAGTAGCAAAGATACCCCAAAAGCCCGCCTATGACCGCTGCCACCGGAAGGGCAAAGAGGGGATCGGCCCCTGTGTATTGGGATACCAAAAGCCCTGTATACATCCCTATCATGAGGAACTCACCATGGGCAAAGTTTACTATGTCCATTACCCCAAAAATTATAGTAAGCCCTAAGGCCACCACCGATAGGACCATTCCAAACAGGAGGCCAGCTACAATTGCCTGCAAAAGCACTTCTGATGCCAATTGGATCCCCTTTCTGGCTTATGGGCAGCCCAAAAAAGGGCTGCCTCCCTGCTCTCAGTACCCTGGGAAGGGGTATATGAGGTTGGCAGTGGAGAGCTCAAAGGGATATACGATCTCCAAAACCACCTGGCCTTCTTTGTTCTTCTGATATTGGCCTATTATGCCACTACCCATGATGTTCTGGCCCGGTTCCTCTCCAGAGGTGGCAAACTTGATCCCCTTCCAAGGCACCACAAGTTGCTCCCCTGGGATCTCGATGGAATTTGCCGCCCTTTGGATGTCCTCGGGCTTTGTGGATCCTGCCTTCTCAAGGACATGGAACCAGGTCTGGACACCTGTAAAGCCCCTTGAGGAGGCATCGGATAGATCGTAGCCCGCCTTCTTCTTATAGAGCTCATTGATCTGAGTAGATATGGTCTTCACCTCTCCAAGTTTTGGAGAAAAGACTGTTCTTGTGAGTATCCCTACTATATCCTCACCCAAGGTGCTCCTAAACTCAGGGGTATCGAATCCTGCATTCTGGCCCCATATGAGCTTGGGTTTTGCCTTCTGGGCCTTTAAAGTCTTTACCATGAGGATTGCATCGGAAGTATAGGATGCAAAGAGCATGGCATCTGGGTTCACTGCCAGAAGGCTTCTCACCTCACTTGAGAGGTCAGCTGATTTTGCTGTGTAGAGGAGGTTCCTCTTGAGGTTGTAGCCATATTTCTTTGCATAGTCCTCCAACAGCTGTGAGGCAGCTGAACCCCATTCTGTCTTTTCACAGGCAGCGGCCAGATTCATGAGCTCTTCCTTAGGCACTGGCTTTACTCCCTTGGCCTTGCCCTCAGAGAGCCCCTTCAAGAACTCAAAGAGATCCATGGTGAAGGTGCCGTCATGGGGTGTGGTCCTCCAAAACCACTTATAGCCTTGTCTTGTGAGGACAGGGGATGTGGAAGAGTCATTGATCATAGGCACACCATATTGTTCGCATACTGCGCTCACTGCCTTTGTTACAGAACTATGATAACACCCAAGAATACCCACCACCTTGTCATCCAGGATCAGCTTTTTGGCAAGGTCTGCTCCCAAGGTGGGATTACCCTCATGGTCCTTAAATATGAGCTTTATTTTCTTTCCGCCCATACTCTTGATACCTGCCTCCTTGGCCATGTCCATGGCAAGTTCTGGCATCTTCCCATTGGCTATCTCCATGGCAAGTTCTGCACCCATCTGGAGCTCCCGACCTGCAGAGGCGGCTCCACCAGTTAGGGGATATATCACACCAATGGTTATCTCATCCTGGGCATAGGCTCCCTTCTCCATAAGGAAAAGGGCTAGAAAGAGTGCCAGGAAGCCAAGGGCCAAAAATAATCTTTTCATCTCCACCTACCTCCTTTTTGCATATTCTCCCTCTGGGGAAAGCAGCGCCTTCCCCTTCACCATCTCCAGGGTCAAATCTGTTACAAACATATGACCTGGGGCATGGGTAATGGCAAAGTCAATTGAAGATTCGGAAATCGCCTCCTGGGGTGTAACACCACAGGCCCAAAAGACCGGTATTTCATCCTCCTCTATGGTGACCGGGTCTCCAAAATCTGGTTTTTCCAAGTCCTTTATCCCCAGTGAGAGGGGATTCCCCACATGTACAGGAGATCCATGTGCCATTGGGAAATCACCACTTAGCTCCACTGCAAGGGGGATCAAGTGGGAGGGTATAGGCCTCATGCTGACTATCAGGGGGCCTCTAAAGACCCCAAAGGGGTTACACCTCCTGTTGGTGATGTACATGGAGACGTTTTTTCCTTCCCCTATGTGCCTTACAGGTATCCCGGCATTTAAGAGCACCGAATCAAAGGTAAAGCTACAACCCAAAAGAAATGTTACAAGGTCATCCCTCCAGAGATCCATGATATCATCCTTCAGGTAGGTCTTACCATTCTGGAAGACCCGATACTTGGGTAGATCTGTGCGGATATCTGATCGCGGGGCACTGATTTTTGCTTCTATCTCGCCGGGCTCTAAGACCTCTATTAAGGGGCAGGGCTTTGGGTTTCTGTGGCAAAAACCCATAAAGTCAAAGGCATACTCTTTTGGCAATACCACAAGGTTTGCCTGCACATAGCCAGGGCATTGATAAGGGGTAGGATTTTTCCACCCGCCCTCCCTTACCTTTATCCTAAACTCCGAAGGATTCTGAAAAACTGCCTTGAACGGCATCCCCTTATTCCCCGTTGATTCTGAGGGAATTTATTTGGAAAAGGGATCCGTGTCAATACCATACCACTTTAGGTGGGGGAACCCCCTCGATTTCTGCAGATGACCCAAAGGTGGTTATCAGAAGCTTAAGGAGGAGATCAGGGTAAAGGAGCCCACCAGATTTTGGGAGTAGGACTCCTTAGGCTTGCAAAGTTTCCTTATTTACAACCACTTAAGAAGAATGAATGATAACACCACAAGTGCCGGGAATATTGAAATCAGAATCCCATTATCAATAAATTTATGGTTTCAAATAGAGCGCTGTAAAGATAATTTGACCTTTGATAATGAAGATGCTTCCACCATAGACCTGGATAATCCTAACCATAAATTTATATTGAAGAAAAACAAGGATGTGGAAAAAGATTTAGTTTTCCAAGATCAAGAATTTACGAAAATTATCGATCAAATTTTTAATGAATCGATACAATGAATTCAGCTTGATGGTAATTATCTCTTTTTAAAGATATTATATTCGACAAAAACGAAGCATGTCGATCTAAATGACCTGCCCGATAAACTAATAAGGCTTAAAAAGCTTTTGCAAAGACATGAAATTTCCGAACCAAAAGCCTTCAAAACTTATGCTCATGCCTTGCTATATTCCTTCTATATAATACCTGTTGCCTTTTCCGTTACTCAAATTGTGGTTTCGGTCTTGTTATCTTTTTCTACTAACAAGGATTATGAAGTTCTAAATCCACACCATCTCCTGATCAAAACGATAATCCTTTTTTTATTGGGCCTCTTCCCCTATCTCTTTTTTTGCTACCGCACAGTGAAAAAACTTCCTGCGTCTAAGAAGATATTTTATCCTTGCTTAATCCTCTCTGCGATCTGGTTTATAGCCACGATTCCATTCGTTGATACCTTAAACGGATATTGGGACAGATCTGTAGCTCAGCCAGTGGAATACATAGTAGAGCGCAAGCTCGTAGGTAAAAATGAAAGCTTTGTACTCCTTCTCAGTAAAGGGAAGGAGTCAGATAAAAGGAAGCCTTCCTGGGAGCCTCCTTTCCCTCTCTCGATCTTGGTGGGGTTAGATTATCAGTAAAGAGAGAAGAATATTTAAAGGCCCAACCTCGAGAGAGTTCCGTCGTGGTCTTTGTGAGAAAGGGGGCTTTGGGAATGGAATGGTCCGATGGCTATTCCCTTAAAGAGCTTGGAGGTAGACCAACTGAGGATTGTAGGCAAAAGGCATATCTTCTCTTAAAGGAGGGGAAATTAGAAGAGGCCATTGGCCTGTCTACCCGTTGTATAGAACAAGGGGCTCAAGAGAGTATTCTCTACTACAATCGGGGAGTTGCCTATCGAAAAAAGGGGTTTTTTGAAGAGGCCATTTCCGACCTTAAAAAGGCCATAGATCTAAAACCTGATATGATAGAGGCCTACAGGAATATTGACTGGATCCTTACACAAAAAAGGAATGGGAAAGCTCTGCCTCTTACTGGAGTAGATACATTCAGGTGAAACCAGAGGATCCGGAAGGATACTGGGAAAGGGCTGGAGCTTACTATCATGCAGGCAGACTAAGAGAGGCAAAAGATGATCTGAAAAAGGCATGCACCCTTGGCAAAAGGGATGCATGCGAGTGGCAAAAAACACTTTCCTCTCTCAAAAAGTGACGAAACCTAAAATCCCTTTTGTATGCTGTCTAATCACCAAAGCGGATCCTTCTGAGACTATCTAAAATTCTACATGGGCTTCTTTAGGATATTTTTGAAAAACAGCCTTTCATAGAGCAGTCTGAAGGGTAAAATCATTGCCTCTCTTACAACCCTCTTGTCCATCTTAGAGCTACCACCGTTTCTTTCGTAAAATATTATGGGAATCTCACCTATCCTTAGGCCTGCCATGTAGCACCTATAAAGCATTTCTATCTGGAATGCATATCCATTGGATTTTATTTGATCGAGTGCTATTACGTCAAAGACCTCACGCCTGTAACATCTGAAACCCGATGTAACATCTGTAAATCTTTTTAGTGGGGTAAGAGATTTTATGTAAAAGTTTGCAAACTTTGAGAGTAAAAGTCTTCTAAAATCCCATCCTACAACACTTATTGTGCCTTTCATATACCTTGATCCTACTACAACATCATAACCCTTATTGATCTCGCTTACGAAATGGGGGATCATGTTTGGATCGTGGGAAAGATCAGCATCCATTTCAAAAAAAAGCTCGTAGCCCCTCATAAGCCCCCACTTAAATCCTGTAATATAAGCTGTTCCAAGCCCAAGTTTTGCCTCTCTTTCAATCATAAAGACCCGTTTACTTGAAAAAAAACTTCTCACTTGGTCTCTTGTGGAATCAATGGAGTTGTCATCAACGACAAGGATGTCACACTGAGCCGAATTTAGGGTCATATCCAGGATTTTTTCAATATTACCTCCCTCATTGTGGGTGGGTAAGGTAACAAGTATCCTCATCCTTGAGCTCTCCTACCTTCTCCTAAAAGTTCTATGATGGCATTCTCCACGGCTGATAAAGGTAAATCCCTTATGCATTTAAACTCTTCCCTTTTGGTGCACCTAAGGGGTTTTGGTGAATAATAAAAGCAAGGGGAGCAGTCCAGATCTATTCTTACCACCTTGTGCATCACACCCCAGGGTCTCACAAAATCGGGATTGGTAGGTCCAAAAAGGGCAACCACAGGGACTCCCACTGAGGCAGCAAGGTGCATAAGCCCTGAATCATTGGAGACGAAGAGATCAAGCTCCATCATAGCAGAGGCAACCTCCCTGATGGGGAGTCCTTGGAGCAAGATGACCCTCTCTTTAGAATCTGTGTTTTTGAGTATAAATTCGTTTACCTCCCTATCGTCAGACCCTCCGAAGATATAAAAGCTAAAGGCATCTAACTTGTTTATCAGCTCCACAAAGCGCTCCTTTGGCCACCTCTTATTGACATGCCCCTTAAAGCTGCTTGTACCGGCATGAATCCCAATCCTCTTTCCCCTCTTTGTGTCCCCAATCAGCTTTCTCCCTTTTTCTATCTCTTCCTCGGTCAAAAAGACCTCCATTTGCGGGATCTTATCCATTTTAATCCCTAAAAAACTTAGAAGCCTTACATTTTCCTCTACATTGTGAAGCTTAGGGTCTTCGTCGATGAGGCAATTCTTCAAAAAATTCAGTTCCACCCAATTTCTCTTTAAATACCTGTTACCTATTCTCCTTTTGGCTCCTATAAGATAGGCAAAAATATTGTACTCTTTTCTATTTGATGGGTAGAAGTTTATCGAGCAGTCAAACCTTCCCCGAAAAGAGAGCAGGAACCTAAGAGCTTCATCTTTACCTTTTTCAAGAAAAGGGAAAAATATGAGTGTGTCTATGTTAGGATTGTTTTTGAGAATATCATAATTATTTTTGAACATACAAACGACTGTTATTTGAATCTCTGGATATTGTTCTTTTAAAATTTTAAGTGCGGGAGTGGTCATTAGAACATCACCGATACCATAAAGAGGAATGACAATTACATTCATTCAATCTCTTTTACTTAGGATTCAAGAGTTTTTTGTTAAATTTATAACCGGTTCAGTTTCCACCACTAACCCTTCTTTTTCCTTCAAATATCCTAAGCCTTGATCAAACATAGAATCCAGATAGCTAAAAAACCTAAAGAAGACAAAAGGGAGACTCGTGAGTCTTTTCTAATCCAATTTACAGTAGAGACCAAATACAAGATAAAAGACAAACCAGCTCCCATAGACCAAGGCAAAGAGGGATCGTGACGGGCCTTAACAAGGGTCAACTGCTCTTTGAAATTCTCTTCCTCGTTCTCATTTGGGCTCTGGGTGGCAATGATCTTTGCCCTTAGCCTTGCTACCTCCTTATCTACATTAGCAAGGCTTTGAGAATCAGGTATCCAAAAGTGTCTACAAAGATATCTGGAGGTCCTGATGGTCTCCACACACAAAAGGGCCATCTCCAAGTGACCATTTTTCTCTGAAATCTCTTTTATAGAGATTAAATGTTCGATTGCCATCTTCTCTAAGGGACTATAGGGGAGATGCGCGTTAAGTACCCTATCAAAATGGGCTATTGCAGCCGTATAATCTTCTTCATATAGGTCATTTAAACCCAATTTGAAACTGGTAGCCTGCTCAAAAAAGAGCTTTAAGAGCAAAAGAAAGAGAACAAGAAAACCAAAATAAATGAATCTTTTGATCATAACCATTTATCTAAAATAGAAATTTTTCTTTTTTGTAAGGTTATCTAATTCAACAATAGTTTTAACAAGTTGTTTATTTTCCTCTCCAAGACATAAAACTCCACGGTAAACATCTATTTTAGAATCTGGATCTGAAACTACCACATTGATCTGTTTTTTCCCATAGCAATTTTCCCCTTCATTTTGTTGGGCAACCTGAATTAGATGAACTAAGTAGTTCTTGCACCTAAGGTTACTGAGGTAGTCATCTGATAACATCTCAAAACATACATCTGGAAAGGTGACTCTCTCGGCTCTTCTAATAAACTCCGATCTATCAAAATATTGAGGGTTATTCTCAAGGTCTATCGGAGATTCCTTCTCGGTATATAGATACAGAAAAGATGCGAGGCTACTTTTGACCTCCAGGCCCTCCACCAGACTCCCCTCCAGCCACTTATTGGAAAAAAGGGTATAATTCCTTATCAATTTACCCATTCCACTTTTTTCCTTGTTTAGGATAGGGAGAAACCTATCCCTACGAAAGGGGTAGCTACATCCCACGTTTCGCCACTCCTTGTGTTCATTAGCAGTCCACTCTAAAGCACATACATCATCTCTAAATCTTCCAAGTACCTTTAGATACCATGTCCCGAATATGGCTTCGTCATTATCTGCCAGGAAGACTGCATCAATTGGTAATATTATTAACGTATCCTTTGAGGCCTGATAGGAAACAAAATTGGTTCTGAGATTTGAGTCTAGGATCCGCTCTGAAAACATTGCAACTGGTGTAATGCTAACAAGCAAGAGGATGCATTTTGCCACCCTCTCAGGGAATTTAGAAAGTAGTCCGATGGTCGATTTGAGCCCAAGTGCACAGCAAAGGGTGAGAACATAAAAGTATGGTAGGTAATATTGATTGGCGATAACATAGGCATCTCTTTCTGTAATATTGGCTTGAGTCATGGTAATTTTTGCCAAGAAAGGACCGAATAAGAGAATAACCACAGAGGTAAAAAAGAACAGCATTCTGTGATTCCTGTACATATAGATTAGCCCTAAGAAAGATAGACCAATAAAGATTCCCAGCACCTTATATGTTACGAAGCTTATATTTTTGATAGCATAAACAAGGTCATATGGATGTTTTAGAGATTTACCTACTATTGATAAGGTGCTACCATCCCAATATTGGCCACGCAGGATTGTTGTAAAGGCATCTGTAAAAGTCTGTATCGTAACTGGGCTGAAGACCCCATATTTTGAACCACGGATCAGAACATAGACGTTTATTATAATCCCTAAGCTTACTGCGATACTTGTTTCGGCATAAGTTCTAAGCGGTACCTTTTCTCCTTTGTAAACAAGAAAAAGTAAGAGGAGGAGAGTGGGGATGGCCATTAGGATACCTGTGTGGTGGAGGGCTGTCATAAGCCCAAGCAAAAGACCACATGCCCGAAAGGTGAGGAGGATCCTTTTCTCAGAAATCTCTTTGAAATGTTTATAGTCAACCAAAAACTTACCAATTAAAAGTAGCATTATGTTTATGACCAAGAGGTTTAATGGATAGAACTTGGCTATTAAAGATTGAGTGAAAAATGGATATTGAAAAGATAACAGCAAAAAGCCAAAGAGGGCCGAATGAGTGGATCCGGTAAGAGCCATTATTGAACAATACATTATAGTTGAATTAATTGAGTTTATAAAGGCTGAAAATAGTGCTGTTCTAAAGGCAAGGTTCCCGAATGGGATAAATTGGATTATTTTGGCTAACATCAAATAAAGCGGATAACCTGGTGGATGGGCTACACCCAGGAAGTAGGCTGTTGTGACAAGCTCTCCTGCATCTCCAGAATTAAGGTTATGTGTTAGAAGGAAAATGTTAATGAAAAAGCTTAATAAGAATATCTTGAGGGTGTCGCGCATAACTTAGATGGGGCGGCGAAGCCGCCCCATAGTTCCCTCTTGGTTAAGACGAGCTGCCCCAAGAACTTGTCCCTTGGTTGTTCAAAGTATACCTCGTTGAGCCAGTCCCACCATTGGGATTATCAACCTGGATAGTATAAGATGATGCATCACCAGTTACAGTTATCGTGTTCCCTGAACTCGCCTTTAGGGTTCTACCACCTAATGTAGCGGTGCCACCAGCCGATATATTGACATTAGTATAAGTCTGATTATCTGCAAAAAATGCCTCAAGCTCAGTGGCTATGTTCCTGGCGTCACTTACCATGCTTGCCCTCACACCCCTTTGCCTATACGACGCAAATTGGGGGATGGCGATGGCTGCCAGAATCCCTATGATCGCTATAACGATCATAAGCTCGATAAGTGTAAAGCCTTTCTGATCCCTTCTCATCTTTTGAAGCATCTTAACCCTCCTTAATAGTTATTTTCTCTATTTCCCCTTCTATACCCCTGCCACTCGCTACCAATCGACTCTCACCCCCTTTCATGGAATCCCTCCATCAAAAAAGCTTCCACCACAATACTCCAAAAACCCTCTTTTACCTTAGCAAGGCTTATGCCAAGCAGGGTCCACTTTTTTAATCCCATTATTCCTTAATTACACGGGAACATCTATGGACATGTTTATGAGGAAGTGACAAAATTTGACAGCAACCTGCCAAAAAAGAGCGTCTGCGAGGGCTTAAATGAAAGAATCTCTTAGGATAAAGTTTAGTTTCCTCCAAAACAGACTTGACCTCCATAGAGGTTTCTCATATCCTTTTTGTGAGACCTTTGAAATACCTGTATCCTATCTGGAGAGATGGCCGAGTAGGCTGAAGGCGCTCGCCTGCTAAGCGAGTGTAGGGGCTAAAACCCCTACCGCGGGTTCGAATCCCGCTCTCTCCGCCACCAAAATTCGACCCAAAAGGCCGAATCCCTAAATCTCTCTTACACTTGCCCCTTTTTCGTTCTACCTTGCCACAAATAAACCCTAATTGCCTAACTCCCAATGACCTTAATAAAATTTAAACAGCTCTCTTTAGTCCCCAGAAGCCCAAAACCGCCTTGCAATGTCTCTCTCCCCATAATATAGTAAAAAAGAGGTCTACATGAGAGAGCTTTTGAAACTACTTAGGACCCTTAGTGACCCTAATAGACTGAAGATATTAAAGCTCCTTGAGGAACGCAGCATGTGTGTATGCGAGCTTACCGAGGCGCTTAGGATTTCACAACCTGCTGTATCCAAGCATCTCAGGACTCTGGAACACTGTGGACTTGTGGGCTTTAAGAAGGAGGGTTTGTGGGTAATGTATTTCTTGAACGAGGATTCCCTTGATCCTCGCGCCGCCAGGCTATTGGAGGAGTTGATGGACTGGTTAGACGGGGAACCTGAGATACTAAATCTCAAGGCCTCGAGCCTTTTGATCAACCGAGAGAGCATAAAAGGAAGGCAAAATAGAAATGGGTGCCGTTGTTGAACAGGTTGCAGTAAAAGGTCAAAAGATTGGTATCATAGGCCTTTCTGAAGCCCTGGAAGAAGTAGCTAACTCTGCTGACTCCTTAAGCGAAAATGAAATAAAAGAGAGGCTCTTTGATATCCTTTCAAGCAAAAACTACATCCCTGAGAAGGTTCGAGAGGATTACAAGGAGGCCTTCTTTAGGGAGTATAAGAAAAGGATCCTAAAGGAAGATGTAAAAGAGGACTCCCTGGGATTAGAGATAAAGATCCTGGGCCCCGGATGTGCAAATTGTGAGAGGCTTCAGAAAAATGTCATGGAGGCAGTTGCCCAACTTAAGATCTCAGCAAGCGTAGACCATGTAAAGGATATAAAGGAGATAGGAAGATACGGCATACTGGGTACCCCTGCCTTGATTGTAAACGGAAAGGTTAAGGCAGTGGGCAAGGTGCCAAGTGTACAGGAGTTGATCACCATATTGAAAGGGTGGTCCAATCAAGACAAAGTCTAGGAGGAAGGTATGGAAAATACTTGCTGTGCTAGTCCAAATCAAGTGATGCTCCTTTGTTGCTCGGGTGGTTCCAATGTGGGCCAGATCTCAAATCAGGCCTCAGTGGAGCTGACCCAGGAGGCTGTTGGTAAGATGTATTGCCTTGCAGGCATAGGAGCCAAGCTGAGTGGTTTTGTGGCCTCTGCTCAGGATTCACCAATAGTTGTGGTAATAGATGGTTGCGAAATAGGCTGCTCCAAGAAGGTCATGGAAAATGCAGGGATACCTCTAAAGAACTATATTGTGGTAACAGAGCTGGGTATTTCCAAGAACCATGATTTTAATCTGAAAAGAGAAGATGTCCAAAAGGTAAAGGACGAGGTAAGGAAGATCTTGCAGGGTCAGGTTACTTCTGTTTCTGATGAGCTCCCTAAGACTGTCGGATGTTGTTGCTAAGAGGAACCTAAAAAGGGTTTTTTGGGAGTCATTTATCCTAATTGCCTTTACCCTATTGGGAGGGACCTCGTATCACCTTGTCGTCTATAAGTCCCTCCCTGGGCCAAGGCATGTTACCCCACTTACCAAGACAGAGGCTGAACTCAATATCTCCCTGGAGATCTCACTTGAGGAGGCTCTCAGGCACCACACAGAAAATAGCGCCATATTCATAGATGCCAGATCCTACCTTGACTACGAGAAAGGGCATATAAAAGGTTCCCTCAACATCTCCCCCCAGGAGCCAGAGGCTGTAATAGAGGAAAAACTCTCAGCGATACCCAGGGACTCACTAATTATCACATACTGTGATGGGCTCACCTGCGACCTTAGCAAAACCCTCGCCATACAGATCCTGATGAGGGGCTTTGACAATGTAAAAGTGCTATTAAACGGATGGTCAAGGTGGCTTGCTGTAAATGGCCCTGTAGAATCTGGGGCATAGATTCAAGACCTACTGGATATGAGAACAATCTCCAATACTAATAAGCACATAATAGCCCTCCTTAGAATAGGATTAGGTTTTGTTTTCATATATTCAAGCTTACCTAAAATAATAGATCCAATAGGGTTTTCAATCGTAGTCGCCAATTACCAGATTCTACCCGAGAATATGGCCTATCCCGTTGCAGTCTATTTACCATTTTTAGAATTGAGCGTGGGAATCAGCATAATAACCGGAATCTGGTTAAGAGGAAGTTTTGGCATTGCACTTTGTTCGCTTTTTATCTTTTTAATAGCCCTGGTATTCAACCTTGTGAGGGGAATCAACATAGACTGTGGATGTTTTAGTACAGACCTCCAAGAGGTATCTAAGTGGACTATGTGGTGGCATATATTGAGGGATTTAATTCTAATAGCATGGACAATTTTTATGGTATTTACACTTAAAGACAAGCTAATCAAATGAGATTAATTTAGCTTTTGATGAAGAAATTTGACCTCCTCCAAAAGAGTATCCTCAAAAACGGTCTCAGAAAATTCAGCCTGGACTATGCAAAAGCTACTGATATATACATCAAAGACTTCATTTCTCAGCTACAAATTTGGAACGAGCTTATAAAATCAAAGACTGAGCCCACTTTGGTTGCCGCCGGGGGTTATGGGAGGGGAGAACTCTCGATGGAATCAGACCTGGATATCTTCATACTCTTTAAAGACAGGATACCCAGGAGGGCAGAGCTGTTGGCAAAACAATTCTTCCATCCGCTCTGGGACATGGGCTTTGAAATAGGGTATGGAATTAGGACCATTAGGGACTGTATTCAGCTTTCAAAAAGGGACAATACAGTTTTTACATCTCTTTTAGACATGAGGTATCTCTCAGGTTCTGAGGATAATTATCTCCTACTTCGGGAAAAAATCTATTCTGAACTCATAAGGAAAAAGGGCGACAAACTCATCCAGAACCTAATCGGCACACCCGAAAAACACCGCCCCCATATTAACTTTGGAGCTAATTTCCTTGAACCCAATCTGAAAGAAGGTTTAGGAGGATTAAGGGACTATCACCATGTGAGGTGGGTAAATTCGATTTTGGATTTTAAAATTAATCAGTTTACTAATTCCAGTAGATATGAGCTTTCCATAGTCGCACCCATGCTTCCACATATAGAGTTTATTGAGGCAATACGTAATATATTGCACATGATAACAAGACGAAAATATGACATACTCAAAATAGACAAACAATCCGAAGTAGCAAAAATGAGCTATAAATATAGCATTTCAGATACCGAGAATACAAAACAATTTCTCCGCAACCTCTTAGACCACCTCTTAGAGATGAGATTGCTCAGAAACGCAATAATTCATCAGTTCGAAGGGTGCAATCCCAGGATTTTAAAAGGCCAAAAGGTGTCAGGAACCCCCCCATGGCAGCTAACTTCCCCGGGCTTTGGGAAAACAGACCCCCCTTCTACTACACTTAGGATTATGATGGAAGATATAATTTCTGGCAAATCCATCACTTATCCCCAGCTCCAAGGGCTTCGAGAGATCTTAAAGGGCCCTATCTGCCAGGAAGGAAAGGTTATTTTGTTGAAATACCTCGACAGTGTAATCGAGAGAAAAGACTCAGCTAGGATATTCGAAATGTCATTGAGGGTAGGAATTTTGGAATATCTGATAGAACCCTTCAAAGAAATCAAGAATCTACTTCAGCATGGAACCTATCATCTTTATCCTGTAGATGTACATCTAATAGAGACATTGCGATTTTTGTCTAACATAGAGGCGGAAGGAAGTATATTCGAAAAGACACTACTTTACGAAATAAGAGATAAGAAACTACTTCTCTGGGCTGCCTTTTTACATGACATAGGTAAAGGCAAGAATAATCACCATATTAGAGGTGCCAAAATTGCGAAGGCCATACTGAAAAATCTTGGTATGGATAAATGCAGAATCGAGAGGGCAGCTTTTTTAATCAAAAATCATCTCTTGCTGGCCCAGACCGCCACCAAGAAGAACCTAAACGAAGAAAAGGTGGTGGTAGAATGCGCAAGGCAGATTAAGGATCCAGAGATGGCAAAGATGCTCTATCTCATGACGTGGGCAGATAGCAAAGCAACAGGACCAAAGGCCTGGAACTATTGGGTGGAATACCTTGTACAGGACCTTTTCTTAAAGGCCTTACGTGTCATTGAAGGGGGAAACCTGGCATCTGTTGACTCTACTATGAGATCCAGGAAGAACCTTAAAAAGGCAAAAGAACTTCTCATAGACCTAATCCCAAAAACAAAACTGGAGGAAGTTTTCCAGCACATGGGAATAAGGTATGCCATTGAAAATCCCCCTACTGACATAAAACTGCATGTACAGATGGCCATGGAATTTCTTGCCCTGCTTAAGACCAAGAGAGAGGCTCTCGTCTTTAATTGGAGGGAATATGAGAGAGAAAAAATCTTAGAACTTACTATAGTTACCATGGATCATCCTGGCCTTTTCTCTCAAATAGCGGGAGTGCTGGCACTAAATAACCTGAACATATTGGATGCAAAGGCATATACTTGGAGTAATGGTATTGTAATAGATAGGCTTGAGGTAACTTACCCACCAGATCCTCTAAAACACCTTGAAGTGCGCTCACAGGTAGAAATGGATATGTTAAAGGCAATCAAAGGAGAACTCGATTTATCTAAGTTACTATCTCAAAAGATACCTTTGATGAAGAGAGATATCTCACACGAAAACATAGAACTGAATCCAAAAGTTTTGGTAGATAACACTCAGTCAGACTTTTTTACCGTAATAGAGGTTCATTCAAAAGATAGAATAGGGTTATTATACGAAATCACTCGAACACTTACAGCGTTTGACCTTGATATACGGTTTGCAAAGATTTACACAAGGGCAGAAGAAGTCTTGGATTATTTTTACGTAAAGGATAAGTTTGGTCAAAAACTTACGGATCCTGAAAAGATCGGACACCTAAAAGAGACCCTAATTCAAAGGCTTGCCTCCTAAAGTGGGGCTCTCTGCTGATGACACATTAGCCTATTTGATATATAATGCACAAAAAAGGGAAAGGGGGAGCAGATATGTATAGGGTCTTTGGCCTAATCTTTTTTATTTTTGTCCTTTTGGTATGGTATCCTGACACATTTGGGAGGTCCATTGAATCCTCTGAGTATTCAGCATTGCTTGAAAAATGTATGCAAGAATTTCAGGCGACCCACTATGAGACCGCTATTAAAACTGCAAAAGAGATACTCGCCAAAAATGACAAAAGTGTAGTAGGGCGGATATGCCTTGCCAGCTCTTTAGATGAACTTGGGAAAAAAGATGAAGCTATCAAAATTTTCAAAGAGGCTGAGTCTTTGGCAGAAGAAAATGACCATTTAATAACAATTTTGAACCGTCTTGGCTCTCTATTTTTAGAAACAAACGATCTTCAAAGTTCCCTTCACTACAACCAATTGTATTTAAATCTTGCAAAAGCTACAGGTAATAAAGACCACGAGGCAACCGCTCTTTCAAGAATCGGAGAGGTATTCGAACGCCAGAATAAGCTAAACGAGTCACTCATCTATTACAAGAGAGCAATTGATTTTTGTGTCGATTCCTCTTCCAAAGCCTATATCTACAATAACATAGCAAATGTATATCTCAGGATGAATAATGTTGATGAGGCAATAAGGTATTATTCAGCAGTTCTTCAAATGGAAAAAAGTGGTTTAAATCAGTCGTCCATCATAGAGGCCTTACTGAATTTGGGAAACGCTTATAGGATAAAGAAAGACTACAAGAAGGCAGAAGGGGCCATTAGAGAGGGGATGGAAAGAACAAAAGGGGCCGATAACCCATTCTGGGAGGCTATGGGTCATAGGTACACTGCCTGGCTCTATCTGGATCTAAAAAAGAAGGAAAATGCCCTTTTACACCTACAGGTCTCCAAAGATATCTTTGAGGCAAATGGCTATCTGGAACAGGCAGCGGATGTAGAAAGGGAGATCAGGGAACATAAGACCAGGGCCTATTAGAGAAATGGCTACCTGCGATCCTTTTGGAATAGTCTCAAGGTGTCGAAAGGTAATGGAATCTCCTACCCACGTCTTCCTCGTGGCGGAGAAAATTCCCGTTGCAGCAGAGAGGCTAAGGGATTTAGAGATAAGGGAGCCTTATTGGGATGAGAAAGTACACTACCTGGGTGAAGAGGGAAAGCTTCTTGCCTATGTCTTTATAGTGGATACCTTAAATTTCTATTTTTGGTCCTTTAAAGGTCAGGAAAAATGGACAATACATCACAACGGCAAAACCTATGATGGATATCTTGCCCTTGCCCTTGCGATCAAAAGGGCATTTTCTTCGGGCATTCCCATCTGGGATCCTAAATTTCTTAAAGATATCCCTCCGCATTTGTTCTTTTCTTTGTTAGAAGGGAAAGGTTATTTGTCCCTCATCCACAGGAGATATCAAAATATATTGGAGTTGGGAGCCAAGACATGTGAAAAATTTGGTGGAAAATTTGAAAATATAATTGAGGCTGCCAAAGGTTCTGCAATAAAATTCGTAAAGATTATGGTTCGAAACTTCGAATCCTTTAATGATTCAGCAAGGTATAA
>CALKZT010000078.1 GCA_938002815.1 uncultured bacterium
TACAAGAGAATAGAAGGTCAGTTTTGAAAAGCCCATTATAAGGTTTGACTCCAATATCAGGCTCATTAAAAACAAAAAGGGGGCAGAAAAGAAGAGCTGATAGAATAAGACATGTGTGGCCTTTGCCCTACGTGCCAAAAACTTCTTTACATAGACACTTGTCATCCCCCAGAGAATCCCTGCACATAAGGCAAGGAGATCCCCTTTGAGGTTAAGGCCACTTACTGAAGAGCTCCCCTTGGAAAAGAGTATGGCCACACCCAAGAAGGCAAGGACGAGTCCTATGGCCTTGTTGAGGGAGAGTCTGTCGTTTTGAAGCCACAGATGGGCACCTATGGATGCAAAAAAGGGTGCTGTATAGAGTAAAATATAGGTGGAAGAGGCAGTGGTATGCTTTAGGGCAACATATATAAAGGCAAATTCACCTCCAAATAAGAGCCCAACCACCACACCGTGCAAAAAAAGTTTTATTTGTGGGAATATCTCCTCTTTTTTCCACATCATCCACAAAAAGAGGCATATGCTTGCCACAAGGGATCTAATACCGCACATAAACAATGGGGTGAGATCCCTTTGTGCAAACTTTACAAAGGCCATATTGGCACCCCAAACGGCCGACAGTACCAGCATGATCAGAATGGGCCTGAGGCCCAAATGGGAGGGATCCATATTTTCCTTCCACAGGGTTTTGGTAGAGCTTATGGAAACCAAAACCCTATGGCAAGTATTTTGGGAGCAAGGGTAAAGAGTCCTAATCTTTTTTGGGGGATGCCTTTGCCTTTATGTACAGAAAGATACCTGCTATGCCCACTATATAACCTAAACCCCCTATAATATCCCTAAAATTTGGGCCTGTCTGCCGAAGGCTCACGATCTCTTTGGCAAGGGAGTTTATACCATTTTGGACCTCTTCTCTCACTATCTCCCTGATCTCCCTCTCCAATGGGGCCCTTGCCTCCTGGGAGGAAAGATGAGATGGCCTTCCCTCCTTTTGGGATTCCCCTTCGATGGCCATGGGCTCACTCTTGTGGGGTACAATCTCCCACTCTCCCTTATGTCCAGGTCCGGCTTCCAAGACCACCCTCAGAGGATTTTGGCCACCCCCTTTGGGTAGTGGGATCCTGAACTTGCCCTCCTCGTCTGTCTTACCACGGGAGATCTCTTTCCCCCCTTCGTCGTATACTATAACCTCACAGGACTTACAGGGCCTCCCTTTCCCAAAATCCCCTTCACCCTCTACAGAGTCATGGGCCAATACGGCATATACATTTACCCTGTGGGATAATGAGTCAGTGGAGGTGAAGAGTATAGCGGGGATAACAAGGATTAATGCCAAGATCTTTTTCATTCCCCCTACCCCAATCCTTTTAATAATTCTGGCCTAAGCCTTTCGATATATCCCAATACAAATACGGTCAAGAGTCCTTCCAGTACCATGACAGGTATGTGGGCTAAGACTATTAGCTTGGAGATCGTCAAAAATCCTTCCTTTGTGATTACGAGGGCAAGGCTACAAAAAATTGCTGAGATAAATATTCCAGCGGCCCCTAAAAAAAATCTCGCAACCCTTTTTACCCACATATGGCTTCCAAAGATTGCCCATTTAAAGAGATAAAACACCATCACACCTGGGAGGGCCATGATCATCGTATTTACACCCAATACCACAAGACCACCATATTGAAACAGCAAGGCCTGGAGTAATAGGCCCACGAACATCACAGGAAAACAGATCCAGCCCAAGAGTATCCCGGTGAGGCCTATCAACAGCATGTGGGCACTGGATGGCCCAATGGGGACATGGACCAAGGATGCCACAAAAAAGGCAGAGGCCAAGACAGCTGCCTTTGGTATCTCCTCTTCCCGTAACCTTTTGAGGCCCACTGTGAGGCCTCCCGCCGTAAGGGCCCAGCCCCCTAATAGGACCGGGCCTGAAAGGATGCCTTCGGAGATATGCATCTCTATTTCCTAAATTTTTTTGCGGGCACATCTGAGAAGTAGACCCAGATCACAGCCCCCAATTCTACATCCTTGCCTTTTATCTTTTCTTCTGAGTCTTTGAGGGCAGCAAAGCCCCACCACCCTGGCCATGGGGGTGAAAAGGTAAATATCCCGTTTGGGTCTGTCTTTAACCTTTGGACCACAAAAAATTCGTTTTCAGGCTCTATCCTCTTCCCTTCGTTTAGATACTCCACCTCCACTTGGCAGTGGGGCTCAGGTCTCCCATTGAACTTGACCAGGCCCTGGAATACATTCCCTGCGTACAAACCAAAGGGCCTTACAATGGGGATCACCTCTGCCTTTAGTTTTAGCTCAGAATCATAGCCTTCATCCTCCCCAAAGGCCCCTACCACTACCTTTGTAATATGGACGATATATTTGTCCTCTGCCTTCTCGAAATAGGGCTCAGGCTCCACAAAGAATATGTAGGAACCTGGTTTTATTATCCTATGATTCACTGTCCAGGCACTCTGCCCCATTACCTTGGTGGGCCTAAGGTCCTTTTTAAGGTCTTGAATCTTGCCCTCAAAAGATACCCCCATGCCTTTGGGCATCTCCATATCCATACCCATCTGCTCAAAGGGGTGTGAAAAGGAAATGGTAAGTTTTAGATCAGACTTTTTTTGATCCATTACCATTGGTTGATCGGGTATGATCATACCAAAGTGCCCAAGACATAAAGATGGCAGCAACAGCGAAAAAAAGGATAGAAAGACGATAATTTTGTTTCGCATGTCCTAAGTCTCCCCCTTAGAATTCAACTGTGAACCTAATGCCATATACCATTCCGTCTACCTTGGGTAGATCAATGTATTTGTCCTTTAGGTATTGGATGTCAAAGCTTAGATGGCTAAAGTCTGTTAACTTAAAGCGAACATACCCTTCCAAAGCCTCTGTGGAGTCAAGACCTGATCTACTTGCCCCGTCTAAGAAGGCATATCCCAGGCCCATTGTGTCATCTTCTCTGCCCCAGAGCTTGCCATTTATGCTTATACCCCCTGAGAAAAGCTTTTTGTGTATTATCTGGGCCTTGTGATCCTGCCAGCCTGCCCTAAAGAAGAGGCCCAAGATCTCTCCAAGTCTGTGGTCCAGGGAAATGCCTATCCCCCTTAAGGCCTCCCCCCTATCCCCTTCCCAATTTGGGAAATCCTTTGTAGTGGTAAAGCCTGTGAGCCTGAAGTTGCCCTCGCCAAGAGGATCCTTTATCTTATATCCAGCCTCCATTCCCCAATAACCATAACTTCTAAAATCGTTTTGTACCCCCCAGTCCTCAGTCTTGGACCCCATGTAAATGGCCTTTAGACTCAAATCCCCCCATGTGAATTCCAAAAGTCCACCAATATCATAAGAGGGTAAGTTCAAGAGGGGGTTATTTACAAAGACCTCGTTCATAAACTGGGTAGTCTCGTCGTTTGAGTACTCGTTATTGTCCAAATAGCTGGTGGAGTCTATTATCCCAAATGTGGCAGAGAGGCCAATATCTTCTCTCAGCTTGAAGGTATGACTATACCAGGCCTCTAAGAGATAATCCCTTTTTCTTCCATTTATGTCTTTTAGATCTGATTCCAGGTCGTCTGCATTGGGTACAATTGTGAAGAGCTCTGTGTATTTTAGCCCATTTCCGCCTGCAAAACTAAGGGTAACCCCAAATTGATCCCTTTCAGTAGGGTGGAAATTGAATCCCAAATCCAAAACAGCACTTCCCCTGCCTAAGCTATCGCCTATGCCGAGGTTTTGGAAATAGGCGGGATCTGAATCGGGCTTGGCATGCTGGTAACTACCCACCACCGATACTTCCACAGAAAACTTGTCTAAAAGATCATAGGCCCACAGTAAACCTCCCCCACAGAGAAAAAAGAGGGCAAAAAGAAAGGCCAAGGATAGCCCAAACCTCTTTTTCACCATAATCACCTCCCATTAGAATCTCCAAAATCTGCCCATTCTTGGGAAGCTTAGGTCCCTTAAAACGAAAAAGGCCAAACGGGACCTCTCAAGGCTTCTTGCCCCTTGAAGGCCTCCGTGGCCTACTTAGAGAACTGCCCTTACCATAGGGGCCTACCCCATGTCAAGGTGAAAAAGGGGACCGAGACTATGGGAAATAGGCGGGCTATTCCCTTTTTTCCAAAATTAGGCTCAAGGCCCAGTTCATGAGGCCTATCAAGATACCCCCTAAGAGGGCAGGGAAAAAGCCCCTGATCTCAAAACCGGGTACTACTCCTGAAACCATTTTCAGAAGGAAGGCATTAATAACAAAAGTAAATAGCCCCATCGTCAGGATGTTTATTGGGAGGGTCAGGAGGATCAACACGGGCTTAAAAAGGAGATTCAAAATCCCCAGTATTGCACCAGCAGCCAGTGCCGATCCAAGACTTTCTACATAAAACCCTTTCACCAGATAGCTTGTAAT
>CALKZT010000079.1 GCA_938002815.1 uncultured bacterium
GCAAAATGTAAGGACCAACCATTTCCCAAGTACCCCCATAAAAACTCCCCCTTTTTCATTGGTCAGGCAGAATTCTTATACTAATCCGTATAAGCTGGTGGTTCATGGGTGTCAATATCAGAAATTTGAATTTTTTTGTTGACACAAAGACATTGGATGTTAAAAAAGACTTGCAACTTGAAAGTTAGGTGTTTAAATGCATAATAGCATTAAATCTTAGAGAAAGGAGGAAGTTGAAAGATGGCAAAAACGCTAACAGAGATGGCAGCCGACATAGCAATGGCTCAATCGTCTCACGCAACCCTATCTCCTGATGAAATATCCGAATTCGTCAGGAAGACGTTTAGTGTGTTAAAGGAGATACATGAAAAGGAGCAAGGTCTGGTTTCTGAACAAGCTCCACAGGGAGAAGAAGAGGTCAAAATAAGTGAGCTGGTAGCAGATCCCAAGCAATCGATTCAGAGAAACAAGGTTATTTGTCTTGAATGCGGGAAGGAGTTCAAGCAGATTACCAACAGGCACTTAAGGAGCCACGGACTTACAGCCAAAGAGTACAGGAAGAAGTGGGGGTTCTCTGCAAGGCAGCCTTTAGCAGCCAAGGCACTTACGGCCAAGAGGAGAAAGACCGCAAAGACTTTGGGGCTGGGAGACAAACTGAAGGAAAGAAGGATGTCAAAAAAATAAAGTGGGGTAATTAGAAAATCAAAGGCCCGGGGTCCCCGGGCCTTTTTATCTCATATCATCCCCCCTCCATGGGGCATGGGGGGCATTTCTTCTTTTTCCTTAGGCTTTTCTGCCACAAGGGCCTCTGTGGTCAGAAGAAGGGATGCAACAGAGGCTGCATTCTGGAGGGCAAACCTTGCTACCTTTGTGGGATCAATGATTCCAGCCTTTATCATGTCCACGAACTCCATGGTCTCGGCATTGAAACCAAAGGGGCCTTCGCCCGCCTTTACCTTTTCCACCACAACAGATCCCTCTGCCCCTGCGTTATTTGCTATCTGTCTTAGGGGTTCTTCGAGGGCCCTCATAACAATTTTTACCCCTGCCATTTCGTCGGCATCCAATTTTAGGTCTTCAAGGGCCTTGATACACCTGATAAAGGCAACCCCTCCCCCTGGGACTATGCCCTCTTCTACAGCTGCCCTTGTGGCGTTCAGTGCGTCTTCTACCCTTGCCTTCTTTTCCTTCATCTCGGTCTCTGTGGCAGCACCTACACTGATCACAGCTACCCCGCCCACCAATTTTGCAAGCCTCTCCTGGAGTTTTTCCCTGTCATAATCGGAGGTGGTCTCCTCTATCTGGGCCCTTATCTGTTTGACCCTTCCTTCTATGTCCTCTCTCTTTCCGCCACCGTCCACTATGGTGGTATTGTCCTTATCTATGGTGATCGTCTTTGCCGTTCCCAAGTCAGAGAGTCTGACATTTTCCAGCTTCATGCCGAGGTCCTCTGAGATCACCTTGCCGCCTGTAAGGATTGCAATGTCTTCCAACATGGCCTTCCTTCTGTCCCCAAAGCCCGGTGCCTTTACAGCAGCGCACTGAAGGGTACCCCTCAATTTATTCACCACCAAAGTGGCAAGGGCCTCGCCCTCCACATCTTCGGCTATAATCAAGAGCGGTCTCCCCATCCTGGCTATCTGTTCAAGGAGTGGGATGAGGTCCTTCATGCTGCTTATCTTCTTTTCATATAGCAATATGAGGGCATTGTTCAGGGTGGCCGTCATCTTTTCCGGGTCTGTGACAAAGTATGGGGAGATGTAACCCCTGTCGAACTGCATACCTTCCACCACCTCCAAGGTGGTATCCATGCCCTTTGCCTCTTCTACTGTTATAACACCTTCTTTTCCCACCTTGGACATTGCCTCTGCTATTATGTTTCCTATGGTGGGGTCATTGTTTGCGGATATTGTTCCTACCTGGGCTATCTCTTCCTGGTCCTTGGTGGGCTTGGAGAGTTTCTTTAGTTCCAGAACTGCCTTCTCCACCGCCTTCTCTATACCCCTCTTTAGGGCCATGGGGTTCATACCGGCTGCCACCAGCTTGGAACCTTCCCTGAAGATGGCCTGTGCCAGAACAGTGGCAGTAGTAGTTCCATCTCCGGCCACATCACTGGTCTTGGAGGCCACCTCTTTTACCATCTGGGCGCCCATATTCTCGAACTTGTCCTCCAGTTCCAGCTCCTTGGCCACTGTTACCCCGTCCTTTGTGATCAGGGGAGAACCAAAGGCCCTGTCCAGGACCACATTCCTCCCCTTTGGGCCCAAGGTGACCTTTACTACATCTGCGAGGGTATTTACCCCTTTTAAGATCGCCTCTCTTCCCTTCTCACTGTATTTCAGTTCCTTTGCCATAATTTCTCTTTCCTCCTCTGCTTATTCTATCACAGCCATTATTTCGTCTTCCCTCATGATAAGGTGCTCTTCTCCCTTTATCTTCACCTCTGTCCCTGCATACCTGCCAAATAATATCTTGTCCCCCACCTTTACCTGCATAGGCATCCTGCTTCCGTCTTCCTTTTTCTGTCCATCCCCTACTGCCACCACTATCCCCTGCTGGGGCTTTTCTTTTGCAGTGTCAGGGATCACAATACCCCCGGGTGTCTTTTCCTCCTCCTGTATCCTCTTTACAATAACTCGATCATGCAGTGGTCTCATTCCCATAAGAAAACCTCCTTTGCTTTTTGGATTTTAAGGTCAACTCAAGCTAATTACTTGAGACTTGATGTCAAGGCCAAATAAGGAACCCCTCTTGGAGAAATGGAGAATTTGGCTGGACAGTAGGCCCGGAAATGTCTTAATGGTCCATAGCACATGTTTAGGATATTTTAAGGAGGGAAGGGGAATGACAATAGAGGGGACCATGACAGGCCAGATCCTCCGAAAAAGTCTAAGGGAGGGTGAACTGGAACCCGGCAATGAAATAAGGATCGCCATAGACCAGACCTTGACACAAGATGCCACAGGGACTCTGGCCTTTTTGGAATTTATGGCCTTAAATCTTCCAAGGGTGAAAACAGAGGTATCTGTAAGCTATGTGGATCACAACACGTTGCAGACAGGGTTTGAAAATGCAGACGACCATTTGTTTCTTAGGGACTGTGCCAAGAGGTTTGGGGTCTATTTTTCCAAACCAGGGAACGGGATCTGCCACCAGGTGCATTTGGAGAGGTTTGGAAGGCCATTTAAGACACTTCTGGGTTCTGACAGCCACACACCCACTGCTGGTGGCTTGGGTATGCTTGCGGTGGGCGCAGGGGGCATGGATGTGGCCCTGGCTATGGCTGGGGTCCCTTTCCCCATGAAGGTGCCTGAGGTAATAAATGTGAGGCTCTATGGGAGGCTTCCCGATTGGGTAAGCGCAAAGGATGTCATCCTGGAGCTTCTAAGAAGGCTTAGTGTAAAAGGGGGGCTTGGTAAGGTCTTTGAGTATACTGGCCCTGGGGTAAAGGAACTCTCCGTATATCAGCGTAGCTGCATCACTAATATGGGTGCAGAGCTGGGGGCATGGACCTCCCTATTCCCGTCAGACGAAATAACAAGGGAATTTATGCGGGCCCACGGAAGGGAGGGGGAATGGGCCCCCCTTTTTCCCATGGAAGATGCCCAATATCATGGTGTGATAGAATTGGATCTCTCTTCCCTTCATCCCTTAATCGCCATGCCCCACAGCCCAGACAATGTGGTAGCAGTCTCTGAGCTCCAGGGGCTGAAGGTGGATCAGGTGGCCATTGGTAGCTGTACCAACTCATCTTATAGGGACTTGAAGATGGTGGCAGAGCTCCTAAAGGGTAAGAGGATACATCCAGATGTGAGCCTGGTAATAAGTCCTGGGTCCAGACGGGTATTTTTGATGCTATTGGAGGATGGCTCCATAGCCCAGATGGTAAAGGCAGGAGCAAGGATCCTGGAACTTGCATGTGGCCCCTGCATTGGTATGGGGCAGGCCCCTCCCTCAGGTGGGGTGAGCATTAGGACCTTTAACAGGAACTTTAAAGGAAGGAGCGGCACCGAAGATGCAGAGGTTTATCTGGCGAGCCCAGAGGTTGCAGTGGCAGCTGCCCTAAAGGGAAGGCTGGTATCTCCTTCTGTATTGGGGGGCTATCCCAAGCTCAAGGAACCCGACAGATATCCCTTGGATGATTCCCTTTTGATTCCACCAGACCCTTCTCCGGTGGAGCTAAACATAAGGATGGGTCCAAACATAAGACCTTTACCACACCTTCCGGCTGTGGCAGAAGAGATAGATGCCACCATTGTGTTAAAGGTGGGGGATAACATTACAACGGATGATATCCTCCCCGGAGGTTCCAAGGTCTTGCCCCTCAGAAGTAATATCGAGGCCATAAGTAAATATACCTATCATAGGCTTTTTCCAGACTTTGTGGAGAAGATGAAAAGACTGGGTAAGGGGATTATTGTGGCTGGTGAAAACTATGGACAGGGAAGTAGCAGGGAACACGCTGCCCTGGCTCCCCGCTACTTGGGTATTGTGATGATCCTGGCTAAATCATTTGCCAGGTTACACAGGGCAAATCTCATAAACTATGGTATAATCCCAGTCCAGATAGAAGAAGAGGTGTATGTCCAACTCCAGGAAGGTGATCAGATAAGGGTCCAGGGTATGTTAGAGATCCTTAGGAAAAGAGAGGAATTTTATGTTGAAGTTCCCAAAAAAGGGATTAAACTCCCTGCAAACTTGAACCTTAGCGAAAGAGAAAGGGATATCGTATTGGCAGGTGGCATCTTGAATTACTATCAACGTATCCTCTAACCTTCAAAGATCCAGATAAGCGAAAGAAGGAGTGCCTGAAGGGACATGGAAGAGCAAACAGAGTTAAGTCGGCCAAGGCGTATCTTGTGGGATTCTGAGGGTAGACCCATAACACCTGAGCATCCCATAATCACCTTCATAGAGGGTGACGGTACGGGCCCAGAGATATTCGCTGCTACAAGGCCGGTGATAGATGCAGCTGTAAATAAGGCCTATGGGGGTAAAAGGGCCATTTACTGGCTTGAGCTCCTTGCCGGTGAAAAGGCGACCAGAGAGTTGGGGGAAGGCCAGCACCTACCTGAGGAGACCTTGGAGAAGCTGGACTTTTATGGGATAGGCCTAAAAGGTCCCCTTACTACCCCTGTGGGAAAGGGCTTTAGATCCATCAATGTCACCATAAGGCAGAGGCTGGACCTTTACGCCTGCATAAGACCTGTAAGATACATTCCTCACCTACCTTCACCCCTAAGGCACCCTGAGAGGGTGAACCTCGTGATCTTCAGGGAGAATACAGAGGACGTCTATGCAGGCATTGAGTGGCCTGCAGGTCACAGGAGTACCGTTGAACTCATCAATAAGTTAAATGAGCTCTTAAAACAAGAGGATGGCAAAAGCCTCTCTTTAGAGACTGCTATTGGGATAAAACCCATGAGTAAATTTGCCTCTCAGAGACTGGTGGAGAAGGCCATTAGATATGCCTTGGAAAATGGCTACCCCTCTGTTACCCTGGTGCATAAGGGCAACATTATGAAATATACAGAGGGAGCCTTTGTGGAGTGGGGCTATGAGATTGCAAAGGAGAGGTATTCTCATAGGGTGATATTTGAGAAGGAACTCCAGATGGGAAGAGCCTCCTTCGACGGAAGGCTTATCCTAAAGGATAGAATAGCAGATAACATGTTCCAGCAGATGATCCTGAGGCCTGAGGAGTACGGTGTTATAGCCACACCGAACCTAAACGGTGATTACCTTTCAGATGCAGCTGCTGCCCTTGTGGGAGGGCTGGGGATGGCGCCTGGGGCAAATATTGGAGATAACTGTGCCCTCTTTGAGGCAACCCATGGTTCTGCTCCAAAATATAAGGGCCTGGACAAGGTAAATCCCTGTTCCTTGATACTCTCAGGGGTAGAGATGCTCAGATTCATGGGCTGGAAAGAGGCAGGGGAATTGATTCTAAGGGCCTTGGAATCCCTTTTTTCAAAAAGGATAGTCACCTATGATCTGGCAAGGCAGATGGAAGGGGCAGAGGAGGTGAGCTGCTCCCGCTTTGGGGGGTTGGCGGTGGAAGAGATAGAGAAGATGGCATAAAGGCTCCCACAAGGAGGTGATATGCTCCAGATTAGAGGTTTGGTGGAATATACAGAGGAGATGGTAAAGGTGTTGGATACATTGGAGGATCTATATTTTGAGACGGATCTAAGAGGCAGGTTCGTATTTTTGAACCAGGCATCTAAGAGTATTACCGGGTATGAAAGGGAAGAGCTCCTTGGAAAGACCTACGAAGTGATTATGGACAAGGAGACGGCAAGCTTTGTGTTTCAGAGGTTTAATCAGGTCTTTAAGACAGGGGAACATGTGAAGTTTTTCGAGCACGATATACTGACAAAGGACGGGAGTAGGCTGACCATTTCCAGCTCCATTTCCCTGGTAAGGGATGAGAGGGGCAAAAAAGTCGGCTTTAGAGGTATTATCAGAGATATTACCATCCAAAAGGAACTTACAGAAAGGTTAAGGACTCTGGAGCTGTGGTATAGGACCCTCTTTGACTCTTCTGCCACCGCACTCTTCGTGATAGAGCCAGATGCCGTAATTTCCCTAGTGAATAGGCAGGCAGAGGTGATATTGGGCTATGGGGGGGACCAGATAGTGGGGAAACTCAGGTGGATGGATCTGGTGCACCCAGAGGACATACCTATGCTCATGGAGCGCTGGAAGGAGAGGCTTAGAACAGACGATCCCACCATAAGACCATACCAGATAAGGATAAAGACCTCGGAAGGTCTCAAGTGGGTCTTTATGTCGGTGGGCTATCTACCCCATCTAAAGAAGACCATTGCCTCCCTAATAGATATAACTGACAGGGTAAGGGCAGAGGAAGAGGCAAGATATAGGGAGGAGGCCTTTAGATTGGCCCTTGAGGCCTCTCCCATACCCATAGCCCTCTATGACATAAACCTCTCCCCCATATTTATAAACCGTGCCTTTGAAGAGACCTTTGGATGGAAGCTGGAGGAGCTCAGGGGTCCAGACCTCTCTTCCGCTCGCCACATACCAGAGGAATACAAGGGACAGGCCTTTGAAATCGCAAGGGAACTCTACGAAAAGGGTATAGTGACAGGGATACATACCAAGAGGAAAAATAAGAAGGGAGAGCTTTTAGACGTCCTCTTAAATGGGGCTGCCTTCCTGGATAGAGAAGGTAAACCCAGGGGGCTTGTGACCTTTCTTATGGATATAACAGAGAGGGAGAAGATAGAGAGCCAGCTGAGGCAGCTTCATAAGTTGGAGGCACTGGGAGGTGTTACAGGAGGTGTAGCACACGACTTTAACAATGTACTTCAGGCCATATACGGATTTGCCCAGGTAATGCTTCTAAAGAAGAAACCCGAAGATCCAGATTACAGAAGGCTTAAGGCCATAGAAGAGAGCTGTGAGAGGGCAAGGGACCTTATCCAGAACCTGCTTATATTTAGCAGGAAGTCGGAACCCAAACTAAAGACTGTGAACCTAAACAGAGAGCTCAAACAGAACATAGTGGTCTTAGAAAGACTCATTCCCAAGATGATAAAGCTGGAACTCAACCTGGCTGATGAGCTGTATCCAATAAATGCAGATACAACTCAGTTGCAACAGGTGATCATCAACCTTAGCGTAAACGCAAGGGATGCCATGCCTGATGGAGGGACACTTACGTTTGAGACGAGAAACCTTTACCTCGATGAGGAGTTTTGTAAGACCCATGTGGGCTTTAAACCAGGGCCCTATGTCCTCCTCTCGGTCACAGATACAGGGGTAGGGATTCCCCCTGAAATAATAGACAAGATCTTTGATCCCTTTTTTACCACAAAGGAGCCAGGTAAGGGGACGGGCCTTGGTCTCAGCACAGTTTATGGCATTGTAAGGAGCCATGGAGGTTTCATAAACTGCTACAGTATTGTGGGGCAAGGGACCACCTTTAAGATCTACTTTCCGGCAGCCCTCCAAGAGGACAAGAGGGAACAGCTCAAAAAGCTCAATAGCCATCTTCCCTTGGGCAAAGGGGAGAGGATACTCGTGGTGGATGACGAGGAGAACATCCTGGAATTATTTAGGGATACACTTACAAAGGCAAATTATAAGGTAATTACTGCGAGATCAGGGGAGGAATGTATAGGTATATGTGAAAGAGTCGAAGGGAAGATAGACCTGATAATCATGGACCTGAACATGCCTGGGATGGGTGGTATTAAGTGCATTAAAGAATTACAAGAGAGAAACATGCTAAAAAAGATCATGATAGCAAGTGGCTACCATCTTAACGGTGAGCTAAGAGAGCAGTTAGGAATGCAGAAGATTGTCTATCTTACAAAACCCTTTGAATATTCCTCATTGTTGAAGACTATAAGGGAACTTTTGGATGAGGTATAAGGTCATATTTTCCATCTCTTTTTGGATATTTTTTCAATGCCTTGGCCTTGCTTTGGCAGAAGATGTAAAGGATCTCAAAAAGAGATTGGCTGAAACGGAGGCTATGTTAGGAATATTTACGGAAAACCTGGCAAACTGTGCCGAAGAGCTTGAGGCCTGTGAAAAGAAAAGCATAATAGTGACTGAAGCAAAAAAAGAGATGATAAAGAGATTAAAAGAACTTTTGGGTACCGAAGAAGAAGTTGAATATCTTCTAAAGCTTTCAGAAAGCGAGCTTGAAAGGCTTTTGACACTGATCTCCAAGAATTTGACACAAAAGAGGAATTAGCTAGAATGAAAATCGCAAACGTGGGTCGAAATGACCCTTGTCCTTGCGGAAGCGGCCTTAAATATAAGAAATGTTGCCTAAAAAATGACCAAGATATGGTCACACTCTATTTGGAAAAATATGGGATAAGACTGAAGACTGATAAAGATGTAGAGGGCATAAAGAAATGTGGAAGACTTGCCCTGATGATCTTGGATGAGGTGGAAAGGATAATCAGACCTGGAATCACCACAGAGGATATTAACTGTCTTGTACACAGACTCACCCTGGATGCAGGGGCCTATCCTGCACCCTTGAATTACAGGGGCTTTCCCAAGAGCGTCTGTACCTCTGTAAACGAGGTGATATGCCATGGCATACCAGGGGATAAGGTCCTAAAGGATGGGGACATAATCAATGTGGATGTGACCCCTATCTTAGAGGGATACTATGCAGATGTGGGAAAGACCTTTTTTGTTGGGCAGCCAGGGCCAGATGCCCAAAAGGTGGTGAATGTGGCAAGGGAGTGCCTGAGAAGGGGTATACAGGCGGCCCAGCCAGGGAATACCATAGGAGATATAGGCCATGCCATACAGTCCTATGCCGAGGCCATGGGTTGCTCTGTGGTGAGGGAATTCGTAGGCCATGGGGTGGGAAAGGAATTCCACGAGCCACCACAGGTCCCCCATTTTGGAAAGAAGGGGAAGGGTTTGGTCCTGATCCCTGGCATGGTTTTTACAATAGAGCCCATGATAAATTTGGGGACCCATAAGCTCAGGATCCTGGAGGACGGCTGGACTGCGGTGACCCTTGACGGATCCCTCTCAGCCCAATTTGAGCAGACGGTGTGGGTTACAGAAGATGGCCCCCAGAGTCTAACCCCCTATGAGCTTTGACCTCAAGAGGAGATCCGATTAAGCCCCATCTATGCCCAAGGAGAAGACCACCTATCTTTGCTCCAGTTGCGGATATCGATCAGTAACCTGGCTCGGTAGGTGTCCCCAATGTGGTTCATGGGACAGCTTGGAGCCACAGGTAAGTTACAGGCCCAGGGAAAGGGAACCGAAGGGCCCTTCCACGAAAATCCAGAAGATATCAGAGATAGGCTATGAGGAGGAAGAGAGGCTTACCACCTCTATCCAGGAGCTTGACAGGGTCCTGGGTGGTGGCTTGGTAAAGGGGAGTCTAATCCTTTTGGGGGGTGACCCTGGGATTGGAAAATCTACCCTCGCATTGCAGATCCTACACTCCCTTTCCCAAAGGGGATTTTCCACCCTGTATGTCTCAGGGGAGGAATCCCTAGTACAGTTGAAGATTAGGGCAGAGAGGCTTGGGGCAAGAAGTGGGCTGATCGGTGTAATGGGTAGTGGATCGGCTGAAGAGATGGAGGAGGGGATCAAAAGGTTAAAGCCCTCCTGTGTTGTCCTGGATTCCATCCAGACCTGCCACACAGAGGCCAGCGACGCACCCTTGGGTAGCATCTCTCAGCTTCGGGATGTGACCTTGAAGGTTATGAGGGCAGCCAAGGAAAACAATGTCTGCATAATTCTGGTAGGCCATGTCACAAAAGAGGGGATTATTGCAGGGCCAAGGTTATTGGAGCACATGGTAGACACGGTACTCTATCTGGAGGGAGAGAGTCATCAGCCCGTAAGGATTCTGCGTGTGAATAAGAACAGGTTTGGCCCCACCTTTGAGATGGCGGTCTTTGAGATGAGGGAAAAGGGGCTTTGGCCTGTTGAGAATCCAAGTCTGCTCTTCTTAAAGGAGAGACCAAAGGGTGCCTCTGGTTCTGTGGTTACCCCCCACATGGCAGGCTCAAAGCCACTACTGGTGGAGGTCCAGGCACTTGTCACAAATACCTCGCAGCCTATGCCCAGGCGCACATTTTTGGGGATGGAGGCCCAGAGGATTTGGCTTATCCTTGCGGTTCTGGAAAAGAGGCTAGGGGTTATGGTGGGTAGTAGGGATGTGTTCTTAAATGTTACTGGAGGTGTAAGGATCCAGGAGACTGCATCAGACTTGGCAGCGGTGATTGCCATACTCTCAAGCTATTTTGACCAGCCTATCCCTGAGGATATGGTGGTATGGGGTGAGGTGGGCCTGGGTGGTGAGGTGAGGTCTGTCTCGAATCCAGAGCTGAGGATAAGGGAGGCCAAAAAGTTGGGATTTGGTAGCATTATACTCCCAAAGGGAAACATGTCTGAGCTAAAGGAAAAGGAGGGTTTGTCCCTCCACGGAGTTCGGGACCTAAGGGAGGTGATGAAACTACTCTTTGGGAGAAGATAGGCTAAGGCCTTGTGAGTAGAATATCTTATAGGGATTCAGGATGTTGTTTGGGTCCAAGGCCCTCTTAATGGCCTGCATGACGGATAGATTGATAGCTCCCAATTCCATCTCCAGGTAAGGGGCCTTTGTGATCCCTATACCATGTTCTCCTGAAATGCTTCCCCCCATACCTACCACCGTGGAAAGGAGTCTCTTTGTGCTGGTGACCAACATTTCCCTTTCCCGGTCAATTCCCACGTCATACATGATATTCACATGGAGGTTCCCATCCCCCAGATGTCCAAAGACTGGTATGGGCAAGCCAGTTTCTTTTGAGATCTCCTCTACGGCATCCAAAAGATCCCCCAAGCGCGAGCGGGGCACCACCACATCATGGCTGCTCTTGTTTGGCCTGAGCCTGTACATGGAAGGGCTAAGCTCCCTTCTGAGATCCCATATCCACCTGACATCATCCTCATAACCAAGGGCCAAGACCTTTCCAAGGGAATCCAAAAGGGGGGTCAATCTCCTTAGGTCTTCCTTAACCTGTTCCTCTCTCCCATCCAGCTCCACAATTACAAAGCAAGGGTTAGGATAGGGGGTTTTGAGGCCCATCTGATCCTCTATGGCAGAGAAGCTCAGGTGATCCATAAACTCGAAGGCAGAAGGGAGTATGCCTGTACGCAGTGTCCCAAAGAGGCTATCTATGGCCACATGGGGATGGGGAAAGCAGACCAAGATAGTTGCCCTCCTCTGGGGCAAGGGTATGAGCCTTAAAATAGCCTTTGTGATTATGCCCAAGGTACCCTCAGATCCCACCATCAGCCTTGTAAGATCATAACCTGCAACCCCTTTGAGCGTCCTTCCCCCTGTTTTTACTATCTCGCCAGTGGGTAATACCACCTCTAACCCCAATACATAATCCCTTGTGACCCCGTATTTTATGGCCCTCAGCCCCCCGGCGCACTCAGCTATGTTCCCCCCGATGGTACTCTCTTTGGCACTGGCAGGGTCTGGTGGATAGTAGAGCCCAAGCTTTTTGGCCTCCATCTGGACCTCATGGGTCTTTGCCCCCGGTTCCACCTCGCAGAGGCCATCCTTTGGATCCATGTCCAAGATCCTGTTCATCTTGCCGAATTCCAGTACCACCCCACCACTAACCGGCAAGGCGCCGCCGCTCATACCTGTCCCTGCACCTCTGGGTATCACGGGGAATCTATGCAGATTGGCAAGCTTTAGGACTTCGGCTACCTCTTTGGGATGGGAGGGGAATAGGACCAAATCGGGTTTGAAGAAGAGCTTTGTGGCGTCTGAGCCATATTGGGCCAAAAGGGATTCATCTTCACATACGTTTAAAGGGCCCACTATTCCCATTAGGGCCTTATAGACTCCTGGCTCCACTAAAGGATCTCCTTCCTGTGCCTGATGGCATGCTCCAGGGTGGCCTTGTCTATGTACTTGAGATCAGCTCCCATGGGCAGTCCTATGGCAATGCGGCTTATCCTCTTTCTTATCCCTTCCTTTGCCAGGACGTCCATGAGGTAGCTGGCCGTTGCTTCACCCTGAAATGTGGGATTTGTGGCTATTATCACCTCAAGGACCTCTGGGTCTTTCACCCTCTCCACCAGTAAGTTTATCCTCAACTCCTCGGGCCCGATCCTATCTAAGGGTGAGATAGTCCCATGGAGTATGTGGTAGAGTCCCCTATAGGCCTTGGACTCCTCCACTGCATAAAGGTCTCCTGGGCCTTCCACCACCAGGATAGAGGACCTATCTCTCTTGGGATCCTGGCAGATGGAGCAGGGGTCAGAGTCGGAGAGATTCTGGCAGAGGCTGCAGAGTCTCACCTGTTCCTTGAAATCTTGGATCAGCTTCCCCAATGTGATGGGGAATTCCTTTGGCTGATTTAGAAGGTACAAGGCTATTCGCAAAGCCGACTTAGGGCCAAGGCCGGGGAGTTTGCCCAAAAGGCCCACCAGCTCTTCCATGGGCTTTGGATAGAGGGCCATCCTCAGAGGAGCCCCCCTAACCCTGGGATGCTGAGGCCCCTTGTGATGGATGACATCCCCTCATTTACCATTGCCTTGCTCTTGGATATGGCATCATTGACTGCTGCCACTATGAGATCCTGTAACATCTCCTGATCTTCAGGGTTTATTACCTCTCTCTCTATGGAGATGGAGATGATCTCCTGGCGGCCATTGGCCACCACGGTCACCATCCCTCCTCCTGCAGAGCCGGTGACCTGCTTTTCCCCCAATTCCTCTTGGAGCTTTGCGATCTTGGCCTGGAGTTCCTGAGCCTGTTTCATAAGCTGTCCTACATTACCAAATCCCTTCATTGATAACCTCCTAATCCATCTGGATTGTGCCATTGGGTACAATTTGGGCACCGAATCTCTTTATCAACTCGGAGATGGCGCTCCTTCTTTCCGCTAGGTCTTCTTTCCTCTCCCGAACTGTAACCCTTATTTCCTTTCCAAAGTACTCCTTCAAGAGCTGAGATAGCTCTGAGATCTTCTGTGGGTCTTTTAGATAATCCTTTAAGACAGGATGCTCTGGCGGAACCAATACCAGCTCATCCTCCTTGAGGGATACGATCTCCCAATGGGAAAGACTCCTGGAGACCATAGGTTTCTTCTTTTTTAGGGATTCCAAAAACCCCTCCCAGTCCTTTGGGGCTTTGGTATCCCTTTGAGGCAAACCCCCCTCTTCTGAACCCACATGGGCTTGCCCTGCCACCCTCTCAGAAATGGGGAGGGTGGGGGTGTCCGATCTGGTACTGAGGGCATCCAAGAGCTTCCCCAGAGGAAGGAGCTCCCCCCCTATACTCAGCCTGACCAGGATCACCTCCAAAAGGATCCTGATCTCATCGGTGTACCTCAGGAGTTCAAAGTGCTTTAACATAAGGCCAAGCAGGATGCTCAAGATCTCGGGTGAGAGGGACCTTGTTATACGCAATATGAGATCCTCCTTCCATGGAGGTATCCCCAGGTCCTTTGCCTCAGCACCTGAAAGGTAATAGAGGGCATCCTTAAATATCTCCATTATGGCCTTATAAAACTCCTTTAGGTCATAGCCCTTCTCATAGGCAATCTTTACGGTCTCAAATATCCCCTTGGGGTTCCTCTCGGCTATGGCAATACAGGCCTCACTAACAAGGGCAGATTCTATTTCGCCCAATAGTTCTTCTACCTCCTCATGGGTCACCTTAGGGCCCACAAAGGTGATGAGTTGATCCAAAAGGCTTTGGGCATCCCTCATGCTGCCTTCTGACCTCTTTACAATTAGCTCTATTGCGGCATCCTCAATCTGGATCCCCTCCTTTTGGGCCACCCTCAGGAGGTGCCTTGCCATCTCTTCCGGAGGGATCCTCCTGAAATCGAATCTCTGGCACCTGGAAAGTATCGTGGCAGGTACCTTGTGGGGTTCTGTGGTGGCAAAGATAAATACCACATGGCTCGGGGGCTCTTCTAAGGTCTTCAGCAGGGCATTGAAGGCATGGATGGTGAGCATGTGGACCTCGTCTATGATAAAGACCCTCTTCTTGCCTAAGGTGGGGAGGTATTTTACGTTCTCCCTCAGGTTTCTGATCTCCTCGATCCCCCTGTTGCTGGCACCGTCTATCTCTTGCACATCGGGAGATATCCCTGCTGTGATCTCTTTGCAGGAGGAGCAAATGTTACAAGGGTTTGGACCAGGGCCTATCCTGCAATTTAAGGCCTTTGCAAGTATCCTGGCCACTGTGGTCTTTCCCACCCCCCTTGGCCCGCAAAATAGATAGGCCTGGCCCAATCTGCCTGAGGAGAGGGCATTCTGAAGGGTCTTCACCACAAAAGGTTGACCTATCACCTCTTCAAAGACCTGAGGTCTCCACTTCCTAGCAAGTACCTGGTATGCCATCTCTCTTCTTCTATCTTAAAGCCTTTGGTGAGAAAAATCTGCTCAAAAGGGCCTGGGCTCCTCATCCCCTAAATGGATGAATTTTGGTTCCGTTCAGGGAAAAGGTCAAGTTATAAAGAGAAACGGGGCACTTGAGGTATTTGAATTTGCTATCCATAAGGGTTAGGTTAATATGCCTTAGAAGGAGGAGAGCATGAAAATACTAAGTGTAACAGAAAAAACCAGTTTTAACCAGCTCCACATGGGGAGGCTCCTGGTACACGATTCACCTCATTTTAAGATCCTCTCCTTTTCATTCCTGGAGGGGCAAGAACTTCCGGTCCACTCCCATGAGATCGAAGGTGAGGTGAGCATTTTCGTCATAGAGGGGGAAGGTGAGTTCTTGGGGGGAGAGGTGCCCATACCTGCCAAGGCCGGAGACATAATGATATGTAACATAAGTGAACCCCATGGCATAAGGGCCAAGGGCCCCATGAGGGTCCTTGTGACCATAGCCCCGCCAATTTAGGCATGCTATTCTTAGACAAAAGGATCTCGGCTTAGGTATAAGGGGTGCCATTGGGCTTATAGAGGGGCTGGCCTTATGAGTGTGGTAATAAGAGAATGTGATTCCTATGACCCTGAATCCGTATACCGGGCCGTAGAGTCGGCCATTGGGGAATTGGGAGGGATCCGAAATTTTGTAAAGAGGGGAGAAAGGGTCCTCCTCAAGCCCAATCTCCTCTCTGCCCACGAGCCCTCCAGAAATATTACCACAAATCCAGAGGTGGTAAGGGCAGTGGCAAGGCTCTGCAAGGATGTTGGAGCTCATGTGGCAATAGGCGATAGCCCTGCACTGGATTCCTTCCAAAGGGTATGTGTAAAGACAGGTATGGTGGGGATCGCCGATGAGTTAAATATCGATTTGGTTGAATTTACCCACCCAGCAGTTGTTAGGGATATCTCCAAGAATGTATTTAAGAGAATAGAACTCGCAAAACAGGTCTTTGAAGCAGACAAGATAATAAACATTCCAAAGCTAAAGACCCATTCCCAGATGTTAATGACATTGGGGGTGAAAAACAATTTTGGCACTGTTGTGAAACAGGCAAAGGCAGAATGGCATTCCACAGCAGGGACAAGCAGGGAGCTCTTTGCCACTTTGCTTTTGGATATATATCTGAGCGTAAGGCCATCCCTTACAATCTTAGATGGAATATGGGGTATGGAAGGGATGGGACCTACTAACGGAGTTTCTAAACACATAGGGATAGTAGCAGCCTCAGAACATGCCATACTCCTTGATTTGGCTGTACTTACGATGCTAAATATTGAATGGGAAAGGTTTCCGGTATTCAGACAGGCTAAGCTTAGAAATTTAATAGATCCTTCCATTGAACCTTCAAGTTTTAAAGGGATCATACCTGACAAATTTAGCAAAATCCCATTTTCTATCCCCAAGCTGGATTCGATGAATGTGATCCCAAAGGGGCTTGAGGCATTAACGAGAAAATACCTGGTCTCTAAGCCCTTGATAGTTAAGGAGCTCTGTGAAAGATGTGAAAGGTGTAGGAGCATATGTCCGAAGGGGGCCATAAAGAGGGTGCGAAATGAGCTTACAATCGACTATGATTTGTGTATCAGGTGTTACTGCTGCCAGGAGGTATGTGATAGGGATGCAATAAGGTTCAAAAAGGGGATCTTCTTAAAGATTACGGAAAGGTTATTTTAGCTGGGCCAGGTCTTGATCTCAGCCTCTTCTCCCAAGATTTGGGCTGCCTTTGGGATTTGGGGAGGTTGGTGGAGGCGGAGGGAATCGAACCCTCGTCCGGAAACCTTCAGCCTGAGCCTCTACATGCTTATCCTGATCTATGATTTTCGCCTGAGATGGCCCGACCAGGAAGGGCCCAATCAGGCAACCCTGATAAGATCTTCGCCTTGAATGGTATCAGGGCCCCATCCAGGGCTATCCTGCATGGTCCACGCCCCCCAAGTTCCGCAGGAAGGAAGATGGGGAACGCTGGCCTAATTAAGCGGCCAGGGCATATGCATAATCGTCGGCACTTATTGTGTCTTCCACCTGTTTAACGAGCAGGTAGCACCTCGGCATGCAACTCAGACCTCAATTGTCCCCGTCGAACCCAGTTCGCCCCCGTAGTTTCATAATAGGAACCCAGGGCCTTGTGTCAAGGAAAATCGATTTTATGGGAGAAAACTTTTCCTTGAAAATTCCCCTTCAATGGTTTAATAGCCAATGACCTAGCCCAAGGTTATGGCTAATTCTTACCTTCAGGCTATGATGAACTTTGGAGAAACAGGGAGATGGTTTCCAAGGAAAAGAGAGGGTATATCGTAATAGACAGAGAGCTTTGCAAAGGCTGCTATCTGTGTATGGCCTTTTGCCCGAGGCAGAGGATTGTGGCTTCGTCTTCTCTGAACCAAAAGGGTTATTATCCCATAGAGTTCAAAGAATCTGATGATCCGAAGGAGATGTGTACAGGGTGTGGCACGTGTGCCACCATGTGCCCAGATGTTGCAATAGAGGTGTACCGTGAGTGAAAAGGTATTAATGAGAGGAACGCATGTTATAGGAGAGGCTGCCATAAGGGCAGGCTGCAGGTTTTATGCAGGTTATCCCATAACACCCCAAAATGAGCTTACAGAGTACATGGCCGCTCAGATGGCAAGATACCCAGGAAGGGTCTTTATACAGGCAGAGAGTGAGCTCTCTGCAATAAATATGGTAATTGGGGCTTCAATGGCAGGAGCAAGGGCCATGACCTCTTCTTCAAGCCCCGGGATCAGCCTAAAACAGGAAGGGATCTCGTATCTGGCAGGCCAGGAGCTTCCGGCTGTAATAGTGAATACCGTAAGGGGTGGACCAGGACTCGGGAATATTGCGCCCACACAGGGGGATTATTTCCAGGCCACCAGGGGTGGAGGTCACGGGGATTACAGGACCATTGTACTGGCTCCCTATTCAGGCCAGGAGCTGGCAGATCTCACTGTGAAGGCATTCGAATACGCCGATCGTTATAGGAATCCGGTAATGATCTTAGCCGATGGCATGATGGGCCAGATGATGGAACCTGTTGTGCTCCCTGAACCTATAGATCCCGTTACTCTTCCCAAGGGGGACTATATCTTAGACGGCGCCAAGGGTAGACCCAGCAGGCTTGTCAAGTCCCTCTATCTGGATCCTCCTGTGATGGAAGAGCACAACTGGAAACTCTTCAGGAAATATCAGCAGATTGCTAGGGAGATCACCACCTGGGAAGATTTCATGATTGAGGATGCCAAACTCGTTATAGTGGCCTACGGGACCTGTGCAAGGATAGCGAAGGGGGCTATTAGAAGGCTAAGGGAAATGGATCTGAAGGTGGGTATGCTGAGACCCATTACACTCTATCCCTTCCCCTCTAAGCCCATGAAGGAGCTCACATTAAAGGTGAAGAGTTTTCTCGTAATAGAGCTGAGCACTGGCCAGATGCTGGAGGACGTAAGGCTTGCTGTGGAGGGAAGGGCAAAGGTCCACTTTTACGGGAGACCAGGAGGGGTTGTCCCCACCCCGGATGAGATTGCAAAACACACAAACCTAATATACCACAGGCAAGGTTTGGAAGGTGAGGACTATGAGTAAGGTGATCTACAAAAGACCCAGGTATTTAAAGCCTAATATCTTTCATTACTGTCCAGGTTGCGGCCACAGCATAATCCACAGGCTGATCGCAGAGGTATTGGAGGAGCTGGACATCGGGGAAAAGGCCATATGTGTCCCACCTGCCGGGTGTGCAGTGCTCGCATACAATTATATAGATGTGGACATGGGTGAAGCCCCACACGGCAGGGCAGCAGCGGTTGCAACGGGAATCAAAAGGATGCTTCCGGACAGGGTAGTTTTTACCTACCAGGGTGATGGGGACATAGCAGCCATAGGGACTGCAGAGATAATACACGCGGCCAACAGAGGGGAGAGGATCACGGCCATATTTGTGAATAACGGCGTATACGGCATGACAGGGGGACAAATGGCCCCTACCACCTTGCCCGGACAGATCTCTACCACAACACCCTCTGGAAGGGATTTGAGGAGGGATGGGCCACCATTGGACCTCTCTGAGATGTTGGCCATAGCCAGGGGTAGTGTATATATTGAAAGGACTGCCGTAAACTCTCCCAAGAATATCCGCAACACAAAGCGTGCAGTTGAGAAGGCCTTCAAGGTTCAGCTTGCGGACTTAGGGTTTTCCTTGGTGGAGATATTGAGTCAGTGTCCTACAAACTGGAAGATGACCCCACAAGATTCCCTAAAACATATAGATAACGTGGTGACCAAATTCTATCCCCTGAAGGTCATCAAGGACGAAACAGGCCTTTAGCAAGGAGCGACCGAAGAAATGACCAAGAAGATGATATTTGCAGGCTTTGGAGGGCAGGGTGTGTTGATGATGGGCTATCTATTGGCCCTCTCGGCCATGAGGGACGGGAAAAACGTGACCTACCTACCTGCATATGGTGCTGAGGTGAGAGGAGGAACTGCCAATTGCACTGTGGTTGTCTCGGACGAGGAGATTTACTCCCCTGTGGCCTCCTCCCCTGACTATGTGGTGGTTATGAACAAGCCTTCACTGAAAAAGTATGAGGGGACTATAGCCCCGGGGGGTATCCTTTTTATAAATTCAAGCCTTGTGGACATAGAACCCAACAGGACCGACATACAGGCCTTAAAGATCCCTGTAAACGAGCTTGCCAAGGAAGTGGGGTCAGATAGGGCAATAAACATGATTATGTTAGGCGCCTTTGTGGAGAAGACGGGGCTTACCTCCTTGGATTCCCTGGAGGCCTCTTTGAGATACGTCACCAAGGGGAAAGAAAAGTTTATGGAGATAAACAAGAAGGGGCTTATCAAAGGATCTGAATTTGTAAAAAGGAGCTGAGCATGGAATACGTAAAGGAAATAAAACTTAGCCTGGAGAACAAGCCAGGGACACTCTCCACAGTGAGTGAGCTTTTGGGAGCCAATGCCATAAACATCATTGCATTTTATGTGAGCACCGAAGGCCAAAAGGGGACCTTGAGATTTGTGGCAAATGACCCTGAAAAGGCAATAAATGTCTTGACCACCGCTGGTTACGGGGTTTCTACCAAAGAGGTACTCGCCTGTGAGGCCCCTCATCACCCTGGTGGCCTAAATGCCATATTAAAGCCCTTAAAATTAGCAGGTATCAATGTGGATTACATCTATCCCTGCCTTGGTACAGGTGCCATGACGGTGCTCATAATAGGCGTTGAGGACCCCGAAAGGGCGGAGAAGGTCCTAAAGGAAAATTGGATCCGGATATTGGGACCTGAGCTCTACCATTTCTGATCCATGAAAGAGATCGCCCACCTCAATTAAAAAGCTCAAAAGAGGAACCGATTGGATGGCCACGGATTTGGATCTTCTGTGTATTAATGCCATTAGGGCCTTGGCCATAGATGCCATTGAAAAGGCCACCTCAGGGCATCCTGGTATGGTTTTGGGTGCAGCCCCTATGGGATATGTGATATTCAAGAAGTTTTTAAGACACAACCCCAAGAATCCCCATTGGCCTGACAGAGACAGATTTGTTCTCTCTGCCGGCCACGGGTCCATGTTATTGTATGGGCTATTGCACCTCTCTGGTTATGATCTCTCCTTAGAGGATATAAGGGCCTTTAGGCAGTGGGATAGCAAGACCCCGGGACATCCAGAATATGGCAAGACCCCTGGTGTGGAGACAACCACTGGTCCTTTGGGCCAAGGCTTTGCCAACGGCATTGGAATGGCAATAGCTGAGAGGTATCTGGCAGGTTATTTTAACAGGCCAGGCTTTCCCATTGTGGATCACTGGGTATACGGGATCATAAGTGACGGAGATCTCATGGAGGGGATCTCACACGAGGCTGCATCCTTGGCAGGCCATTTGAAATTGGGACGTATCATCTATCTCTATGACTCCAACGAGATATCCATCGAGGGCAGTACCAGGATAACCTTCACCGAGGATGTAGAGAAAAGATTCGAGGCATATAACTGGCAGGTGCTCAATGTGCCGGATGGGAACGATATAGAGGCCATTGAAAAGGCGGTCTCCCTTGCAAAGGGAGAGATGACCAGGCCTTCCCTCATCATAGTAAAGACCCACATTGGATATGGGAGCCCCAACAAGCAGGGGAAGGCAGAGGCCCACGGAGAGCCCTTGGGTAAGGAAGAGGCCCTTCTCACCAAGAAAGCTTTGGGCTGGCCCCTGGACAGGGAGTTTTATGTGCCAGGGGAGGCATATGAGCACATGGCCGAGGTGGTCTTACGGGGCCAGGCCTTGGAGAGGGAATGGTCTGAGCTTTTTGAGGCCTATAGCAAGAGATATCCAGACCTTGCAAAGGAATGGAGGGTTTGGTGGGAATCATGTGTGGATCCTAAAATCCTGGAGACCATTCCTGGCTTTGCCCCAAATCCAATAGGGATACCCACAAGGCAGGCCTCGGGAGAGATATTGAATCTTTTGGCCAGGGAGGTGAAAAATCTCCTGGGTGGCTCTGCGGATCTGGGCCCTTCCAATAAGACCCTCATAAAAGGGCACAAGGACTTCTCCCCACCTGATTATACGGGGAGAAACTTGAGATTCGGTGTAAGGGAGCATGCTATGGGTGCCATACTGAATGGGATGGCACTCCACGGGGGGATCATACCATATGGGGGGACCTTCTTGATATTTTCCGACTACATGAGGCCTGCCATAAGGATGGCGGCAATGATGGGCCTAAAGCTTATATATGTCTTTACCCATGACTCCATTGGCCTGGGAGAAGATGGACCAACCCACCAGCCTGTGGAACAGCTTCTGGGGCTCAGAAGTATACCAAACCTTGTGGTAATTAGACCTATGGACGCCAACGAGACTACCGAGGCCTGGAAGGTGGCCCTTGGGGTCAGGGGAAGGCCTGTTGCACTCTGCCTTACAAGACAGAGGGTTCCCATAGTGGATAGGAACGAGTTTGCCTCCGCCCACCTCTTGAACAAAGGGGCCTATATATTGAAAGAGGCAGATTCTTTGCCCCCGGATGTGATTCTGGTCTCCACTGGTTCAGAGGTCCATATTGCCCTGGAGGTTCAGAGGAGATTGTCCCAGAGGGGTATAAGTTCGAGACTGGTAAGTATGCCGTCTTGGGAGCTCTTCTTTGAGCAACCCAAAAGCTATAAGGATTCTCTGTTCCCAAAGGGGGTTTTAAAGGTTTCCATAGAACCAGGGATAGGCCTGGGATGGGAAAGGATAGTGGGCGACGAGGGTCTCATCATATCTCTGGATAGGTTTGGGGCCTCTGCCCCCTTTGAGGTGCTCTATGAGAGGTTCGGTTTTAGTGCCCAGGCCATCCTGGAAAGGATCGTGGAAAGGTTAAATGAGAACAAAGGGGAAGGAAACCAGGGAACCCGATGAACTGAGCCCTTTGGGGAATGTGCTAAGGGTCCTTGAGGGACTTAATCCCAACCTCAACAGAGAGATATTTGAGCTTTGGAAGGCCTGGGATCAGATTATGGGCCCGGAGCTCAAGGGTATAGCAAGGCCTTCTGAGTTCAAAAAGGGGGTGCTGTTAATTAAGGTGGAAGATCCGGTCTGGTTGCAGGAACTCACACACAAAAAGGAGGAACTCTTAGAAAGGATATGGGCCCAAGTCTCCAAAGGACTCATCAAGGATATCAGGCTTGTACTTGGCAAATATTAGAGTGTGAGCCCTGGCCGAAGATGGGGGGCTCGATCATGAGGCCAGGCCTTGCACCCAGCTGGGCCTCTAAGAGGAGCAGTTCTGCCCTTGAATCTGGTGTGGGATGTTGAAAAGAAACTCTTTTTGGTTCAAGTCCCTTTCTGCGGAGGCCCTGTATCAGCACCGTAGCCTGTTCGGCTGGGTAGACGAGGCATAACCTCCCCTTTGATTTGAGGAGGTACCTTGCTCCCTCTATAAGGTCATCTAAGCTCATCAGTATCTGATTCTTGGCAATTGCCTTGCTCATGTCTGGGCTCATGAGACAGGAGCTGGGTCTTCTAAAGGGAGGATTTGAAAGGACCATGTCTATACAGCCCCTTTTAAGGGGGATATATCTTATGTCTCCATGGATGACAGAGAATCTCTCCTGAAGGCGGTTTAGTATGCTATTCCTCATGGCCTGATGGGCTAGCTCTTTTTGGATCTCAATTCCAATGATATGGGCATTGGCACCCATTGCAAGGAGACTTAGGGCCACAACCCCACAGCCTGTCCCCAAGTCCACCAGGAGCCCCTTTGCATGCCTCAGGGCAAATTCCGCAAGCAAAATCGCATCTATGCTGAATCTGTAGCCCTTTTTAGACTGGATTATCCTGAGCTTACCCCAGAGTATCTCATCTACAGATTCCTCGGGACTTACACTAACGCTCTGATTCAGGGACATATACGATCTCGTAAGGATCTATCTTGTTCAAGACGAGTCCGCTTAGGACCTTGGGATAGAAAAATGTGGACTTTCTGGGCATTACCAGCCTCTTTTGGGCCACATCTCTGACCTGTTCTATCTTGGTGGGATTCATAAGGACGGAAATGAGGTATTCACCTTTCTCTGTGGCCTCAAAGGCATGCAGTGCATCCGAGGTGTAATGGAATATCTCCTCTCTATCCATGTGCTCCTTTTTGAATCCCAGGACCTTCTGGAAAAAGAGGCGAGAAAGCACCATAACATCCAAGACCTTCAAAGAAGGATCTAGATCATCTCCTATGGCATCCAAACCACTGGGTTGTAAGGACAAAAGGTAGGTATCCCTAATGCCCCTAAACCTGGCCAAGAAAGAAGGGGTAGATCTACCAGAAGCCTCTAGCTCTTTGAGCAGGTAACCTAAGTCATTATCCTTAAAGACCCGAACATGAAAATAATCTTGAAGACCATTTAAAATTTGAGCAGGCTCGGTTAGAGGAGCAGTCCTAACAAGCCTATGAGTTGGAAGTATGACGAGACCTTCTCCTAACATGTCTGCAAGGTACATCATTGTGTATTCATACGATCTATTGGAAGGTTTAGGATCATATTTAGTCCTCATTATGTTTCTAAAAATCCTGGCGGTCTCGTATCTGTGGTGGCCATCTGCTATAAGTATCCTCTTGGACAAAAAACTATTGTAAATATCTGATATAATGGAAGAGTCTTTGATGACATAAAATTTATGCTCAGTATTATCTCTGAAAGTAAAGTGTAGCAGGGGCTCTGTTTTTGAATAAAAATCGATTATTTGCTTGATGCTTTTATCGCCATCTTCATAAAGTCCAAAAATTTGGCTAAACTGAGCGTTACATGCCCTCATAAGCTTGAGCCTATCCTCTTTATGGGCTGAAAATGTCTTTTCGTGAGGCATTATCACATTTGAGTCAGGCTCTTCAATCCTTACTAAACCAATCACTCCCCATCTCTCAAAGGTTGGCCCCCCTTCATCTGCTTTAAACCTTACAGATGTGAGATAAAGGCAGGGTTCCTTGGCCCGGACAAGCACCCCTTCCTCTAACCACCTCTTGAAGTGGTCAGCTGCCCTGGTGTAACGGTTGTCCCAATCGCTATCCCCTATCCTCTTTTTTCCTAAGATGAGCCTTATGATGTTATGGGGGTGCAGAAGGTAATAATAGTCCTGTTCCTCCTCAGAGATCACATCATAGGGAGGGGCCAAGAGGTGTGAAGGCTCCTTGAAAAGCTGCCAGTTATAGGTAATGCCCTTAAAGGGAGCAACTATTGCCATTATCTCTCCATATCCCTGTAATTGGACTAACCCAAGGAAGAGTACCTAAAGAGGCGCAATAAAGTGCTTAGGGATCAGTCCTTAGGATTAGGGATCTTAACTTTCGGTCCCATTGGAGTCAAGAGTCTGGAATGTAGCAGCTCCCCACTTAGTGTTTAGGACCCCCACCAAGGGGGAGATCTTGAGGGCTCAGTAGGGCCCCAAATTTTGGGGATGCTTTAGACTGCCTAATCACCCTTGAGGGGTCCCAAAGAGCGATTAGGCATACCCTGGGTAACCGAAAATGAGCGAGAGAAGGGCCATCTTCTGTCGGTAATTGCAACTCGGGGCCTTAAGCTCTAACCCTTTAGAATAGGCTAAAAATTGGCATGGATCAATGGCCCTACTTTACTCTAAGTAACCACGACTTTTAATTGGAGGGCACTTGTTTTAGACCTGCATCACGCAATCCCTGCCAGAAGCCTTTGCGGTATAAAGCATATCATCAGCCCTTTTCATTATAGTATCAACGGTGTCCCCTAAAAAAATTGAAGTTATACCAAAGCTAGCAGTAACTTTCCTCCCTATGGAGTAGTCTTTTTCACGCAGCTTTAACCTCAAATCTTCGGCAAGGGCATAGGCACCCTCTTTATCGGTCTGGGGAAGGAGTAGCACGAATTCCTCTCCTCCCCATCTTGCCAGGACATCAATGGATCTGATCCTACTTTTTATTGTGCTAACAGTACCTACAAGTACTTCATCTCCCTTATCATGGCCAAAGTCATCATTTATGGATTTGAAATGATCCAAATCAAGCATTATTACTGAAAATTGATCCCCGTATCTCTTAAACCTCCCTATCTCATGTTCGAGCCTTTCTACGAAGTACCTCCTATTATAAGCTCCTGTAAGTGGATCTGTTATAGATAAATTTTTTAGTCTCTCTTCAAGGCTTTTCCTTTCACTTAGATCCAAAAAGGCCTCCATAATTACCTCTGAATCCCCAGTATTCAGAAGCTTAACTGTTCTCAAGATGGGTATATTTTCCCCATCCGCCCTAAGCAGAAAACTCTCACCTCTATATGTGTCCTTTCCTTCTTTGTTTAGTAGACAAATCGGATTTTCACACAAAAAAATCTCTTTACAGTTCTTATTTAGAACAAATTCTCTCTTTGTTCCAAGCAAATTGGCAGCTTCAAGATTTAGATCTTCAACTAAACATGTGTCTGCTCTCACGAATATGAGTCCAATAGGTAGATTAAACATGAGTAGCCAAAGGAACTCCTCTTTCTTATCAAGTTCGAGTTCGATCTTTTTGTAGCTTGTGACATCCCTCAAAAGGCACAAGACACTTTTTGGACCGTTCCAGTCCACCAAAGAGAATTCTATATCAAAACTGAACTCTGTTCCTCTCGAGTCCATTAAAGTTATGGTGACTGGATGTCCCACTGGGCCTTTTTGGGGAAGGCTTTGACGACTTTTCAAGGAGAGGAATATATCAACTATAACTTCCGTAATTTCTCTGTGACCTCCGCCGCAGTAACTTTCGTGGACATCTGAGCAGGTGAGGCAGGAGATCGCCTTATATCTGTCATTGCTGAATAGGACCTGGCCATTTAGATCAAGAAGCAGGCAAGGGCTTGGGAGGGCATTGAGGAACTTGTATTCCATCCAGACCTTCCTATGGTTTTTAGGCCTTAGAATACATTTTTGGAGCAGAAGTCAAGAGATAATTTGAGGGGGGGCAACTCTAAGGAGGTCATGGTAGCACCTGAGAGAAGGTGTGGGTATGCGGTCCTTGATCAATTATATTGGGATAGATCGCGTGGTAACTTGAGAACTTCTGGCTTGTAACTGCCCTGAACTTAATTGTTGGTTTTACAAAAACTTTGATAGCTCTTGCAAGAAGCTACTATAATCGAGTTGATATGCTTTCTTCAGAACACTAAAAGCAAGCCATCTTTTTTGAAAGGGAGTATCCAATCTGCTTATGGCTTACACGATCGAGACCTTTGAAGACCTCCTGAGGGTGTTAAGGGAGAGAGCTGAGTGGCGTGAACAACTACGTGCCCTCATCCTCACCGAAGAACTTTTGGCCCTTCCTGAAAAATTTGAGAGATTTAGGCAAGAGGAATTCCTCCCACTAAAAGAGAAGATTGATAGTATGGGAAGGGACGAGGGTGTTCTAAAAGAAGATGTAGCAATGCTAAAGAGAGATATAGGGGATCTAAAAGGTGATAACTTTGAAAGAAAGGTGAAGGAAAAAGTCAATGCCTATTTTGGAAAATTCATAAAAAAGCCAAAGGTCCTTTCGACCAATGAGTGGGGAAGTATTCTTGATGATGCCCTGAATAGTAGAATTATCATAAAGGAAGAAAGGAAAGATGCTTTAAATTCAGACCTTATTCTGACAGGTCTACTAAGAGACTACAGCGAAAAAAATGTGGTTGCTGTTTCTGAGATATCAATGAAGGTGGACAAAAAGGACGTAGAGAGGGCATCACACAGAGCTAAGGTATTTGAGAAGGCGATGTACCATCTATTGCCGTTGCTTTGGATAAGCAGTTTACCGAAGTAGCGATAAAAAGGTCAATTGAACTTAATGTAACGCTTATACAAAAAGGCAAGTAATTCCCAATTCTTTTCACCGAATCACCTTAGGGATTGACGATTATGGATCGTTTGATTTCTTGCCCGTAGCTTGTGGGACAGTTTTTTGCATCTTCGGGGGATCACAAGCGAACTAATGGCCCATATCCATCGCTTTTAGATCTGCAACCCAAGCCTCGCAGGTCCTTAATTAAGAAGATAAACACTTCACCTCTAGTGCCTAAAGGGTATGCTTTCCACCAAGTTCCCCTTGACTTGGGGGCCCTGTTTTGTGAGTATATTTGCGCAAACATCTAACTATGGGTAGCCATGAGGTGGAAAAGGTAATTGCTATTCTAAAGTCCTTGGGCGACAAGAGCAGGCTAAGGGCTCTGATGTCGTTGGCTGAATTTGGGGAGCTTTGCGTATGTGAGATAACGGAGTTGCTGGAATTATCCGCTGCCACTGTCTCAAGGCACATGAGCCTGCTTCAGAAGGCCGGGATAGTTAAGAGTAGGAAAGATGGAAGGTGGGTCCACTATGGACTCTCAGGGCAATTACCTGGGGAACTACTTGCCTGGCTGAAGGAATGCCTCAATGGTGAGCAAGTACTCGAAAAAGACAAAAAGAGGATGGCGGTAATATTAAAAAATAAACCCTCAAAGCATTGTAAGAGGCCCCAGAATATGAAAAATGAGGTCCTCATGAAGGAGGGAACAAATGGGTGTTAACCTGAAGGATATAGTGGTGAGGCTTGATGCCCATGAGGTTCAAAGGCTCTTGGCCATCGAGATGGATGAAGACGCAGATGAAGCCTTCATGTACCTTAGAGATGTTGTGGCAAAAAAGGTAAAGGAGGCACTTCAGCCCCATTGAGCGCCTGTTTTTGAGGCTAAGTTTAGCCGAAACTTTTTTCCTTGAATTGGCGGGTTGAAAAGATGGTTGGGTCTTATATGTCTTTGTAACGACAGATTTTAAATTATGTTTCGAAGAGTAAAACATGACTGGATCAGAATCAAGCATGGAACTTAAGATAAGATATCTTGATGAAGGTTTTGTTGAGATAGAACCACAAGGCATATCTCCGTTAAGGGTTCTTGAACAAATTGCTATTATTTCCTATGAGACAGCTGATTGTCCACTACATCATTTTATTATGCCGTTTGAAATTGACCCACAACTCTCTGATATTACCGGTTTTGTTAGAAATGGAAGTATACAGATGGACTATGTGAATGGCAGGTTATGTAGTACCTATGCCTATATCTCAGGTAAAAAGATCCTGTTCGACGGAAGGAGGTTTGAAAGGGATAGGGGTTCTACGAAGGCCTTTCTTACCCTCTTGAGTTACAGGATCAAAACTGAAAAAACTCCTGATGGGTAATTGTAGGCTGTGGGAGAATTTATTTATCCCGGAATCTAAAGGGGAGGTGATTTAGAGGTGTTACTGAAATCATATAGAATGGAAATCTTTAGGCCAGAGTGTAATCCCAGCTTTCAGTCGCTACACTGTATTGCACATCTGGATCAAAATATCGAGGGTGTCCTTCCATATCTGAATGCCGTGTTAGGTGGTTTCGAATATCTAAAAGATCCCCCTGCAGTGACCTTCAAGGTACACGGCAAACTCATAACAGTACATCCAGATAAGATTGCTATAAATGCCCTTAAGGATGATGAAGAAGCGAAAAGGATCCTGGAATGGCTAAAGGATGAGATAAACCAAGCATGGGAAAAGAGGGATGAGATCACCCCCTCCTACGAAGGCCAACCCAAACCGCAGGTGTTGGAGGTGTTAAAAAGGCTGCCGAAGACCAATTGCAAGAAGTGTGGCCTTCCTACCTGCATGGTATTCGCTGTTAGGGTGACCGAAGGGGTAAAGACGGCATCCCACTGTCCTGAGCTGGATCCTAAGAAAAGGGAATCCTTGGAGGAATACATGTCGCAGTTTAGGTTTGACTGGTAGGCGCCTTTCTCAGCTCTTTGGGATCCCACCAAATTACTGCTTACCTGTGATGGCCAAAAAAGGGTCCCTTTGGGCAAAAGGGGAAATGCTGGGACTCTTTGGATCCTTGTGATAGATCCATTTTTTTGATAAGAACTTCGGTGGTAATCCGTTCCATATCGGGTCTCAGGAGTCACATTTAAGGTCTTGTCTTCCTTGGAAGATCCAACTAGGTGAACCTGAGCCCCTGGGTTAGTAAGGAGGGGGCATGCGAAAGGGAGTATTGAAGGTAGGCACAGGGGTAAGTACACTTCCAAACCCAAGAGAGGCCGCAAGGGAGGCCGTAAGAGCTGCGGTCAGAGAAATTTCCGATCAAAAGCCATCCTTGCTCTTGGCCTTTTTTGGCCCCGATTTTGCGTCGGATGAGGTCTATGGAGTACTCCGGGAAGAAGGTGGCAACTCTCCTTTGGTGGGGTGTAGCACTGCAGGCGAAATCCTAAATGGCCCTTTCGAGAATAGTATTGTAGTGTGTGCCATATCCTCAGCCCATCTGATCCCCTTTTTGTGTCAGGTAAAAGTCGAAAAAGATCTAAACGAGACCATTTCAAAGCTCTTAGAAGAGGAGCCAGCGAAGCTATCAATGGATCCCTTATTTATAGAGAATTTAAAGAAAGAGGGAAGGCAGGCCTTTGGACTGCTATTCACTCCAGGTAATACCAGATATAGAGATTCACCGGCCTACTATATCTTTCAGGCATTAAAAGGGGCCTTGGGCGAAAAGATACCCATTGTGGGTGCCTGTGCAGCAGACCAATGGAGATTGGATGCCAATTTTACATTGGGACCGGAAGGCATACTGGAATATTCAGTTACCTTTGGCCTTATTGTGACTTCCTTAAGATATGGGATAGGTATGGCACATGGGTATTCTCCCACCAACAGGTGGGCCCTTGTGACAAGATCCCATGGCAGCACCATCCTTGAGCTAAACGGACTACCTGCTTCAGAGGTGATCCCTTGGCTCTTTCAAAAGGATCTCACTGAGATAGAGGGTAAACACATAGGTCTTATTGCCCGCCAGGTACTGGGCATACCAGACAGATATGGAAAGTACTTTATATTAGTTCCCAGTTTCCTTACAGAGGAAGGTGGCCTTAGGCTCAGCCAACCGGTCTATCCAGGGAGCAGAGTGGTGGCCATGGAACCTGGCCCAAATATGGGATTTACCTCCAGAGAGGCCATATCAAGGGCCTTGATAAGGTCAGGCAGACCATACCCCGATTTAGGACTCTTGTTCTCCTGTGGCCTCCAGTGGAAACTATTGGGTGAGGGGCTGAAGCAGGAGGATATAGAAGCGGTTAAGGGCTCCTTTGGAGGCTTTCCTTTGGCAGGGTTTTATTCCTTTGGTGAGCAGGGGATCCCCCTTGAAGGGGACAATAGACACTCTAATGGTGTGACAAGTGCATTGGTATTTTGCGATGAACTTACCCCTGCGGCCGAGATATACCTCGAAAATAGAAGTTTGATGGAGCTCATCAAGAGGCAGCACCAAGAAATATCCAAAAAGGCTTTAGAATGGGAGGCCACCTTTGATGGGGTGCCGATAAGCATCGCAGTATTAGACAATACCTATAGGATCGTAAAAATCAACAAGACCATGGCTGAGGCCTTGGGGGCAAGCAAAGAGGAACTCTTAGGAAAGTTCTGCTACCAGGTTGTGCATAAGTCTGATAGCCCTATAGAAAACTGTCCTTTAATAGATGTATGCAAAAAAGGCGTCCCTATTTTAAGAGAGATGTTTGAACCGGGTTTGGGTGGCTGGAACTTGGTAGGTGTGTCTCTGTTAACTGAGTTAGGTTCCCACCCTAGTGAGCTTATTCATTTTGCTATCAACATCAGTGACAAGAAACTCTTGGAGGAAGCACAGGAAAAGATCAAGAAACTCGAGACTTCTTCTACCATAGCAGCTGGTATTGCACACGACTTTAATAATATGCTCACGGTAATACTTGGGTCAATAGAACTATCTATGTCAGAGTTGCAAGAAGGTAGCAAGGCATTTAGGTATCTTAGTAAGGCCAGAGATATGGTTGGAACAATGGCAGATCTTATAAGGAGGCTGTTGTTGGCCTCGTTTGGGACATCTTTAAAGCTTATTAAAATGGATCTTACTGTTTTATTAAAGACCGCTATTGAAAATAAGATTAAAGGTGCTGAATTAGACGTAAAATGGTACTTAGAAAAGCCCTTTTTTTATATACCAGTTGATCCGGTATATATGAGGATCGCCTTTGAAAATCTTATTGAAAATGCCATAGAGGCCTCAGGAGGAAGAGGTGAAATATTTATCCGGGTCAGGAGCGAAACGGTAGCTCAGGGCCAAATGCCTGAGCTGAGCCCAGGAGAGTATGTTATTGTGACAATAGAGGATCGTGGAAAAGGCATTCCACAAGATGCCTTAGGAAAGATCTTTGATCCCTATTACAGTACAAAGCCGAGGACATACAAAAAAGGGATGGGACTCGGTCTCACAGAGGCCTTTTCCATTATCCGCTCACACCAGGGGACCATAAGGGTGGAATCAGAGCCGGGCGTGGGGAGTAAGTTCCATGTCTACCTTCCCAGGACCTCTAGATAAGAGATGCGCTTAGCAATCCTAAGTGCCAAATCAGGGCTTTTTCATCCCAACAAAAGGCTCTTAGAGGCCTCCAAGGGATCTAATGTGGAGGCCTTTCTCCTACATCCCAAAGGCCTTTTGACCTCTAAGGACAGGGTGATCTCTTACAGGGATAGGGGCCTTCATTTTGACGTGGCACTCATAAGGATTGGGGCCACCATAAATCCCTATGCCATGGCCGTTGTGAGGGGCATGGAAATCTCTGGAGTTAGGGTCATCAGCAGGCCAGAGGCCATAGAACTTGCAAGGCATAAGCTTTTGAGCCTGTCCTGGCTCCACAAAGGCGGTATAAGGGTACCTGAGAGCTATCTTGTGAGTAACAAAAAAAATCTTGGGTGTGCCGTTAAAAAATTGGGTGGTCCCCCGGTGATCCTCAAGGCCACCTCAGGGAGGCAGGGAGAGGGTGTATGGCTTTTAAACCAGATAAGTGAGATGGAAGAGTTGATCTCCCACCTGCAAGCCCACAAGCATGGGATTGTGGTACAGGAGTACATAGGCGGAAGAGAGGTGGAAAACTTAAGGCTCTTTGTGGTGGGTGGAAGGGTGATAGGGGGTGTCCGTTTTATACCAAAGAGGGGGGAATTCAGGGCAAATTTCCATATGGGAGCAAAGGCATTTGCCGTATCACCAGACAAAGAACTGGAATCCATAGCCCTAGAGACCTCTCAAATACTGGGCCTTGAGATAGCAGGTGTGGATATAGTCCTGTCGGATGGAATACCCTATGTATTAGAGGCAAACTATAGCCCAGGTTTTAGGGCCTTTGAGGAGGTTACAGGTATTGATGTGGCTAAGTGCATAATAGAGTATATTAAAGAGTCCCATGGAGTCAGGTTATGAGAATAGCGTTTGTAATGGATAAACTCGAAGGCATATACCCTGAACTTGAGACCACAAGCCACCTTATGTATGAATGTAATCAGAGAGGACACCAGGTTTATTTCCTTGAACCGCATGATATCTATATTAGAAGAAATCAGATAGTTGCTAGGATGAGAAATGTAACAGTAGCTCCAAATTTGAGTATCAAAAAATATTGGCGAGAACTTATAAGATGTAGTAAAAAGGATGAACTAATCTTTGAAACTGTAACGGAGTTAGATGCGATTTTTCTAAGAAAAAATCCACCTCTCGTATACCAAACACTGGAATTTTTAGGGCCAGTAAGCGATCAGGTATTTATTATAAATAGCACAACAGGTCAGATACAGGCAAATAGTAAACTGTACATACTAAATTTTCCTGATATTATTCCAGAAACTCATGTGAGTAGAGATCCTGCAAGATTGAAGAAGATCATAGATGAATTCGGGGGAGAAATGATAATAAAGCCCCTTAGTAGGTATGGAGGTGAGGGGGTAATAAAGGTAAGTGTGAGGGACAGAGAAAACCTGGTCTCTCTTATAAATTACTACGTGAAGGCCTACAACCCATATCCAGACCGGGAGCCTATTATGGTTCAGGAGTATCTGGATAGGGTAAAGTATGACGGGGATGTCAGGGTATTGCTACTGAACGGTGAGATATTGGGTGCCATGAGGAGGGTTCCTCAGAAGGGAGACTTTAGGACCAATATTCACGCAGGGGCCAAGGCCTATAAGCATGAGGTCACAGAGGAAGAGAAAAGGATCTGCAATGCTATAAAGGACAAACTGATAAAGGATGGACTTTACTTTGTGGGAATAGATATAATAGGAAACAAGCTCGTTGAGATAAATTGTGTGAGCCCAGGAGGGATACCAAGGATAAATAGGCTAAACAAGGTAAAACTTGAAAGTAAGGTCATAGATTTTGTTGAACAAAAGGTAAACGAAATGAGGGAGAAAATTTCATGAAAAAATTGGTTTCCATCTATGTCTTACTGATACCCCTTTTTTTTACCTCCGTCTGTTATGGGGAAGGGGTGATAAGGATCGGGCTGCTCCAGGAGCCGAAGACATTAAACATCTGGAACGCAACGGATACCTGGTCTTCCAAGGTATTAAGTCTTTTGTACCCAACCCTGTTCTTGAGAGACCCTGATACCTTGGAATTAGTTCCCTTTCTGGCTGAGGAGCATCCCAAACTGAATTTTGAGGAGAAGTCTTACACTCTGAGGCTTAGGGATCTAAAATGGTCTGACGGCACCCCCTTTACAGCAGAGGATCTGCTTTTTACCGGAGAAACCATATTAAAGTACAAAATTCCCAATTTCTACAACAGGTGGGACTTGGTCAAGAAGATAGAAGCCGTTGACAAGAGGACCGTAAAGTTCTACCTAAATGAACTCTCCCCACTTTTTGAGAGCAGGACCCTCTTTAGTCCCGTAGTGCAGAAGAAGGAATGGGAGCCAGTTATAAAGGGGCTTGAGGGCTCGGGCGAACCCCTGAAGGTTCTTATGAACCATAAGGTGAAGAGCCCTGTCGCTATAGGTCCTTTTGTGGTATCAGAGGTAAAGGAGGGGGCATATATATTTCTGAAGAAGAATCCACATTTTCCCAAGGATTGGGATAATAGATACAGGGGTCCCCATGTGAATGGCATAATATTTAAGATCTTCGGTACCACTGATACCGCAATATTGGAGCTCAAAAAGGGTGGTCTTGATTATATATGGTGGAACCTGCCTGAGGGTTATTTAGAGGACCTTTCGAAAGAGAAGGGTTTGAAGATTTACAGCTCGGAGAAGAATGCCCTCTATTTCTTGGGTTTCAACCTAAAAAAGGCACCTATGAATGACCTTGCCTTTAGAAAGGCAGTGGCCTACTTGATAGACAAGGAGTTTATAGTTAAAAGGTTGCTCCAGGAAAAGGGCATAGTTATGGATTCCCCCATCTCTTCCTTTAACACAAAATGGTACTGCACAAATATCTCACTTTACGGCAAAGGGATGAGCAGAGAGGAGAGGATCAGGCGTGCATACGAGACCCTTAAAGAGGCAGGATACTCCTGGAAGGTCTATCCTGTCGGGGAGGAGAATACCCAGAGGAAGGGGAAGGGACTCATGGACCCTCGTGGAGAGGAGATAAAAAGGATCACCATCTTGGTACCCCCTGCGGACTATGACCCTGTAAGAGCGATGGCAGGGACCATGATACAGGAGTGGCTGCAGGAGATGGGAATAGACGTAACGGTAAAGCCCATGCCCTTTAACGCAATGATGGACCAGGTGAAGTCTCGAAAAGAATTTGACATGGTGATTATGGGATATGGGAATCTCACCTTGGACCCAGATTATCTCAGGAGATTTTTTGAGTCTGAGGCAGGGGGCCATAAGGGAGACAACATAACAGGGTACAGCTCCCAGAGCTTCGACCAGCTGGCCAGGGCATCTTCAGGGTGTATGGATCCAGAAGAGAGGAGAAAGATTGTCTGCCAGATGCAAAAGATTCTTTCAGAGGAGCTCCCCATCATTCCCCTCTACAATCCGCACGTCATAGAGGTTGTGAGAGAAGACAAGTTTACAGGTTGGGTCAAGACTCTCGGCGGAGTGGGAAATCTATGGTCGTTTTTTAATCTAAAACCTGCTAAGAACAAATGAACCTGAAGACGTTTATTTTAAAAAGGTCGATCCAAGTTGTGATAAGCTTTTATGTCATACTTTCTCTTCTCTTTTTTTTGTTAAGATTGTCACCAGGTGATCCTTATTCAAAATATATTGACAGTGATATGACTCAACAGGAAATTGAGTTAATAAAGAAACAGATGGGTCTTGATAAACATATCTTTTATCAGTACTTGATCTATATTAGAAACCTAATCAAGATGGATTTTGGGTATTCCTTTCATTATGGGACGCATGTTTGGGATGTAATAAAGAATAAAATCTTAAACACAATACTACTCTTTACAACAAGTGTAATTGTATCTGCACTGGTAGGCATATTCCTTGGGAGAATAGCTGCTTGGAGGAGAAACACATCTTTAGATGCAGGGCTTACCATAGCAAGTCTTGTGACACATACGATATTTTTGCCATGGCTTGGGCTTTTGCTCATTTGGATATTTGGCTATAAATTTGAACTCTTTCCCCTAAGCGGTATTTACACACCCGAGATATGGCTGGATCCTGAGTGTGGATTCTTAAGAAAGGCCTTGGATGTAATGCATCACATGGCCTTACCCTTTTTGTCACTTTTCTTGCTCCACTTTGGGGGCTATCTCCTCCTCATGAGAAATAGCATGTTGGGGACCCTTAAAGAGGACTACATTCTTACAGCCAGGGCAAAAGGGCTCAGGGAAAAGGATATCATAAACAGGCATGCCCTCCCCAATGCTGCCCTTCCAGTGGTCACTTCTGTTGGTCTGAGTCTGGCCTTTTCCATAAACGGGGGGGCCCTTACAGAAACGGTATTCTCCTGGCCTGGGATAGGGAGGGAGCTTGTGATGGCAGTGAGCCACAACGACTATCCCCTTGCCCAGGCTGCCTTTTTGCTGATTGCCATCGTGGTCCTGCTGGCCAATGTGCTGGTAGATATACTTTATGCCTTTTTGGATCCCAGGATAAGGTATGAGTGAGTTAGGTTTTGAAGGCAAGGGGCCACTTAGAGAGGCATGGGAACTCTTTTTGGAGAGTTCCATCGGAAAGGCAGGGCTGATAATACTCTCTATCTTTGCCTTGATGGCGATCTTCAGTTTCGTTCCACCCATGATAGATCCCATGTATCATCCCATGAAGGGAGTAGATCCTGAGATCACCACCAGCCAGCCCCCTAGTCTCAGACACTGGCTGGGGACCGATTTTATGGGTAGAGACATACTGAGCCAGCTCCTTGCAGGTGCAAGGGTGGCATTTCTGGTGGGAATCACCGCTGCCCTGATGAGTATAATACTTGGGACCTTCTTGGGGATGTTGGCAGGCTACTTTGGAGGGGTTGTGGACACGCTCCTCATGAGGACAGCGGATGTGATAATGGTCTTGCCCACCTTGCTTGTGATCCTGGTCCTGGCATCCCTCTTCAAGGGGCTTTCCATATGGAGTATAGTGATTATCATTGCCCTCTTTAGGTGGCCGGGCGTCTCAAGGGTGATAAGGGCCCAGACCCTTTCTCTAAAGAATAGGCCCTTTGTGGAGGCAGCAAAGGCATTAGGGGCAAGCCATTTAAGGATCATGATGAGGCACCTTTTGCCCAATCTGGTCCCCCTTGCCTTTCTGTATATGACCTTTAGGGTCACTGCCGCCATTGTAATAGAGGCTGCCTTGGCCTTTTTGGGATTTGGAGACCCTACCACAGTAAGCTGGGGAATGATGCTTCAATGGGTCTGGAAGACGGGTCACATGTTTAAGGCCCCCTATTGGCTACTACCCCCTGGAATCTGTATCTCACTAATTACCCTTTCCTTCTATATGATTGGCAGGGCAATGGAACAGGTGTTGGACCCAAGACTCAGGAAGGATTGGGAAGGTTGATGAGGCTCCTTGAGGTAAGGGACCTGGCCCTAGAGTACAGGACAAAGAAAGGTCCGTTCCTGGCCTTGGAGGATATCCAATTCCATGTGGAAAAAGGTGAGGTCTTGGCCTTTGTGGGGGAGTCTGGCTGCGGAAAGACCACTCTGGGGATGAGCATTTTGAGGCTCTTGCCAGAGAATGCCCATATCCTTAGAGGCGAGATACTATTTGAAGGAAGGGACATACTCCGTCTCTCCCAAGAGGAGCTTAGGAGATACAGGTGGAAAGAGGTCTCCATGATATTTCAGGCAGCCATGAATTCCCTGAATCCGGTAAAGAGGGTAGGGGATCAGATAAAGGAGGCCATACAGACCCACGAGCCCGATATATCCAAGGGAGAGCTGAAGCGCAGGGTAGAGGCACTGTTTCGGCTGGTGAATCTTCCCTTGAGTAGAATAGGGGACTATCCCCATCAGTATTCAGGGGGTATGAGGCAGAGGGCTGTGATAGCCATGGCCCTTGCCCTGAGGCCCAAGCTCATAATAGCAGATGAGGCAACCACGGCCCTTGATGTCATTGTCCAGGATCAGATCCTAAAGGAGACAAAGCTCCTCCAGAAGGAATTTGGGCTCAGTTTTATCTTCATTTCCCATGACATAGCCCTGGCCTTTGAGGTGGCAGATAGGGTGGCTGTTATGTATGGTGGCAGGGTCGTTGAAATGGGGAGTAGCCATGACCTTGAGGACTCACCCACACATCCCTATACCATGGCCCTTCTGGAGTCATATCCCACACTCACAGTGGAGCGAAGGCGCCTCCGCCCAATACCTGGAGACCCCATAAAGGTTACCGGTGGGGCCAAAGGTTGCAGATTTTTTATGAGGTGCCCGGAGGCAGAGGCAAGCTGCAAGGAGATTACCCCCCCTTGGGTGGAGGTGGGGAAAGGCCACATGGTCTCATGTCTTAGGAGATGAGATGGAAAGACCCATCTTAAAGACAAGGGCCTTATACAAGACCTACCTCACAAAGGGAGGATTCTTTGGCGGGGGTAAAAAGCGGATTGTAGCCCTCCATGACCTCAATTTGGACATATTCAGGGGTGAGATATTCGGGCTTGTGGGCGAAAGCGGATCCGGTAAGAGCACCTTTGGTAGGTTGATCATAAGGCTGGAGGATCCAGACAAGGGCGAGATCCTATTTGAAGACATGGATATCCTGAGGCTAAGGGGTGATAGGTTACGTTCTTTTAGAAGAGAGGTGCAGATCATCTTCCAGGATCCATACCAGTCTTTGAACCCCTACCTGAGCGTAGAGGATATCCTAAAAGAGCCCCTCCAGATTCACAAGGTGGGGGATAAGAAGGAGAGGATGGAGATATTGGAGGAGACCATGTCCATGGTGGGGCTCGTGCCACCATCTGCCTATATAAAGGCCTATACCCATCAGCTTAGTGGCGGGCAGAGGCAGAGGGTGGCCATTGCAAGGGCAATGGTCCTCCGTCCCAGATTCCTCATCGCAGATGAGCCCACCAGCATGCTGGATGCATCCATCTCTGCCCAGCTCTTTGATATCTTCCTCAATTTCAAAGAAACCTATGGGGTTACCATCCTTTTTATTACCCATAACCTCTCTGCTGCCAATTATCTGTGTGATCGGGTGGGTGTACTCTATAAAGGTCATTTGGTGGAATTGGGAAGGTCACAGGAGATTCTCACAAGGCCCTACCACCCGTATACCATGGCACTCCTGGACGCTGTGCCCAAGTTCGGCAGGTGCGACATCCCTACAGAATTCGGGACACTTCAGAGGCAATTTGAAGGGGGGGACGAATCCCTGGGCTGCCCATTCTTCAAGAGATGCCAAAGGGCAAAGATGGTAAGATGTAGTAACGAACTGCCCGTACTCTTGGAGGTGGAGCCAGGACACTTTTCCTCCTGTTTCTATGGGGAGGAGATACACAAGGAGGTCATGGAATCGGCCGCTTGCAGATTGGGGATTTAGACTCGGCAAAGGGGTTTTTGAAGAAAAGTAACATCGGCCTTCTTGGTCTCGGAATAACTGCCTTTTCAAGGATTTCACCCTTTTATCTGAATGACGGATACCAGCTCTTCTGTGGGAGGGCTACCCCTGATCTACGGCTTTTGAGGTCCATCGGGAGGATCAGATCCATGGAAGAGGAGACTGGGCATATTAGAGAGCCCATAACCTCCCTCGACCTATTGGAGTATGGGGCCTTTAGAGAGACCATATTATCCAGCAGAGCCAGATACCTTTATGTGTATCAGTCCTATAAGGGATTGGAGGCAATCCTAAAAGGCACAGGTAAGATTCTCATTGCCAATAGGGCCGAGCTGAGGGAGTCCCTATCCACAAAGCTCTCCTTTATCAGAATACTTGAAGAACTGGGCATTGAGCCCCTCAAGTGGATGCAGGTCTCTTCTAAGGCCTTTATGGGTTTGACGGCAAAGGAGTTGTTCTCCTCCTTCTCTGGGCCCTTTGTGGTGCAGGTGGCAGATATCACAAGGGGAGGTGGAAGGGGCCTCTTTTTTGTGCGGGGAGAAGATGCCTTAAGGAGGGTGAGAGAGGTGGTAGGAAAGGGGGTCCTCCATAGAACACGTGTCACTGAACTCCTAATAAGACCCTTTGTGGAGGGGATTTCTATATCTGCCCTCGGCTGTGCCACAAGGCAAGGCACTGTCATTGGGCCACTTCAATTGCAGTTGATAGACCTATATGGAGAAAGCCCCTTGGGAGAGGGAGGGATCTTTTGCGGCCACTCATGGGACAGGACTCATAGGGAGGGCATCTGCTCTCAGGTCCAGAATGTGGTAAGAAGGGTAGGGGATCTGCTCTTTCAAAAGGGGTATCGTGGTATGTTTGGTATAGATTTCATAGGAGACGGGGAAAGGGCCTATCCTTTGGAGTTGAATCCCAGACTGACAGGTGCTTTGCCTGTGCTGACCTTCCTTCAACTTAGAGACGGGATTTTGCCCATTGAATTCGTGCACATATTGAGTTTTTTTGAAGAGGCAGAGTTTGACGTGGAGGCCCTAAACTCCATCTTTCAAAGGGGGACAGAGGGCGCCCATGTCATTCTCTTTGGAGACGAAACAAAGGAGGAATTTTACCCAAAGACCCTTATCCCTGGGATCTACAAATGGGAGAGTGATTGGGCAAGGTACGTGGGATCTGGCCACCTCTTTCCAAAGGAGGAGCATGAATTTGCCATCTTAGAAGGCCCTTATGGAAGTATAAGGCCTGGTGATGAGGGCTGGAATAATTTTCTGAGGATCCTAAGAATAGTATTCCAAAACCCCATAACAAATGCTAATGGTGCATTAAAAGAATGGGCAAGAAATGTGATAGGGTGGACGAGAGGGGCTATCCTTGGAGAAAGGGGATGGAAGATATCCTTTGCTCATAACAATCCCGCACTCCTCAAACAGAGTCCCTAAGGAGATAAGAGGTAAGCTTGCCTTAGGGGAGGAGGAGGTCTCCAATTCCTGGGACCTGGGGAGCAGTGAAATATATGGCAGTCTTCCTGTCCGCTACATCCTTAAGGCCAAATATAGCAGGATTGCAGCCGACCTAAACAGGTCACCAAGGGCAGAGGGCCCCAAAGGGGTAGTGCCTCTGTCTGACTACTCAGGCAGATCCATCTATTTAGATGGCTTCGTCCTCACAGAGGAGGAGACGAAGAGGAGGCTGAAGGTCTACTACTGGCCATTTCACAGGAAGATAGAGAGGCTTGTTAGAGGGGGGAGGGTCATGGGTATAATAGACTGCCACACCCTAAACGGCATAGGGCCCAAGAAGGCACCTGACTGTGGAAAGAGGAGGCCTGATGTAGTCTTGGGTAATAACGGAGGCCCTGAGGGTGGGCCTGTTGCTGAGATGGGAGAAATCACTTGTGACCCATGGCTTTTGAGGGAGATGGCCTCAATACTGAAAGATTTGGGACTCTCTGTGAAATTAAACGATCCTTATCCAGGGGGTTACATTGTTGTCCACTATGGAAGGATTCTGAGGAGGGCTGGAGGTTTTGGGATCCAGATGGAGATAAACCAAGACCTCTTCACAGACCCCCTCTCCGGATCACTTAACCCTACTTGGGTAGAGGCCCTCAGCAACACCTTAGAGACCTTCTTGGGGAGGCTCTTTGAGCTTATCCGATAGGGCATGCCCATCCTCTTGAAGCTCTTCCTCATTTCCTCTACCTATTTGACCAATCTCTTTGCAAACGTGCTAGGGGTTATATCCGTGGAGATCCTTGTCCATAGGATTGGGCTTGGAATCCAGCAAGGGATATATGCCCATTTGAACCAAATAAGACCTATCATATTCACTTTTGGATTTGTTGTGCTAACACTATTTGCTCTCATCTACGAAGCCCCCATAAGAAGGGTTTTATTAGCGAATCGTGAGTTTTTGCCTGAGTTTCTCATCCAAAAAGCGAGACAAAGAGTCTTAAATGAGACATTTTCACTTAACGTAGCCAATATTTCCATCTGGGTATTAGCCTCGCTTTCATATTATCTTTTTTCATTACACATGAATTTTCCCGACTTTTACATCTATTGGTGCCTGCTGGGGCATTTGTTTACAGGAGCCATTACAGCAATTTTTGCATTTTTCTTGTGTGAAAAAGTGATTCAAAAGCTTATAGTTCCAATACTATTCCCTCAAGGAGGCCTTTGGAATGTCTCAAATGTGAGACATATGACCATAAGAACCAGGATGGTGTTATTGTTAATTTCAATAAATACAATTCCATTGTTGGTAATAATGTCAATTATCTCTCAATTAAAAATAGCTAATTATGATGTTGAACTTAGAAATCAAATTTTAGATGCGCTACTATACGATAGCATGGTTTTCATCATAGTCGGCTTTGGTATTACATGGATTATAGGTGGCAGCTTCAGGAGATCATTAATCAACATAGTTGAAGTGCTCAAAGACATAAAGATCGGGAGATTTGAAAGAAGGGTAAAGGTGAACACAAGTGATGAGATAGGGTATGTTGGAGATTCAATAAATGAAATGGCAAAAGGACTTTTGGAAAGGGAGATAGTAAAAGATCTTTTTGGCAAATATGTGTCAAAAGAAATAAGGGACCAGATCCTGAGCGGAGGTATCCCTTTAGACGGGGAACTAAAAGAGGTAACGATGCTCTTTTGTGATCTCAGGAATTACACAAATATGGTCCACAGGTCTGGTCCAAAGAATGCTGTAAAGATGTTGAACCATTATTTTGAAGAGATGGAAGAGGCAATAAGGGAAAACGATGGGGTGGTGATACAATTTATAGGGGATGAGATAGAGGCCTCCTTTGGAGCACCTATTTCTGTTCCTAAGCATCCTGAGAAGGCTTTAAGGGCTGCCATAGAGATGTGTAAGAGACTAGAGACCTTAAGATCAGAGTATCACTATGAGCTGGACCATGGGATTGGACTCCATACAGGTATAGTCCTTGCTGCCAACATAGGGAGCCCAAACAGACTCTCATATGCCCTTGTGGGCGATACAGTGAATATTGCATCCAGGATCCAAGAGCTTACCAAGGAGCTGGGTTTTAGGATCATCCTCAGTGAATCCACATTGGGAGGTATCAGGGGAGAGTATAGATTTAGAGATTTGGGAAGGCACACCTTGAAAGGTATCCAAACTCCGGTGGCACTTTTTGGACTTCTGGGAAAGGATTGAGGGATATCCCTTCTCTTAGGCATGTGACCCACTATTGCGGTAGATATAGTGGATTTAGGGGCTAAGCGTGGCATAGAGGCCCTTTAGGGCCAAAAGAAAAGCTCTTGAATGGACTACTGGCGTGGGGTATGAAAGTTTATACACTTAAGGTGAGGCTTTGAGATTTTTTAAAGGGGTAGAGGAGAACTGGAGATGGAATGTAATAGCTGCAACCAGGAGGACTGTGCGGCCAAAAAGAGAGGGTCTGAGGAGACCGACAAGGAATACGAAGAAAGGAAGAGGCTCTATTCCAGGCTGTGCAGGATAAAAAAGAAGATACTGGTCCTTTCAGGGAAAGGTGGGGTTGGCAAAAGCACTGTGGCAGTGAACCTGGCATTTTCCTTAAGAAAGGCAGGGTATAAGGTTGGGCTCTTGGATACAGATATACATGGGCCTAGTATTCCCACCATGTTGGGTCTAAACGGCAAGAGGCCATCTATGGATCCAGATGGGATGGTCCCATTGGATGTGCATGGGGTAAAGGTAATGTCTGTGGGCCTCTTTTTGAGGGATGAAGATGAGGCAGTGATCTGGAGAGGGCCTCTCAAGATGGGAGTGATAAAGCAGTTCTTGATGGACGTAAAGTGGGGGGATTTGGACTATCTGGTTATAGACTCTCCTCCTGGCACAGGGGATGAGCCACTTTCGGTCTGTCAACTGATAGGGGACATTACTGGAGCAATCATTGTGACCACTCCCCAAAGGGTATCTGAGGTGGATGTGAGAAAGTCCATCACCTTTTGCCAACGTCTGAATGTCCCTGTTTTGGGCGTGGTGGAGAACATGGGAAGTTTTGCCTGTCCCAAATGTGGAGAGGTAACAAAGCTCTGGGGAGAAGGCGCAGGCCAGAAGATATCCGGGGATATGGGTGTCCCATTCTTGGGAAGCATACCCCTAGACCCTCAGCTTGCCTATTTTTGTGATGCAGGGAAGGTCTTCGTGGAGGAGTTCGGTGAGACCGCCACTGGTAGGAGCTTTTCTGAGATCCTAAAACCCATTCTTGAAAGAGACCAAAAATAGATAAGGGAAGGCAGAAAGGGGGTCTAAGGATAGACCCCCTTTGGCCTTTGGGACCAAAGGATATGGGGAGATATTGTCCTGCTCTTGGTAAGGCTCAAAGCTCCCTTTAAGGGCTCCCTATAAAATCAGCCCCTGTCCAAAAATAAATCGACCTCCAGACGATACCTTCCCTCATCAGCTGGGCCTAAGATACTAAAAAAGGGGGTATCTATGGTGCTCTTAGAGGTCCTACACGAAGGTGAGCATTGAATTCCATGTGTCTACATGGCCAGGTTGGCCCAAGGGGTCGTCTCTCAAATGGAGGGGGTAGAATTCAAGGTGGTACATACCAAGACACTTGAGGGGGCAACTCGGTACTTTCAACTCTCCATGACGACCACAAGAAAACCCCCTGTCCCTTCTATATTCATAAATGGTGAACTTGCCTTTGAATCAACGCCCACAGAGGATGAACTGATAGAGAGAATAAACCAAGCATTAAAAGGCTCTAAAGATGTCTAAGGAGACGGATAAGGATAAAATCGCACTTGATTTACTGGTAACCGACTTTCATCAGTGAATGGCTTGCGTCTATATGGCGGAAACGGTAAGGTCCTTACCGGAAGAGATAAAAGAGAAAATTGTTATAAGAGAATGGGACATGAGGACAAGAGAAGGGGTAATGAAATATAGAGAACTAAGAGCTAAAATGCTACCTTCTATAGCAATAGATGGGGATCTTATTTACGAAGCAATAATACCAGCATCTGAGGAATTAGTAGAAAAAATCAAGTCCTACCTAAATGGGAAGTAAACTGGAGGTAAGGATTATGCTGAATAATCGAAGTGTATATATTGAAGATGTAATAATTGAAGGCTTCAAATCATTTTCTGAAGAAACACATATGAGCTTCAAGAAAGGTATAAACGTCATAATAGGTAATAATGGGGTTGGGAAGTCTAATATACTTGATGCAATAGCCTGGTGTCTTGGAGAAAATGACTTGTATAAACTCAGGTGTTATTATGCTGATGAAATATTCTTTGCAGGAAATAGGCAATATCCTCCAGCCAAAACAGCAGCAGTTACCCTCAAAGTGAACTATAGCATTGGTGAAACAAAAGGCACCTTAAATTTGACAAGGAAGGCGTACCTATCTGGCGAAGAGTCCTACTTTATAGATAGTGCACAAGTTTCAAGGGCCGAATATGAAGAAAAACTGGATGTCCTTGGATTAAATAATGTCATAAAATCTATAATAAGACAGGAACAAATTAACGACATCTTTTCCCTCCCTGCAGAAAAGAGATTTGATATGATTAGCGACTTATTCGGTATCAGCGATAGAGAAGAGGTGACCAGAATGGTAACCTCTTCTAAATCCACATTTGTAAATTATATGACAACTCTTGTCCCAAGATTTAATCCTGACATAGTCAATGAGAATGGTATATTAGAAATTTTAATATCCACAGGATCAAATACAAGAAGACATATCCACCAGCTGAGTGGGGGAGAGAAATCTATAGTGAGCCTTGCTTTTAAAGCTTCACTGTTTGACCAATTGGGAAGTACTATATATCTTTTTGATGAAGTTGAGCCATCACTTGATTATGTAAATCATAAATCAATACAAGTATTTCTCAAAGATATCAGCAAAAATAAACAGCTTATAATTATAACACATCTAAGAGCAACAGTTGAAATGGCAGATACTCTTCATGGAGTAAGAGCAAGGCCTGATGGTTCAAGTTTTATGAAATTCTACTTTGTGATGGACAAAAGGCTTTTAAGATTGTACAAATGTTGCTAAAGAGCACATTTGTTTAAGTTTTCTGTAATAAATGAAATGTCCATATTCCACCCAATAAATACAATTTTATTCGGAAACTTGTCATATACTTTTTCAAAAAGCCCTTTTCCTCCAGCAAGATTAATAAAATATGTACCTTCATCAGATACGAACCAACCCTTTATCCTAAATATGTTTAGTGGAAAATTAAGGAGAGTTTGCTTTATACATTCGAGCCTAAATCTTACTTCACTTGTATATGAAAATGAGGTATATCCTTGGAAACTGAAAGTTTTCGGAAGAATGTCTGCATCATGATGGTGGTGATCGTGTGAAATTATGGGGAAGATATCTTTGGGCATCTTTGTTTCTATGGAGGGTGGAAGAAATATTACGTCAGGGTCAACTTTTGCAAATACAGTGGGTATAACCTGCTTGGAAGGGAAGTGGTGGTATATGGATTGAAGGATTACAGGAACACGCTCATGGGGAACCAGATCCACCTTGTTCAGTATTATGGTGTCAGCAGCTTTGAGCTGGTTTTCAAAGAGAGGTCCAAATATGTCTCTACCTTCCCAGTATTCTGCATCAAGTACTGTTATTACCTTAAATAGGGCTACCCTCTCCCTCAAATATCCATCAGAGAAGAGGGCGATGATGTTAGCGGGGTCTGCCAATCCAGTGGCCTCTATGAGAAGCCAGGATGGGTGATATACCTCAAAAAGCTCCAGGAGCGTGCTTCTAAGGTCAGCCTGGACAGTGCAGCAGATGCAACCACTTGTAAGCTCTACAACGTTTGAGCCTATGTCTTTGAGAAGATCACCATCTATCCCCACATCTCCAAATTCATTGACTATCACAGCTACATCCCGTAAATCCCCTTTCCAGGAGAGAATCTCTCTTAGGAGTGTGGTCTTACCTGAGCCCAAAAATCCACTTATGAGTATTGCCCTGCTCTGTTTTTCTCTCATATTACTGACTCCCCTTTTTCGTGAATCTACTGGTATAATAGATAAAATGAGACTAAAGGACAACCTTGATAACGGAGCCCAGATATGGCCTTAATAAAATGGGAGAAAGACCTCACTCGAAAAGGCGGCCAGGTCCTCCTCTCAAGCCTGCCCATAGCAATGCATTGTCACCATTATAATATTAATCTCCAGGCTATGCTGGAAGAGACCTTTGGGGAAATCGGTATCGATCTCATGTGCCGTTCCGCAGAGGAGGCCACCTACTCCATGTTTCGTGAATATTTTAAACGATATCCAAATATAAAGACGATCAAGAGCAGGATTGAACTTGCTTGCACCCTTTATCAGAGCTGCGGCCTTGGGATCATACACTTTGTAAGCCTCGATGAGGAAGGGGGTGAGGCAGTGAGCCCATTTAGTCATTATGTTACAGGCTGGCTAGCCAAACATGGGAAGAGGGATACCCCAGGTTGTCACTTCACAAGGGGGTGGATTGCTGGGCTCTGTAATCTACTATATGAAAAACACCTTGGTTACTTTAAGGTGGCTGAAGTTGCCTGCAAGATGATGAGGCATGAAACTTGCGTCTTCAAGATAGCAGGGAGTCACAGATGATATCACCATTAGTAGTTAACTAAGTTAAACATCCAAAATATCATGGCAATTGATACTCAAAAGATTATACAGGCAATAATGGAAGGTTCAAAATACAGAGATGCAAAAGGAATTATCCCTATTTTTGGTGTGTACCTCTCATTGTTTTCTGTAGACTACTATAATAAGCTTTCCTTTGAATTTGAACTTATGATGGAGCCTAGTAGACAAACTAAAGCCGAGCAACTGTTGATTGATGCTGCCCAAGAGTGTGGATATGCCACATTCCATGGTATAAGGACGTCAAAGGAATGGGAAAAAATCGTTCAACCTATGATAGAGACTCAAGAAGATGAATTGCAAGGCTTCATATCAGTTGCAATAGGGCTGGGATGGGGAAATATTGAGCTTGTGAAGTTGGTGCCAGGCGAAAACTTAGTTTTAAGAGCGACTGAGTCTTATGAAGCAGATGGCTACATTTCACGACACGGGTTGTCTAAATCAGGCAAGTGCTATATGTTGAGGGGTGTTAGCGCCGCATTTATGGATCTAATTTATGGAGACAGCTATCCCGAAGGGTATAATACATTTACGGCGATTGAACCAAAATGTAGAGCCAAAGGAGATGATTTTTGTGAATTCGTTGTTCAAAAATCACATAAAAAAGAATATACTTGCTGAATCAAAGAAGCAAGACCTTAGGTGTTGGGAATACCTTCAATGCAACAAGATGCTTTGCCCTGCCTTTGAAAAATTTGACTCGGAATGTTGGTTTATTTCTAAAACAAGTTGCACAATAATCCCATTAAAAGGGAGCATGTTTCAAAAAATAGGTTACTGTCTTTATTGCTCCTATTTTACGTTTAGGGCAACTCTACATCCTGATGGAGTAAGTTCATTTCTTTCAGCTCAAATTCAGAGATACAACTTTGAAGCTCTAAAGAAGATATATGAGAGGGAAGAGAGTTTTATTGAAACATTAAACAGAATACCCGATGGTGTTTTTACAACAGATAGGGAGTTTCGGATAACCTATTTCAACCCAGCAGCTGAAAAAATAACAGGCTTTTCAGCGGTTGATGCAGTGGGTATGTACTGCAAAGATGTATTCAAAAATACTGTATGCGAGACCTCCTGTGCTTTAAAAAGGGCTATAAAAGTTCAAAGTGATATCTTAAATCAAGAATATGAAATTACCAATATATATGGGCAAAAAATTCCCATAATATGTTCTACCTCGGCCTTTAGAGATAAAGACGGAGAGATAGTGGGTGGCCTTGAGATCTTTAAGGATATCAGCGAACTGAAAAAACTGCAAAATGAGATCGTTGCAAGCGAACAGAAGTACCGGAGGATATTTGAAGGAAGCCATGATATGATATTTATCTCTACCGAACAAGGGAAAATTAGGGATATAAACGAGGCGGGCGTCAAAATGCTTGGATATTCCAATAAACAAGAGGTATTAGATATAGAATCTGTGCAGAGTTTATACCTAAGACCTGAATATCGAGATAAATTTATAGATCTAATACAGCACAAAGGTTATGTTAAGGATTATGAAACAATATTTAAGCGTAAAGATGGCACAAAGATTCATGTTCTGATATCTGGCAGGAAATACTACAATGAAAAGACAGATGAAGTGGAAATTGAAGGCATCATAAAAGATATAACACAGAGAAAATTAGTCGAAGATGATTTGAAAAAGAGAAATAGGGAATTATCGCTAATCAATTCAATTGCAGTTGCTATGAATCATACTATGGATATAAATTACATTCTTGATGTGACTTTGCGAAATCTCTTAAAAATTATAAGAAACAGCGAGGGAGCTATATTTCTGTTAAACAGAGATAAGAGGAGTTTTGAAATAGCAACTGCCACGGGTAGCCTAGCAGAACTTCGAAAAAAAGAAATAGAGATCCAATTTAAAGACTTGTTGTTAATGAAAAAGCTTTTTAAAGAAGATGTTGACCTCCCTCCCACAAGCACCTTCCCACCATTTCATATAAGTGTTTCCACGAAAACCACTGATAAGCTCCTTTGGCTTAAATGTTTTCTAATTGCCTTTAAAGGGAAGGCCATTGGCTTTTTTGCATTCGATGCAAGGGCAAAGGACCTCCTGGGGGCCCATGTTCAACGTCTTATGGGTTCACTGGGGAACTTTTTGGGTGGGGCCATTGAAAATGTTAGATTGATGAACACCATAAGTGGGCATCAGCAGGAGTTACAAAGGCTTACCCAAAGGCTCTTTGCTACACAAGAGGAGGAGAGGAGGCGCATTGCAAGAGAACTCCATGATGAGGCAGGGCAATCTTTGACTGCCATAAATCTTGCCCTCGAGCGTCTGCAAGGGCTTATACCCCCAGATAATATCAAGCTTATAGATGAACTTCATGAAATTCGGCGGATGGTCCTTAGGGCTTCCACCGAGATCAGGCAACTTTCTTATAAGCTTCATCCCACCCTCTTGGTAGACTTGGGGCTTGAGCCAGCACTCCATTCTTATTTCAAGCAGATTCAAGCAAGGGTAGGGATACAGATCGATTTCAAAATGATAGGTTTTGACAGGCGCCTGGATTTAGATATGGAGACTACCCTATATAGATTTGCCCAGGAGGCCTTGACAAACACCTTAAAGCATTCTGGGGCGGAGCATTTTCGGCTCTCTATAATAAAGAGCTACCCCAATATCATATTCTTGGCAGAAGATGATGGCTGCGGTTTTGACCCGTTAGGTGCCGGAGAGAAGAACTCTTCCCTTGGTCTACTGGGCATGAGGGAGCGAAGCTCCCTACTGGGTGGAACCTTTTCTGTAAAATCTCAGATAGGAAAGGGCACCAAGATAAGGATAGAGATCCCTTTGGGAGGGAGGGACCATGAGCCAAAAGATAAGGGTATTGATAGCTGAAGATCACACCATAGTAAGGCAGGGGATAGCAAGGCTTCTGAAGGATCAGGAAGGTATCCTTGTAATAGGTGAGGCATCTAACGGCAAGATCGCGGTGGAAAAGGCGGTGGAGCTTGAGCCGGACGTGGTGATAATGGATATAGCCATGCCCTTACTAAATGGTGTAGAGGCCACCAAGAGGATCAAAAAGGCCTTGCCTAAGACAAAAGTGATAATCCTTTCCATGTACTCTAACGAGCACTATATTCATGAGCTACTTGAGACGGGTGTGTCGGGGTATCTCCTGAAAGACTGTAGTGGTAGGGACATCTTGAATGCCATAGAAGCTGCCATAAAGGGGGAGACCTACTTGAGCCCAGGTGTCTCAAAGGTGGTTGTGGAGAACTACTTGTCTACCAATCAGAAGATGAGCAGGGATGAGAGGTTTAAAACCCTTTCAGACAGAGAAAGGGAGGTATTTCAACTTATTGCAGAGGGCTATTCCACAAAGCAGATAGCTGACATGCTTTGCGTAAGTACCAGTACCGTAAAGACGCATCGGGCTAAGATCATGGAAAAGCTAAATCTGGATACCCACGCCAAGCTCATCAGGTATGCAATACAGCTTGGGTTAGTGGAAAGGGATAATGTTTAAGGCCTTTTACTGGCCCAAGTCATCGGACATCTTTTAATAACCAGCCGTACCCTAAAAAATCAGCCGATCCTTCTTTCACTATAGACCTTTGGACGATAGCAAAGGCCCTCATTTCCAGTTAGTCTCCAAACCGATGTAGATGGTCCGAGAAGTATGTCGACACCCTAAGCCCACAGAAGGGAGGTGTTCTATGTTTAGATTTTCCACTGTGCAGAAAAGAGCAGAGATAGGAGGTGTGAAGGTAGGAGGTCAGCCTGGGGAATATGCGACTGTGGTGATCTCGAGCATATTTCAGAAGGGGGACAAGGTATTTGAGGGGAAGAGGAAGGAAGGTTTTAACGAGAAGAGGGCAGAGGAGCTACTGAGGACACAGGATAGGCTCAGTGAGGAGACAGGGGTACCGGGTATGGCAGACATTGTGGGGAACAGTGGTCAGGAGTTCAAGCTTTTCATAGACTTTGTGACCTCTGTGAGCGATATGCCTTTTTGCATAGATGCGTGGGTGATGAAGCCCAAGTTGGAGGGGGCTGCGTATTGTGCTGAGAAGGGTTTATTGGATCGGATGTTTTACAATTCTCTGACGGTATGGGAGCAAGACATAGAGACTGAGATAAGGGAGATATACCAGATAGGGGTGAAGCACGTGTTGTTGGTGAGTTTTGATCCGGCAGATCAGATGCCCGGTGGGAGGATAACAGGTACACAGAAGCTATTGGATGCCATAGAGCGGGTAGGAGCCAAGTTTGAGACGATCATGGTGGATACCTCAGTGATGAACGGACCTGCCACAGCGTTATGTGGTTTAGCGAACCGTCTTATAAAGGAGAAGTGGGGATTTCCGTGTGGTAGTGCCCCATCGAATGGTTCATATATGTGGAAGCAGGCGAAGGAGCTATGGGGATTTAAGGGGTGGTCAGCAGCGGATGCTGCTTTGGAGGCGCTTTCGTCATATATGTACCATGATTTTATCTTTTCAGGGCCCATGGCAGGGGCACCGAGGATCTTTCCTGCTGTGGCATTGGCGGATGCCTTTTTGGCAACGGCTGTATTTGGGGAGACAAGGGAGCTTCCGAAGGCCGAGAGTCATCCACTCTACAAGCTATTTCCTGATTTTGTCGAGCAGTTGAAGGCCATCAAATAAAGGGAAAGGAGAGGGTTATGGGAGAGTTGACGCCCAAGGAGAGGGTATTGAGGTTACTGAGGAAGGAGCCCATAGATACGATGCCCTTTTTCAGTGGGATGGGGATGGTGGTGATGCCTGGGATAGAGAAGGTAGGTTGTAAGTTTGCGCAGATACACACGGATGCCAGTCGTATGGCCATGTCGGCCATATGGTCATCGAGGCTTATGGGATTTGACTGTGTGGTAATTCCCTATGACATGACCATGGAGTCCGAGGCAGTGGGGAATGAGATAAGCCTATACGAGAACTCAGAGGACATACTGTATCCGACGATCCCCCACAAGAAATGGAAGACGATGGAGGAGGTGGAGATACCGAAGGACATAATGGAGAGGGGGAGGCTACCTTTACTGCCCAAGGCGATCAAGATCATAAAGGAGGAGGCGCCTGAGCTACCCATAGGGTGTTGGCAGTTGGGGCCATTTACACAGGCGGGGCAGATGTTAGAGCTGGATATGATCTTAAAGGCGGTATTTAAGGAAAAGAAGAAGGTGGAAGAGTTATTGGACAAGCTGACGGATATGATCATAGAGCTTGGGAAGTGGCTTCAGGCGTCTGGCTGTGATTATATCACCCTCAGGGAGCCAGGTGTTGCTGCGGATCTTCTAAGCCCGAGGACCTTTAAGGAGCTGATACAACCTAGGCTGACCAGGATACTGGATGCCTGGAAGTCTCCCAAATTATTGCACATATGTGGACAGACGGATCCTTTGATCACCATGATGGCAGAGTGTCATGCAGATGGTCTAACAGTGGATATCAAGAACAACATCAAAGAGTCGAGGAAGAAGCTTGGTCCTGATGTGCTGTTGATGGGGAATGTGGACACCTACAAGATCACCTGTGATCCATCTACCACAGTGGAGCAGGCCGTAGAGCACATAAAGTGGATCATAGACAATGGTGTGGATGCAGTAATGCCAGGGTGTGATCTGTGGCCTGCCATAGTTTTCGAGAACATGAAGGCATGTGTAGATACCACACATGAATACGGAAGAAGACCCAGCCCAGCAGTGGGTAGGCTCTAACATTAAGGGAAAGGAGACAAAGGGATGACAACAAAGGAAGAGCTACTGAAACAATTAAAGGAAGGGGTCATCAATTATAACGAGGAACAGGTAAAGGAGGCTGCGTCAAAGGCCATTGAATTGGGTTACCCTGCCCTGGAGATGATAATGGATGGGCTCGCAGCAGGTATGGAGGTGGTAGGGGAACTCTATGAGCGTAACGAATACTTTGTGCCTGAGGTGCTTATGTGTGCTGATGCCCTTTACGCTGGTCTTGACATCCTAAGACCCCATGTACCTAAGCAGGAATCAGGGGTGGTGGCCCAGGTGGTTATAGGGAGCGTTCAAGGAGACGTGCATGATATAGGGAAGAACCTCGTAAAGATGATGTTTGATGTAGCCGGATGGCAGGTTCACGACCTTGGGAGGGATGTGCCTTTGGAGAAGTTTGTGGAGGAGCAGTTGAGGACGGATGCGGAGGTGGTGGCCATGTCAGCCATGATGACCACTACCATGTTAGGCATGAAAAAGGTGATCAAGATGATAAAGGAGAAGAACCCCAATGTGGCCATAATGCTTGGGGGTGCACCTGTCACAAAGGATGTGGCCAAGCTGTTTGGTGCTGATGGTTATGCAGAATCAGCAGGGAATGCGGTGCAAGAGGCCATTAAGATGATAGCGAGGCTGAGGGAAATGCAGCAGACTAAGGCAGCCAACTGATTGGAGGGGTTTATGGACCAGAAGGCCAAAGTAATCTTTCAACCATCAGGCAGGAGGGGGGAGGTCCCCAAAGATATCAGTTTAATAGAGGCATCCAGGCTGTTGGGTGTGGATATAGAGGCCCTATGTGGGGAGAAGAA
>CALKZT010000080.1 GCA_938002815.1 uncultured bacterium
GCGGCCACCACTCCGAGACCCTTCAGGGCATAGACAAGTAGGTCCTGTAAGGCAGCCACATCAGGCTCTTTCCCACAGACACCAATCTTTGTGCAGCCTTCGCCTTTTGCAGTCTGTTCACACTGATAGCAAAACATTTTGGCACCTCCTTTTTTTGGAGAAGATCCTAAAAGATTGCGGCTTGACCTGCATTGACTTGGGTCAAGCCTTCTAATATTCTATTCCCCGCCTCGCCCTCTGACCCTCATAATAGGGATGCTTTATCTGAACGAATTCTGTTACGTAATCAGCCCTGTGTATCACCTCAGGTGGGGCATTTCGCCCTGTCATTATGAGTTCCGTTTTTCCCCGACACAGCTCCATCAGATCTAAGATCTCTTCCAACCGGAGCAGGCCAAATAGGAGGGTATTCAGGATCTCGTCACAGACAAGCACATGAACCCCTGATCTCACAAAATCGAGCGCCTTTGCATAAGCAGCCCTTGCATGTGCCCTGTGGATCTCCTGGGGCCCTTTGGAAAGGATAAAAGGATGTGGTCCGGGACAGAAGTAGATAATATTCTCTACCCCTCTGATAAGTTCTACCTCCCCTGACTTCCCGGACTTCATGAACTGTACCACGGCTACCCTCAGCCCTTCGCCTGCGGCCCTCACTGCAAGGCCAATGGCCCTTGTGGTCTTTCCCACCCCCTCTCCAAAGTAGACATGCACAAGTCCATACCTCTCGGGTCTGACATCCCCTCTTCTCTCCCTTGGGTAGTAGGATTTCATCTCTTATGAGCCATCTTTCTAACCATTATCTTCAGCTCTGGTTCCTCTTTGTAGTTTGTTGAAAAGGATATCTCTCCGAAGAAATCTGCTTCAGGCCCTTCTAAACACACCAGTTCAAGCTTATACTCTCTTCCCTTCACCTCCTCCTTCAACACATAGGAAATCTTTCCTTCCAAGCTGTTTCGTAAGAATTTTAGGTTCAACTGCTCATTCTTTTGCGCCTTTATTGTAATGACCTTTTTTTGTCCCTTTGTATCTTGGCCGTAGAAGAGGATATTTTTTGACGAAACATCTATTGGCACTTTTATTTGGCCTTCCAAAACCAAAATGAATTCTTTTTTGTTTTCATCGGTTGTCCTAACAACTGCTGATTTTGCTACTTTACCCTTATATCCCTTGGTATCAAAAACAAGTTTTACATACCCTGTTTCCCCGGGACCTATTCTTTTGCTGAAATCAGCAACTGTGCAGCCACAGTCAGGTGTTACAGATAATATTTCAACTGGTGTTTTCGAAATATTTCGAACTGTAAATACATGTTCTACAATATTCTTTTCTTCTACTTCTCCAAAATTAAATTTTGTCTCTTTAATCTCAAGCTCTGCAAAGCATATTTTTAGAGTGGCAAAAATGAAAACTATTGTCAAAGAAAATATCCTCATCATACAACCTCCCCCAAAAATCTTAACCCAAGGTATATGTTCAATAAGCTATGGGTCTTAACTAAATGCAGAGAATAGGCCACTTATAGCACTACTCACAAAATGCCTTAATTTGGAGCTACCCCCCTTTAGACCAATACTTTTTTCGGCCTTAATATTACTGCATCCCCTGTGATAATAACGAATTCCCCATGTTCTGGTTTGGGAATCCATATCAAAATTCCTTCTAAAAAGCGACAAATTTTTCTGAAGGTTCTCTTGGATCCCTCTTAGCCAGCCCAGATCTATTCTGGCCCAGCAAATCTTTTCTTCCAAAGCAAAATCCCGAGATTACCCCCGTGGGAATAGGGGCTTAAAGATTAGCCCCTTTGATGCTTCTTCCTTTTTTCGCAGAGATTTTTTCTTGACAGAGGGATTCAGCTTGGTCTATATAGGATAAAAAAGATCCTATTTATCTCATATGGTGGGCTCAGATGAGGCTGGTTAGGGCAGCAGAGTACGCGGTAAGGGCAGTATTATACATGGCAGGAAAGCCCTTTGGGAGTGTTATCCAGAAAAGGGAGATATCCCAGGCAATGGATATCCCATCGGAGTTCTTGGGAAAGATAGCCAAGCAGTTAAAAAGGTCGGGGATCTTTGAAATAGTTCAGGGGACCAAAGGTGGATTCAGGCTCCTCAAAAAACCAGAGGAGATCTCTCTCCTCATGGTAGTGGAGTCAGTAATGGGTGAGATATTCTTAAACGACTGCATCATGAGGCCTGATGCATGTCACAGGCAGGGGCATTGCTCTGTACACCAGGTGTGGCAGCAAGCTAGGGGGCAGCTTAGGGAGACCTTGGCCAAGGCAACCTTTGATAAGCTTCTCTGGGGCGAAGTCTGCGGTGTAGAGGGAAGATAAGAAAACCTTAAAAAAGAAAGGAGGTAGGGCTAATGGATGTAACCCTTTTGAGTCGACTCCAATTTGCGGTAGCCACCTATTTTCATTTTCTCTTTGTGCCATTGACTCTGGGGCTCTCTATTTTGGTGGCTATCATGGAAACAATTTATGTGCGCACCAATGATGAAACCCATTTAAAGATGACGAAATTCTGGGGTAAGATTTTTCTCATAAATTTTGCCATAGGTGTAGTCACTGGAATCACACTGGAGTTTCAGTTTGGTACAAATTGGTCCCGTTATTCATCTTATGTGGGGGATATCTTTGGATCTCTCCTTGCAATAGAAGCTACAGCTGCGTTCTTTTTAGAGTCTACACTTATAGGAGTTTGGGCATTTGGTTGGAAGAAGTTATCGAAAAAAGCCCACCTAATTTGCATATGGGCAGTGGCCTTCGCTTCTAATTTGAGTGCCTTATGGATTTTAATTGCCAACTCTTGGATGCAGCACCCAGTTGGATATGTGATTAGAAATGGGAGGGCCGAGCTTTCAGATTTTTCCCAGGTCGTTTTCCAAAAATGGGCCGTTTTGGAATTCTTGCACACGATTTCAGCTGCCTACATTTTAAGTGGCCTCTTTGTGGTTGGTGTAAGTGCCTATCACATACTCAAGAAAAACCAGCTTGATCATTTCTTGAAGTCAGCGAGAATGGGCCTAACGATGGCAGCCATATGTTCAGTCTTTATTGTAGTGGAGGGGCATCTACATGGTTCGGACCTGGCTGAAAAGCAGCCCACAAAGCTGGCTGCCATGGAATCCCTGTGGGAGACCCAAAAGGGTGCGCCCAAATACCTACTTGCCCTGCCCGATGAAAAGAATGAAAGGAATGCGATAGAATTGTTCCCCATACCTGGGCTCTTGAGTCTCCTTGCAAAGCATGACCCAAAGGCAGAGGTGGTGGGCCTAAAGGCATTTAAAAGAGAGGACCGTCCGCCTGTCTTTCTAAGCTATCTTTCCTTCAATCTAATGGTGTTACTGGGATTCTATTTCCTGGTGGTCTCCGTATATGGCTGGTTGAAGAGAAAAGAGCTCCAGAATTATCCCCGATACCTAAGGATAATGCAATATTCCATCCCCCTTCCTTACATCGCCTGCGCTCTGGGTTGGACCCTGGCAGAGGTGGGAAGGCAGCCATGGATCGTCTATGGTCTTTTGAGGACCAAAGAGGCCGTATCTCCCATTTCAGGGTTCCAGGTAGCGACTACACTTGTGGCGTTTTTGGTGGTCTATGGCCTCATAGGGATCCTGGGCTTTAGGCTCATTTTCAGGGTTGCCAAAGAAGGCATAAAATAAAAAGGAGGGCACCATGCTTCTAAATGAGATCTGGTTCTTTCTGTGGGGGCTTTTGTGGGCCATCTATTTTCTTACCGATGGCTTTGATCTGGGTGTTGGGATCCTAATCCCCTTTTTGGGCAGGTCAGAAGAAGAGAGGAAGATACTCTACAATGCCATCGGCCCCCTCTGGAATGGGAATGAGGTGTGGCTTATAAGTGCTGGTGGAGTGACCTTCGCTGCATTTCCCCTAACCTACTCTGTAATGTTTAGCTCCCTCTATACAGCTCTGATGCTCCTTCTTTTTGCCTTGATAGTAAGGGGAGTTGCCGTGGACCTAAGAGAAAAATCCACATCAGAAACCTGGAAGAAAAATTGGGACCTTCTTATGTTCATTTCCAGCCTTATGGCTGCTGTGCTTTTGGGAGCGGCTTTCGGAAATATCTTCAAAGGGCTTCCAATAGACAAAAACGGCATTTATCATGGAAGCTTTTGGACGCTTCTGAATCCCTATGGTCTTTTAACAGGTGTTCTCTTTGTTCTAATGTTTCTTACACATGGGTTGCTTTGGATCGCTGTGAAGACCAATGGCGAGATAAAAATAAGGTCTCTTGAGCTTTCAAAGAAACTATGGATAATATTCTTGTGCGCTATCTTGTTATTCTTGATTCTTACCCCCTTCTATACCAAGCTCTTTGAGAATTACCTTAAATACCCAATTCTTTTTCTTGAACTTATTGTTACAGTGATTCTGATATTACTTGTCAGGATCTATATAGCCAAAAAACAACCTTTTAAGGCATGGCTTTTTTCCTCACTGAGTATAGTATTCATAACTTTTTTTGGCATCATAGGTTTGTATCCCAAAATGCTTCCGTCTTCTCTAAACCCAGCA
>CALKZT010000081.1 GCA_938002815.1 uncultured bacterium
ATACAGGGATGGGAGCTGCCAGCAGGAAGGGGAAGCTGGAACAACATAGCGACCTCTCTCCAAAGGTGAAAAAAAAGAGATGTGTGGGATGTGGTACATGTGAAGACCACTGCTCACAGGGTGCCATAAGAGTGGTGGACAAAAAGGCCGAGATAGAAAGTAGGCTCTGCATAGGTTGTGGTGAATGTATCATAATATGCCCCAGCAAGGCCATAGATATCCAGTGGAGCACAGACTTAGAGTCCTTCATGAAGAAGATGGTGGATTACACAAAAGCGGTCCTCTCCAACAAGAGAGATAAGGCCTTTTTCTTGAATTTCCTAACAGATATCTCCCCTGCCTGTGACTGCTACGGACATAGTGATATCCCGGTCTGCCAGGACATAGGCATCTTGGCATCTCAAGACCCTGTTGCCCTGGACCAGGCCTCTGTGGACATGGTAAACCGAATGCCCCTCACCTTTGGGCACTTTCTGGGAGAAAAGGAGGATGCCTTAAAGGATAAATTCAAGGCACTATATCCCAAAGTTAATTGGGAGTTGCAGCTAACCTATGCAGAAAGCATAGGGCTTGGAAATAGGAGCTATAATCTCATCACCTTGGCTGAGAAGGTATAGAGATGATACAGGTCATTGATGTCACAAAGTACTATGGACAGAGACTGGCAGTAGAAGGGGTAGACTTTGAGGTGGGTGAAAGGAGGGTGGTGGGTCTTCTGGGACCTAATGGTGCGGGAAAGACCACCATCTTGAGGATCCTCACCTGCTACCTTACTCCCTCTTCGGGGAGAGTGGTGGTATCGGGATATGACTCTGAGAAGGAGCCCTTGAAGATCAGGGAGAAGATAGGCTTTATGCCCGAGAATGTCCCCCTATACGGGGAGCTGAGTGTGTGGCAGTTTTTGGGCTTTGTGGCAGATTCCAAGGGGATCAATCCCAGGTACAAAAGGCAGGAGATCAGCAAGGTGATCTCCCTATGTGGTCTGGAGAGACTGGAAAGGAGGCTCATAAGGCATCTTTCAAAGGGACAGAGGCAGAGGGTAGGCCTAGCCCAGGCCCTCTTGGGGGATCCTCCTATCTTGATCTTGGATGAACCCACAGCGGGACTGGACCCGGCCCAGGTAGTGGAGGTGAGGGAGCTTATCAAAGGGCTTGGGAGGGATAAGACGGTGATTCTGAGTACCCATATCCTCCCAGAGGCGAGTCAGGTGTGCCAGGAGGTGATCATATTAAACAATGGCAGGGTGGTGGCAAAGGGCACCCTTACTGAGCTGGGCAAGAGGATGGAAGATTCTGATCAGATCAGCCTGCTCTTTAAATTAGACAGAGATCTACAAAATTTAGAGTGGTTAAGGGATGACCCAATGATTTTGGGGCTGACCCAATGTGGAAAGCATCTCTACGAAATCCAAATTAAGCCCTCTGAAGATGGGATAAAAAAACTGGTCAAAAAGATAGTTGATGCAGGGATTGGGATCCTGGAGTTAAGGCAAAAGGAATTTAGTTTAGAAGAAATATTTGTGAAACTGGTCGTTTATGGTGATGATACTTCATATAAAGGAGAAATGGTGAGGTAACGATATGGTTAAAGGGTTAAACGCTGTAATGAAAAAGGACATTTTGGTGATGTTTTCTTCTCCTATTTATTATATTGTCTCCTTTATTTTCACTTTAATCTGTGGCTATTTTTTTTATAGCAATGTGATGTATTTTAATCTACTTAGTATTCAGGCAAGTAGTGACCCTTTTCTTTCTGAGATGTTAAATCTGTCTGATATGGTTATAAAGCCTTTTTTTGGAAATATTATAATTATCACATTACTTTTTATCCCTTTACTCACGATGCGAATATTTTCTGAGGAAAAGCGCCAAGGCACAATAGAACTTTTGTTTACATATCCGATTTCTGACTGGGGATGCCTTTTGGGCAAATACTTTGCCGTTATGATCTCATACGTGGGAATGCTCCTTTGGACCCTGCCTTTGGTGGTATTGATGGGGATAATTGGAAGCCCTGACTGGGGGATTGTGCTGGTCGCATATATTGGAATCCTTCTGGCAGGTATGGGATTTAGTGCCTTTGGGGTCTTTTGCTCCTCTTTAACTGAGAATCAGATCATCAGTGCAGTTCTCACATTTGGCGGGCTCTTATTGATATGGGCAATAGGGTGGATGAAGAGATTGGGTGGGGAGATAGTCGGAAAAGTACTGGAATACATATCTATGACAACACACATTGAGAGCTTTTCAATTGGAGTATTAGATTCAAGGGACATCTTGTATTTTCTAATTTTTTGTTCTTTTTGGCTCTACTTCACCAAAAAAGTTCTGGAACAACGTTATATAAAGAGGTAACTGATATGAAATCTGGACAGAGAAGGGCGATAATCTTTTTTTCGTTTTTCATGTTTGTTGCTATCTTGGTTTTTGTTGGGTTACTTTCACTAAGACATTATACCAGAATCGATCTAACTGAAAGAAAAGAACATAGCTTATCTGATAAGACAAAGAAGGTATTAGATAAAGCAACAAGTGATATAGAATTAATAGGTTTTGCAAGAGAAGGGATGGATGAGTATAATAGTATCAGAAGGCTATTTGCAGCATATGAATATTATTCGAAAAAGATAAAAACAAGGCTTGTGGATCCAACTCGATATCCATCAATTGCCCAAAAGTATAATATTAAACAGTTCAACACTGTGGTGATACAAGGTTATGATAGGACTCAAACCGTAAAATATCCAAATGAAGAAAACATTACAAACGGTATAAATAGGCTCATAGAGGGTAAGACAAGAAGAATCGCATGGGTAAAAGGTCATAACGAAAGGGATTACAAAGATGAAAAAGAGAAAGGGATGAGTATACTAAAGGAGAACCTTGAAGGTGAAAACTTCGAGATCCAGGAAATAAACCTTTTAAGGGAGAGATTGGATAGATCCTTTGAGATCTGTTTCGTGGCAGGTCCGGAAGGGAAGTTCTTGGAGCCTGAGATCTCTGCCCTGGAGGAATATCTCAAAGAGGGTGGGAACCTGATACTTTTTATGGAACCCTTTTCAGACTCAGGGCTGGGCGATTTTGTAAAGAGATACGGTATCGTCTTAAGAGAGGACATAGTCGTAGACCCCTTTAGCAAGGCCCAGGGAGGGGATTTCCTCCTGCCCGTTGTAGTGGCATACACAGAGCATGGAATAACCAGAGACTTCGCGCTCGCAACAATTTTTAGGACGGCCAGGTCAATATCGGTTGATAGGCAGATAAACCCCACCTTTGACCTAACAGAGCTTGCATATACCTCAAAGGATTCCTGGGCAGAGACAGACCTGGAAAACCTATTTAAAGGGAAGGTGGCTTTGGAGGAGAACGACAAAAGGGGTCCCGTATGCCTTATGGCAATAGGGGAGGGAAGGGAGCTTCCCTCGGATGAAAAGGGGGCCAAGGGCAAGCTTGTGGTATTTGGGGATGTGGATTTTGCTACAAATCAATTTATCTCATTGGGTGGCAATAGGCAGCTACTGATGAACACAGTAAACTATTTGACATCAAGATTTGATTTTATAAATATCGAAAAGATTCATAAGCCTATTCAGCCTCTACTTTTGAGCCTAAAACAAAAAAGGATAATTTTTTGGGTATCTGTAGTAGCTATTCCTCTAACGGTCTTAGGAATTTCTCTCTTGATGTGGCTCAGGAGAAGACCAAGATGAAATTAAAAGGCATTATGGGGATGGTTATAGTGCTCTTGGCACTTGGTTCTGTATATTTTTATGAAATTCGCAAAGAGAAAAGTTTAAAGATGGTTGAAGAAAGGCAAAAGAAAGTATTCAATATAGAGAGATCCCAGATAGCATCCATTGAAATTTATGAGACTGGTAAAGAGCCAATTAAGATCGAAAGAGATGGAGACTGGAAGATAAAAAGTCCGGTAAATACAAAAGTTGATATGGTAGAGCTTGAAAGATACCTAAATACCCTTGATACCACCTATATGAGCAGGGTGATTGTAGAAAAAGAGGAAAATCTCCATGAGTTTGGACTAAACGAGCCCCAGGCCAAAATTTCCATTACTGGTCACTCAGGGAAAGAGACGTTACTTATAGGTTCTCCAGTGCCCGCAGAGTTTGCCTATTATGCCAAAAAGGAGGGAGAAGACAGGGTATTTGTGGTGGACGATCATAAGATAAAAGATCTGACTAAGGATCTCTTTACCTTCAGGTATAAGAGACTTGTGGAGCTTAAACCCCAGGAGGTGGAAGGGGTATTTATCAAGACCAGATCCTTTGAGCTAGAATTAAAGAGAGGGGAGGGGGGTTGGGGGGGTATTGAGGGTTTGGACGGGGAAAAGGTGGATCTACTACTGGGCAGAATTCTTTGGGCCCAAGCCAAGAAGGTGGCAAGGGAATCCAAAGAGGACCTCTCAAGCTTTGGTTTGGTGGAGCCTGACCTGGTATTGAAGATAAGGTCTGGCCACAGGGAGGAAAGCATAAAAATAGGAATAAGGCAATTGGGAGATGAAAAGAGTGTCTATGGAGAATCTGATACCTTAGGATGTATCTTTGAGATGCCCAGTTGGATTGCCGAGTACATTCCCAAGGATATAAGTAACTTGCTTAGGGATAGAAAAGATAAATGAACATTACTGACAAGCTTGTAATAGCAATGGTTGGTTTACCTGCCAGAGGGAAATCGACTATTGCAAACAAGATAAAACATTTTTTAAACAGAAATGGTATTAAAAGCAGGATATTTAATAATGGTGTGTTAAGAAGAAGATATGGTCCTCCAGAAAGCGCTCTTGCAGAATTTTATCACCCAGATAATAAAAGTGCTTCATCTTTCAGAGAAAAAATTGCCCTGATGAATATAAATAGCTCTTTAAAGTATCTTGAAAAAAACGGTCAAGTTGCAGTTCTAGATGCAACAAATGTTAGTAAGAAGAGAAGAGAACTAATCAGACAATCATTTGGTGATTTGCCTGTTATTTTTATTGAATGTGTGAATGAAAATAAAGAGATCATAGAAATGAATATCAAAAAGAAGGTAAGGACAGGTGAATTCGATGGACTTAGCATAAAAGAAGCTATGAACAATTTTCAAAAAAGGATTGATTACTATAGGCTTATATATAGCCCCCTTGCTGATGAGGAGAATTTTATAATTTTGGATTCTTTAAACAGTAAGATCCTCAAGGAGGTAGTATCCAAGGAACTGCCATTTTATGATCTTTTGAGGGATTTACTTGTGACAGACATAGTTAAGTCACTGCTTCTGATTAGGCATGGTGAGACGTATTTTAACCTGGAAAATAGGATAGGGGGGGATTCGCCGCTGACCCCTAAAGGGAGAGAGCAGGCGCATCTTCTTGGCCTACACTTTTCCAAAAAGAAGATCCCAAAGATATTTACTAGTACAAAGGTCAGGTGTATAGAGACGGCCTCTATCATAGCCTCCTATCAGAAAGGTTCCGAGATCATTCCCCTTAAGGAGTTCGACGAGATAAATAGCGGCATATGCGAAGGCATGAGCTACCAGGAGATACAAAGAGATATGCCAGAGGTCTACTATAGTAGAAAGAGGGACAAGTTCAACTATGTCTACCCAGGGGGTGAGGGTTATGTCACCATGAGGGAGAGGATTAGCCTGGGTATAAAGAAGGCCCTATTTCTGAGCTCTGGGGGTGAGGAGATTATGATTGTGGGGCATAGGGCAGTAAACAGGATGATCCTCTCCCATTTTCTGTACAAGAGGGAAGAAGATGTGCCCTATATCTATGTCCCCCAGGATCAGTACTATCACATCATCGCCACTGAAAGAAAAAAGGTCTTTCAGTTAAAATATTTCTCGCTATCAAATTGATTCTCCTGTCGTCTCCTGGTAGATGCGTTTGTATATCTCAAAGGCCTCCTTCCCGAAGCATACAAAGGTCACCTCCAAATCGTGGCCTGAGCCCAAGAATTCAGTTACTTCCTTTATGGCGATCCCGCAGGCCCTCTCAAAGGGGAAGCCGTATGCACCTGTGCTAATGGATGGGAATGCAATGGATTTGGCCCCCAAATTTACTGCCGCCTTGAGACTCTCCCTGTAACAGCTCCTCAAGAGTTCGTCCTCGTTGAAATTTCCTCCTCTCCATACAGGGCCTACGGTGTGTATAACCCACTTGGCAGGTAGACGATAACCTCTTGTAACCCTCACCTCACCAGTTGGGCAACCGCCGATCTGC
>CALKZT010000082.1 GCA_938002815.1 uncultured bacterium
CACTGGGAGTTCTCCATGCGGATCCATTTGGGTTCTATGGAGATAATTTCCAGTTCCTTTGTGCCAATTTCCATGAGGACCTCAAGGGAATAGATGTCATCTTCCATAAGCCCCCTAATTGCCAACACACCTTGACGCCTGGGCCAGATCGTTACCAGTTTCAACCTGTTAAATTGAAGTAAGCTATCTTTTCTCTTGGGGTCTTGGGCCTCCATCATAACCTTCCATTAGTGGGCTCCCAATGGATAAGGCCGCACAACTATTCAACAGCCTCGGGTTCTCTTTTACCATCTCCTGGAAATGGAGCTTCTCACCTTCAAAGTCTTTTGGGGCCAACAGAAGAACTCCTTTGGTAAAACTCAAGATAACCCCATTTGCACCATCCTCCACCATTGAGCACACTAATTCCCAATGGGGTACCCCTTTGAGAAGGTCCCTTACCTGTTTTTTTATCCCTGGCCCTATCTTCAAATGGAAGATGGACCTGAGATATTCATCCAGTTCCACACCCTCCCCCAGGGAGTCCTTGGGTCTAACACTGCCTTTGCCCCCCACTATCTCTAAGTGAGGAAGCATCACGATTAGCTCCAAAGATGCTTCGTAGAAACGGTCTTCAAAGGAGACCCTGCTCCTGACCTTATTAGGGCCCACACTGATTACGCTTACGCTCTTATGTCTATGAAAAAGGGTGATATCTGCCATTGGATTACCTTAAAGGAAAATCTACCTTTAGAGGGCTATCCCATTAGCTCTTGCTTGTCAAGAAATATAGAGAGCCCTCTGATCATTATGAGCTTTTGGGGTGCTTTGTCTCGTCCTCTTAGAGAAATCTCAGAAGTCCAAGCACAGCAAGGAGTTAGGCAATCTTTTTGACATCTCAAACTTTTTTGTTATGCTAGGGTTACTATTGTGTCCTAAGCTTCATAGAGAAATGGAGTTGTCCCGAGAGGGCGATCAATTGAGTCTCAGAGACCATATTTCTCCAGAGGGTAAAGCGTAGCCAATAGCTTTGGAGGAAGAAGATGGCAGAAACAGTATTAGAGGAGATCACCCAGGAAGAGTTAGAGAGAGTTGTAAAGGGTATCCTTGAGCTTCACCTCAAAACCACCATAGAAGATTACCTGCGCAGAAACCAGGACAAGATAAAGGAGCTATCCCTTATCGAAAGGCTGATCAAGGTTGAAGAGGAGCTTAAAGCCTTAAAGGAAATAGAGCTTGCGCGATTCGAGGCCGTTGAAAAAAGATTTGAAGCACTCCATAGGGAAATAGCTATACTATCTCAAGCCTCTGAAAAAAGATTTGAAGCACTCCATAGGGAAATAGCTATACTATCTCAAGCCTCTGAAAAAAGATTTGAAGCACTTCAAAGGGAGATGACTGCCAGGTTTGAGGCATCTGAAAAAAGATTCGAAGCCCTCCAAAGGGAGATCACTAGCCTATCCGAGACCTCTCAAAAGCATTTTGAAGCCCTCCAAAGAGAGATGACTGCCAGGTTTGAGGCATCTGAAAAAAGATTCGAGGCGGTGGAAAAGAGATTCAACCTCATGCTCTGGTTCATGGGTATCGGATTCTCTATGGTAAGCACACTTGTGGCCATTTTCGGGCTTTATGTAAGGTAGTGGATTTTATTGCGGTAAAATATAATCCAAGGCCTTTCAAGAAAAAATTGCTTCTCAATATATCCCCATGAGATGTCTCCATCTCATAGGGATAAAGGTCTACTTTAGAACCGCTGGACCAAAGGCCAACTTTGGCAACCACATAATAATATCCGGGATGAGTATACACAGTATGAGGCCGACCCACTGAAGGGCTATAAAAGGCACAACACCCTTATATATGTGCACCATTGTGATCTGAGGTGGTGCAATTCCCCTTAAATAGAACAGTGAGTATCCGAAAGGTGGAGTTAAAAAGGCCATCTGAAGATTCATGCATATGAGGGTAGAAAACCAAACAAGGTTGTAGCCCATCTCAGCTGCCACTGGCATGAAGATGGGGATGACTATCAAAAGTATTCCAAGCCAGTCGATGAACATCCCCAAGAAAAAGACGATACCCATCATGATAAAGAGGACACCGTAGTAACCGGCCTTTGTCCCAAGGATAAGTCCTTTAACTGCCTCACCACCCCCGAGTCCCATAAATATGGCCTGAAATGCATTCCCACCCAAAAATAGGGTCATTACCATCGCAGTGGTAAGAAAGGTTGACCATGCTGCGTCATATATGGCCTTCCATTTGAACCGCCTATAGATGATGGAAAGCACCACAGCCCCGGCACAGCCCATACCCGCTGCCTCAGTAGGAGTAGCAATACCACCGAGGATACTTCCAAGGACAACCACCACAAGAATCAGGGCAGGCAAAATAGACTTTACAAACAGCTTTAACTTATAGGGAATGCTGTAGACCCTTTCTTCCTTTGATAGAGCCGGCCCTAATTGGGGCTTTATAGCACATGCCACCAAAATGTAGACCACATAGAGGAGGCTCAAAAGAAAGCCTGGGCCGAAGGCAGCTGCATATAGGTGTCCTACGGAGATGGCTGCAAGGCTTCCGTAAACCACAAGCATGATGCTCGGAGGGATCAAAATACCCAGCGTACCACCTGCGCATACCGAACCTGCAATCAAGGGATAGTTGTATCTCTTTGCCATTAGGGCCGGAATGGCAAGAAGTCCTACCGAGACCTCAGTGGCACCCACAACGCCTGCTGTGGCTGCAAATACTGTACATGCAAGGACCACAGCAACTGCTAGTCCACCCCTCAATGGGCCCATGAGTATATGCATGCTTTCAAAGAGCCTTTCTGCAATTCCAGTGGCATCCAATACCTGTGCCATAAAGATAAAAAGAGGCACTGCAACAAGTACATAGTCATCCATTACACCATATGCCCTGTTGGCAAGGAGGTTAAATACCACATCCACTGAACCTCCCCACCCGATGATCCCGAAGACAAGTGCCAAAATTCCCAAAGAGAATGCAAGAGGATGCCCCAAGAATAGGGTTATAAAGAGGCTACCGAACATAAGGAGGGACAGGGTCTCAGGACTCATAGCTCTTCTCCCTTCAGCTGGTAATATTCACGAATAAAATTTGCAATCCCTTGCAAAAATAAGAGGAACATCGTCACGGGCATTACTGTCTTGTAGGGATAGAGGGGTGGTTTCCAGGCCGTCCAGCTGTGCTCCCAAACCTGCCAAGAATGTAGTGCATAAAGCGTTGCGGCATATGTAAAGGCACCCACAAAGGGTACGAAGATCAGCCAGAAGGTTATGAGCCTAAGGAGCAATTGAACCTTTTTTGGTAGTTGCAAGACGATGATGTCGATCCTCACATGACGGTCGTAAAGAAAAGCAGGGGCCATACCGAACATAAAGTGCATGCCATAGATATACACGGTCATTTCAAAGCCCCAGCTGGTAGGCTTGTTAAATACACGCCTCATAATTACTTCGTACACCACCACTGCGGCCATAGGAATCACCAGGAGACACGCCACCTTTCCTATCTTTTCAGTCATCTTGCATATAAATCTTGCAAATTTTTTCATGGAAACGCTCCCTGATAGCCTTGTACAGAGACGGATCAGGCACCCCAACTTGGGTCAGGGTGCCTTATATACCTTATTGATAGAGCTTACCCTGTAGGACCATCTCCTTTGGCCAAGGAGCCACACCCTTCCTCAGCTCTCTCCACTGGGCATACTCTCTTTTGAACTCCTCTTGTGATTCTAGAACCTTCTTTGCAAAGGGATGCTTTTCGGCCACCTCCTCAAGGTATTTAAAGGCAACTTTAGCAAATTCCACAATGGTCTGGTCATCCATCCTAACAAACTCGGTCTTTTTACCCATTATCTTCAGGGCCTCAATATTAAGGTTTTCTTGCCAGGCATTGGCCCACAGCTGTGTCTCCTTGGCAGCTATCTCCACTATGGCCTTTAGGTCATCTGGGAGCTCATCCCATTTCTTCTTGTTAAAGACAACATCAAACTGGCAAGAGGGCTGATGTACCCCAGGCTCTATGACGTATTTTGTAATCTCATGAAACCCCGTTGTGATATTTGCCGCAGGTGTGCTGAATTCACAGGCATCTATTACTCCCCTTTCCAAAGCCACATATATCTCAGGACCAGGGAGGGGCGTAACAGAAACTCCCAACCGTGTGAGAATGTCCATGTACCACCCCACGGTCCTAACCTTCATACCTTTAAAATCTTCCATCTTGACTGCCTTCTTGTTGGAGTGAAGTCCTAGCTCCTGGCCTACGTTACCACAGAAGAAAGGCTTTAGACCGAACCTCCCATATAATTCATCGAACATCTCCTTTCCGCCTCTCTCGTAATACCAGATGTTGTAGCCCTCAAAATCAAGGCCAAAGGGGACAGAGGCAAAGGCCACAAATGCCTCATCTCTGCCCTTCCAATAGCCTGGCCAGGAATGGAAGGCATCTATAACACCTTTGGCAGCCGCATCAAAGATCTCCATCGCAGGTACAAGGGAACCAGTGGGATACCATTTGATGTCCAGTCTTCCACCACTGGCTGCCCTTACACTGTCACAGAAATGTTTCGTGATCTCTGCGAAGTTAAGACCTCCCCATGGATCAGTTATCCTCCACTGGAACTTTTTATCAGAGGTAGTCCATTGCTTATCCTTCCATTCTATGGCCCTTTTGTCTTCCCCAAATTTTTCGATCTTGCTCTTCTTTTCAGCCTGTTGTGCCACCACCTGGGTGCCAATAAGCATTAGTGCCAGCACAAGACCCACTGCCAAAACGGCAATAAATCCCTTTTTCATGAGACACCTCCTTTTTTATTAGATTACCCAAGTAAGAGTGATAAAAAATCTCCTCTCACCCCCCTTCCACCTTTTTCACTAAGACCTCTCCTTAAGAATCTCTTTTAAGGAGATAAAACCTTCCATCCTGTGTCCTACCCACAATCCCATGTGTAATGAGGAACTCGAGCATTTTTGGCTTCATATCCCGCATACCCAGATTAATAAGGGCCGCTTTGGAATAGGGAAGGAGCACGGCAGACTCTGGGGCAAAGGCACCTTTTGAGGAGAGCTCTCTTAGGATAAAATCAGCAGCCCTCCTCATCCTAAATTGTATACCCAGTTGCCCAATTACAAAGGCTATGACCATAAAGGCAATCCAATACCATCCTTGAAAGCTCTCTTCCAAACCCAATCTCCTCTGGTAGGGGATGACGGCAAGGATTAATACCATTTTACCAATCTCTGTCAAGAAAAAAGATGACCTTGCTTTTGGCAAGTTCTATTTAGGCCTAACTTCTTTAACACCTTGGAAAATAGAACCTGGCATATTGGACTGACCACATCCGCAACCCAGGTTGAGCAGCCCTAGCTCACGGATTTTATGGGGGTAACCTTGGCCGTACCGCGAACCTTGTTCTCATTTAGATAAGAACTTCTATCCAAACATTAGGCTGTAGCAGAGCTCTCTTCTGAGGTTACCCGTGGCACAAAAATCCGAGATTCCTTGATTTGGCCTAGCCAGAGGTCCATTAACTGTAACTCCTTAGAATTTGGGTAGATTTTCCCATCCGTCCCCATTTTTTCTTTTTGTAGACTGTTGAATTGTAATTTGGCTTTACCATTTGCAACATTTGTATTATAAATAATCAAGAAGGGATCAAAAAAGGAGTTTTTCCCATGAGGGATTCACTTGTGAAGAGGTTTGAGAGTATAGTGGGCAAAGGCAATCTGTTTTCTGAAAGGGAAGTCCTCTATGCCTATTCCTATGATGCTGCCGTAGTCCCCCAGACAATCCCTGAGCTGGTAATAAGGCCTATGGACCCTGAGGCAGCTTCCAAGGTCATAAGAGTCTGTAATGAAGAAGACATACCCATCACTGTGAGAGGTTCAGGCACAAACCTGAGCGGAGGCGCCGTGCCATCACCCGGTGGCATCGTAATCCTTACCAATGCCCTAAACAGAATCTTAGAACTCAATGAGGCAGACCTCTATGCAGTGGTGGAACCGGGTGTAATTACGGCTAAATTTGCCTCCCTGGTGGAATCCAAAGGCCTTTTTTACCCTCCGGATCCAGGAAGCCAAAGTGTATCCACCTTGGGAGGAAATGTAGCAGAAAATGCCGGAGGTTTGAGAGGCCTGAAATATGGTGTCACAAAGGACTATGTCATGGGTTTAGAGCTCTTCGATGCAGAGGGAAATCCAATAAAGACAGGCTCAAGAACCGTAAAATGTGTAACTGGTTATAATCTCTCTGGATTGATCACAGGCTCTGAAGGAACTTTGGGTTTTATCTACAAGATAATCCTAAAGCTACTGCCCTATCCTCGCCATAGGAAGGCCATGGTGGTCTACTATGATGACGTGATGAAGGCCTCAATCACAGTTTCGGAGATAATAGGTGCCAGGATACTACCCTGTACCCTCGAATTTATGGACAATTTCACCATCAGGGCGGTGGAGGCCTACTCCAAGGCTGGCCTACCCACAGATGCAGCTGCACTCCTACTAATAGAGGTGGATGGGCACCCCTCCCAGGTAGAGGAGGATAGCCTTACCATAGAGGCATTATGCAGGAGAAATGGGGCACTACAAATCAAGGTTGCAGGGGATCAAAGAGAGAGGGATCGAGTCTGGGAGGCAAGAAGAGGCGCCCTCTCGGCCCTGGCAAAGCTTAGGCCTACCGTAATCCTTGAGGACGCCACTGTACCAAGGAGCAGGATCCCTGACATGGTAAAAGAGGTTCAAACCATTGCCAAGAGGCATCAACTGCTGATAGGGACCTTTGGACACGCAGGAGATGGAAACCTGCATCCCACAATCCTTACAGACAAAAGGGACAGGGAGGAATGGAAGAGAGTAGAAAAGGCCATTGAGGAGATCTTTGAAGCAGCCCTGGCCCTGGGCGGAACCCTTTCTGGGGAGCACGGAATAGGTATAGCCAAGTCAAAATATCTGGAAAAGGAAACTAATAGGTACACATTGCTCTATTCCCAAAAAATAAAGAGGGCCTTGGATCCCAAATCCATATTCAATCCAGGCAAAGTATTGTATGAATAGAGATGAAAAGTAAGCTCTTATCCATCTTAGAGTCCTTAAGGGAACTGGATACCCAACTGATTCAGTGTATGAGATGTGGCATGTGTCAGGCAGTCTGCCCTGTCTATCAGGAGACAGGGCTTGAAACCGATGTGGCCAGGGGCAAGCTCTCCCTATTGGATGGACTCCTTAGGGAGATCTTAAAGGATCCAATAAAGGTAAAAAAGAGGCTCGAACGTTGCCTCCTTTGTGGATCCTGCCAGGCTAACTGCCCAAGCGGGGTAAGGGCAGTGGAAATCTTCTTGAGGGCAAGGACAATAGTGGGTCTCTATTTGGGGATAGGTCCCCTTGAGAGAATCCTCCTTCGAGGTGTAATATCCAATCCCAGGATCTTTAATGGCTTTTTTAAACTTTTCAAAATAGTTTCCAAGTTGTTATTTAAGGAGGCTCACCCATCATTGGGAACCTCCTGTTCAAGGATACCACTTCCTGTACTTAAAGACCGTCACATAAAGTTTCAGACCAAACCTAGAGAGACTAAAAGGCTACGGTTTAATACCACTAGACCAAAGGGGCACACAGTCGCAGTCTTTGTGGGTTGTGTAATAGACAAGATTTTTCCCACTATAAAGGATGCAACATTGGATATTCTTTTATATTATGGCTACGATGTGTTCATACCTGAAACCCAAGCTTGTTGTGGTATTCCTGCCCTCTCCTCTGGAGATCTAAAATCTTTTGAGGCACTTTTGAACAAGAACTTAGAAGTCTTTTCGGAAAGAGAATTTGAATTCATAGTATCCTCTTGCCCTACCTGTACGTGGACAATCAAAGAGATTTGGCCCATGTTCTCAAAAAATTTTACCAGCTTCAGAGATACAGACATTCAAAAACTCAGTAACAGGGCAATGGATATTAACCAATTTTTAATTGCTAATTTAGATCTAAATGCAATTCCCTATGCCAGAAATAGAGAAGATCAGATAGTCACATATCATGACCCTTGCCACTTGAGAAAATCCCTTAAGATATGGGAAGAGCCAAGAAAACTCGTAAGAACTTGCACAAATAACCGCCTCATAGAGATGCCTTTTTCTGATATGTGCTGTGGCATGGGAGGAACATTCAACATAAAATATTATGACATGTCTTCTTCTATTGCCAAAAAGAAAAGGGATTACTTTAAGGCCACAGGAGCAAACCTATTGACAACCGCATGTCCTGCTTGTATGTTCCAGCTTCATGACATATTTAGCAAAAATGGTGATAATATAGAGATCTTACACACCATAGAACTCCTTTCGGAGGCGATAAGCTGTAATGGGTCTACCGGTTAAGCCCATAAAACCACAAAAAATCTCAGATCAAGTGGCTGAACAGCTCACCGAATTGATCTTTAGGGGGTTCATAAAACCCGGGGAGAGATTCCCCTCAGAAAGGGAACTGGCCAAAGAATTCAAGGTGAGTAGACCCACGATTAGGGAAGCAGTTAGCCATTTGTGTGTCAAGGGTCTCCTGGAGCAAAGACAAGGCCAAGGCACCTTTGTGAAACCCTTGGATCAGATATCCCAAAATCCCCTCTCCATATTCTTTGAGGGAGAGAATATCAATTTGCAGCACATCTTAGAGGTAAGACTTGGACTGGAATGCAATGCAGCTGCCTTCGCTGCCCTGAGAGCAGATGAAAGCGACCTGATGCATCTAAAAACCAGCCTTGAGACCATGAAGCAGGATATAGCCCAAGGTGGGCTTGGACATGAGGCAGATATATCATTTCATATGGCAATTGCCTATTCCACAAAGAATCCTGTCCAGGTCAAAGTTATGCGAAGCATGTATAACTTCCTTTTCTTTGGAATCAAGATGAACCTACAAAAGCTTTATGAGATACCAGAAAATGTGGACAAGATCATGCAACAGCATACAGAAATATACTTAGCTATTAGGCATAGAGATACACAAGCTTCCCTTGAGGCCATGAAAAAACATATAACTTTTGTTTTAGACTTTTTTAAAAAACAATCAGAACTACAACTGTCAACGACACTCTAAGGAGGTACGGGATTGATAGAAAGTCTTTTTTTTCTATTTTGCTTTTTGATATTAGGTGAATTTATCTCAACCCTTCTTACTCTCCCCATCCCTGGAAGTGTTATAGGAATGGTTCTATTAACAGTAGCTCTCGAGTTTAATATTGTCAAAGCTGAAACTGTTAAACCCAGCAGCAAAATTCTACTAAATAACTTATCTCTCCTCTTTATCCCACCTGGAGTTGGACTTATGGTCTACTTCAACATTATCAATGAATATTTTTTACCGATTGTTATTTCTTACTTTGTTAGCACTTTTGCTGTTTTATATATATCAGGCATTATTGTCCAGAGGTTAGATAGATCATGAAGTCACTCCTAACTCAGCCCATATTCTCTTTTTTCGTCACAATTGGCCTCTTTTACTTCTTTAAGATCATATATACAAAATATCCATTTGCCCTCCTCAATCCCGTTATGCTATCGGTGATCACCCTCATACTCTATCTAAAGTCTTTCCAAATCCCTTATGAAGAATATTTTGAAGGAGCAAAGGTGATCAGCTTTTTCCTCGGTCCTGCAGTGGTAGCCTTGGCAGTTCCCCTTCATGAGCAGATGGTGGAGATAAAGAAGAGAAAAAGCCCCCTTCTGATCTCTGTGGGGGTGGCAAGTATTATAGGTGTGTTGGCAGCAGCAGGTATTGCCCATGCCTTGGGTGCATCCTCGGAGGTTGTGGCCTCCATTGCCCCCAAGTCAGTGACAGCCCCCATTGCCATGGGTATAGCTCAAAAGATAAATGGAATACCCTCCCTTACCACTGCCATTGTGATTGCCACTGGGATCTTGGGTGCGGTTCTTGGCCCCGGATTCCTGAGGTTATGTGGGATTAAAGATCCTCTGGCCTTTGGCTTTGCCATGGGTTCGGCCTCCCATGGCATAGGAACTGCCAGGGCCCTTGAAGAGGGAGAACTCCAGGGCTCGGTAGCAGGTCTGGCTATGGCACTGAACGGTGTGGCAACAGCAACCGTAACACCATTTTTAATCAAACTATTTTTTTGAAAGGAGGCAAGCTAATATGGGAACCTTTGACATCAACGAACCAAGGATCCAAAGATCAGAGGTTTTAATCCTTGAGGATCCAAACTTCACAAAGGAAAATGTGTGCATTGTAACTGGAGCTGGTACAGGTATAGGCCGAGCAACAGCCATTGCAGCCTCCCTAAACGGGCTTACTGCCATCGGACTTGACATAAATGAAGATGAGGGAAAAAAGACCGTAGAAATGGCAAGGGAATTGGGTGGAGATGTGATCTTTGTGAAAACTGACCTCACAAAGGATGAAGACATTGAGAATGCAATAAAGATCGCAGCTGACAATGGCCAAATAAAGTATGTGGCAAACATAGCTGGGATACAATACGTGTCTCCCATAGAGGATTTCCCCATGGATAAATTTGACTACATGCAACGTCTTATGGTAAGAGCCCCTTTTTACATCTCAAAGCTTACCATCCCCCACATGAAGAGAAGCAAGGATGGGACAGGAGCCATAGGCAATATGGCCTCTGCCCATGCCCATATATGCACCCTCAACAAGTCCTCTTACAACATTGCAAAATTTTCCTTGAGGGCCCTTGCGCAATCCATATCTGCAGAGGGTGAAGGTAAGATCCGAGGCTTTACTATAAGCACTGGCTTTGTAAAGACTCCACTTACCTTGAATCAGATACCGGCCCAGGCAAAGCAGAGAGGAATCTCAGAGGAAGAGGTGGTAAACTATGTGATGTTGGGATTCAGTAGGGTAAAGGATATGATGAACCCCATTGAGGTGGCAAATATCTTTATGTTCGGCTTTTCAAGGCATTCACGCTATTTGGTGGGAGGTGACCTATTATTTGACGGAGGAATGGTCCTCACCTATGCAGAGCTAAAGAGGACACAAAGTCAATCCTAATCATACACATTGGACCATAGATTACTTATACATGTTAGAGCCAAGCATGCCAGTTCTTGAAGGGGATGAAGGCCCCAGTGTTCCGGAGGACTTGCCCCCTGTAATAGATGCGCATGTACACATATTTCCAGAGGCTTTATTTTCTGCGATATGGAAGTGGTTTGATCAAAATGCCTGGCAAATAAGATATAAACTTTCATCATCTCAGCTAATAGACTTCTTGCTGTCACGTGGTATAAGGCATATTGTGGCACTTCAGTATGCACATAAACCTGGTATCTCAAGGGAACTCAATAAGTACATGGCAAAAAAATGTAAAGAGTATCCAGGTCAACTTACGGGGTTGGCAACTGTCTTTCCTGGAGAGATGGATGCTGATATGATTCTCCAAGAAGCTTTTGATATGGGGTTAAAGGGATTGAAGCTCCATGCCCATGTCCAATGTTTTGATATGAACTCAGAATACATGAATATTATTTATGAATGTTGTGCTGGAAACAATAAGCCCATAGTAATGCACGTTGGTAGGGAACCAAAAAGCAAAGTTTATAATTGTGACCCTTATGAAATATGTGATGCAAAGAAGCTTGAAATTGTCTTAAAGACATTTCCAGCCCTGAAAGTATGTGTTCCTCATTTGGGCTTTAATGAGTTAGAGGCATATAGAAAACTAATAGAAAGATACGACAACCTCTGGCTGGATACTACAATGATGCTGTCAGGTTACTTCAAGCTTGAAGAAGAGATAGACCTCACCCGTTACAGAGAAGACAGAGTAATCTACGGATCTGACTTCCCCAATATCCCCTATGCCTGGGACAGGGAACTAAGATACCTTCTCCAAAAAGGCCCCTTTAATGATAGGCTCGAGGCAATCCTCTTTAAAAACGCCCAGGAGCTCTTTGGGGTCAATTTACAGGCATAAAGGAAAAAATCCTCTTCCCTTTTACTTACGAGGCCGTAAGTTAGCTTAGGCGTTTTCTTGGCCAAAGGGTTCTGGGCTCCTACTTTCATTGAGAATATTGGGCGGCCCACCTTCACCTTTTGAGTCTCAAAGGCCCCTTTGGGTTTCTTGGCGAGCTTATAGCAGCCTACGGCGCCCTTATACCCGTTATATACTCCCTTTCAAAATCAAAGAGGAGTTCTTCATGCTGACCCGAACTAAGCCAAACCTGTGCCCCTTCCGTCATGTTTCCCACCACACTGGCATCAACACCTCTTTCTCTAAATATCTGAATCACTTGCTCTGTCTTGGAAGGGTCTGAAGATAAGATAAAACCATAGCTTTGGAAGCACCTTACCCAGTCCCTCATTCCCATTGAATTGGGACAGGGGATCTCTCTTACATCTATAATGGCACCTGTGCCTGAATTTTCTGCCATTATGGATATGGTGCCCAAAAGCCCTGCATTGCTTATGTCTTTGCATGCCCTGCGTTTCCTAAACCTCTGTGTAAGAGTTCTCTTGATCTTAGAGCCCATATAGCCCTGCCAATTGGCCGCATGCGGCCATTATATCCTTTCCTTTGCTCTTCCTCACTATAGCGGTAATGTTGGCTTCAAAGAGGATCTTTTGGAAGGTATTGAGGTCCTCTTCCTCTGGGGGCCTTAGATCAGATCCCGGGACCTCATTTAGGGGTATCAGATTTACCTTGCAAGGGATCCCTTTAACAAGTTTTGCAAGCCTCTGTGCATGCTCCTCCCTATCGTTCAGATCCCTGATCAGCACATACTCAAAGGTGATCCTCCTTCCCTTTTGGAGCGGGTATTTAGCAAGGGTTTCCATTAGCTCCTTTAGGGGATATCTTTTATTGATGGGCATTATGTGGGATCTCAGATCTTCACTTGGCGCATTCAAGGAGACCGCAAGGTTCACATTCAGCCCCTGGCCAAGCCTCAAAATCCCAGGTATGATCCCGCTTGTGGAGACGGTCACCCTTCTGTGTGAAAATGAGAGTGCCTCGGGGTCTATTAAGATCCTTACGGCCTTAATTACCCCCTCGAGATTTAAGAGTGGTTCCCCCATACCCATAAAGACGATATTGGTGATGGCAGGCCTCTTTGGTGCCCACCTCTTTACTTCCAGGACCTGGTCTACTATCTCATGGGGGGTTAGGTTTCGTTTGAAGCCACCTTTACCTGTTAGACAAAAGATGCACCCCATGGCACATCCAACCTGACTTGAGATACAAAGGGTCATATGATCCTTTTCTGGGATCAAGACACTCTCTATGAGGAGGCCATCCATCAGCTCAAATAAAAACTTGGTGGTGCCATCCCCTGACCTAAGGGATCGTCTCAGGTTAAGGGTCCTAAATAAAAGGCGTTTTTTGAGTTCTGTCCTTAAGGCCTTTGGAATATTGGCCATCTCCTCAAAGGATTGCACATTTTTCTTATATAGCCAATCTCTTATCTGATCTGCCCTGAAGGATCTCTCCCCCAATGAGACTATCTCATCTATAAGCTCCTCCTTAGTTAAGGCAGAGATAGCCCTCTTTGAGCTAACAGTTTCTGAGGGCCTTTGGATCTGGGCACATGGTCCTAAGTTTTGCAAGTTCCCATACATAATCATAAAGGTGCAGGCCCTTTGAGGAAGCTATGATCTCTCCGTCTTCTACCCCGATCTCCTGAGCCATATATTCCTTCAGAAGTTGAATTCCACCTAGGTTTGCAGGAAAGCCATTCCACAGATCCCAGGATCGAAAGTAGAGGATAAAGTGTAACTTACCATCCCTTATTCGTGTATCAATACCCCTAAGACATGGAGGATCTTTTAGATATATACTTTTTGGATCTCCTACAGTCATATAGGCCTGATTGGTGTTATAACCATCTTCTTTATACATCCTAATTACTTCTCTTATTTGATCCTCCAAATACTCCCCATAGGTATAATCCTCTCCTGGCCTCCTCTGAGACGTCATGAGATAGGGAAGATATTCCTCTAAATAATTGTCGTCCACAGGATTTGGAATACCCAAATGGGGAGGAATATCAGGAATCAGAGGTCTGGTCCCTGGATATTTTATGTGAACAGTAACGTAATCAAATTCAAGCCTCTTTTGGCCTTCATAACTTCCTCTCTCTACTACGTATTCACGGCCTACCTCCAGTATCCTATAAACACATTGAAACCATGCATCTGGGAGATCTCTTGCCCTTATGAATTCAACCTCCAAGATAGACCCCCTTCTCCCTCCAGCTTAATCTTTGTTAAAAAGCCTCCCCATAGTCCTCTGCCCTATATTGGTGATGTGGCTTAAGGCCAGGGTTAGGTGATAGACACACTCCTGGACACCCAATTCGTGTGGATCAGAGCTCAGCATGGTGGCTGCCTTATCGAAAGACCTCTCCACCTCTAACCATTCCTGCCCACTCGCTACCCTTTTTGCCAAAAAGAGCTCTTGCTCCAAAAGGGCTAGCATCTGTTCCACGGCCGTTCTTAGACCAGCTTTTTTCTCCTCAGAAGAGTAAATGTAGCTATTGGCTATCTGTTGGATCCAGATTACTCCTGCCTTTAGCTTTTCGCTCTGAGAAAAGGCAATTATATCTTCTTGTGTACCCAAATTCTAACCCCCTCCATGATAGGACTTATATATAGGATCTGCTTCCATGAGCTCCCTCCTCATCACCTTCCCAACCAATGTTTTGGGAAGCATATCCCTAAATTCCACATACTTTGGCACCTTATAGTGGGTCATATTCTCCTTGCACCAAGCCTTCAGCTCCTCTTCGGTTATCTTGCCCTTCCACTCATCTTTGATCACCACCCATACCTTGATGGCCTCCCCTGAGTCCTTGTCAGGAAGCCCCGCTGCAGCTACCTCCAGAACCGCCTCATGCCTTCCCACCAGTTCTTCCACCTCCTTTGGGAAGACAGAATAGCCTTTCACTTTTATAAGCTGCTTCTTTCTATCACTTATTATTACCCGCCCCAATTCATCCATATAGCCGATGTCACCCGTATAAAGCCAACGCTTCCCATCGAATTCTCTAATGGTCTCCATGGTCTCTTTGGGTTGGTTCAGATAACCTACCATCACCTGAGGACCGGCCACCACCAATTCTCCTGGTTCCCCCACAGGTAGATCCCTTGTGCCCGTCTCTATGTCCATGATGCGCCATTCTGTCCCTGGAAAAGGCAGACCTATGGTGCCAGTGGTCTTGAAATCAGTGAGGGGACCAGAAGATATCACCGGGGAGGCCTCCGTAAGCCCATATCCTTCCACCAGAACGGCACCGGTGGCCTTCTCAAATCTTTCCTGAACAGGCCTATGAAGAGGCCCTGCCCCTGATATGCAGGCCCTGATCTTCTCTTGGATGGGGTATTTCTCCAGATCAGGATAGTCTGCTATTCTCTGGAAGAGTACCTCTGCCCCGCAGTAGATGGTCTTCTTCTCTGGCGCTATATCACAAATAGTCTTCAGGAGCTCACCTGTCTCAGGGGGCTTTGGGAAGAGCATCATCCACATCCCTGCCTTTATACTGGTATTCATCACAGTGGTCATGGCAAAGGAGTGAAACAGGGGCAATACTCCCACGTTGCAGAAACCGTGTCCTCCCATCCACATCCAAAGGTTGCACTGGATGGCATTGGAAACACAGTTAAAATGGCTTAGGACAGCTGCCTTTGGCACACCGGTGGTACCCCCGGTCATGATGTATGTGGCAGGATCCTCATGGCTCACCTTCACCTCTGGGGGTGTTAGATTCTGCTCCAGAAGCTTCATAAACCTTAACGCATCCTTGGGGACCTTTCCCCTCGGTATCTTTCCCAAAACTATACCCAAAAATTTCTTAAAGGAGGAGATCTTTACCAGATCCACAATATTGGTTACTATGAGATGCTCGATAGGGTGTCTTCCCTCGATCTGTGTTATGAGTGTCTCATAGAGGCTATCAAGGACAATGGCCCCCTTTACCCCTGTGGCCTGGAATTGATGTAACACCTCCAATGGCTTGTATGTGGGGTTGACACCTGTCACCACAAGCCCCAACCTCTGGCAGGCATAGTAGGATATGACGTACTGAAAGGAATTGGGCATAACCAAGGCCACTACATCACCCTTCTTGAGACCCAATCTGCTTAAGGCACCTGCCAAGGCATTTACATATCGGTTTAGTTCCTCAAAACTCATGGAGGTCCCCAAAAACCACATCACAGGAGAATTTCCATATGCTTTTACCCCTTCGGCGAGCATCTGGGAAAGGGTCATGTTGGGAAAAAGGTAGTTCTTTGGCACCTGCTCAGGCCAACCTGCCTCTGGCTTGAACCAAGGTCTGCTTTCGTCCACATAAAAAGGATTTCCCATTACCTCCTCCTAAGTAAGATCCCTTTAGCCAACTCCTTTAATACATGAGTTAAATTCACACAAACAAAATCCCTATCCCACTTGTCTATCCCTCCCCTTCCAGAACTGATCCCTCAGCCCTTTTTTATAAATCTTTCCAGAACCGGTCCTGGGGAGTTCCTTCAGAAATGTCACACCCTTCGGGGCCTTGTAGTGGGCCAACCTCTCCTTGCAGTGCTGGATAACCTCCTCTTCACTCAAAATCTCCCCCGGCTTTGGGACCACAGCGGCATGTACCGCCTCTCCCCACTTTTCATGGGGTATACCGAACACAGCGGCCTCCAATATCTTAGGATGCTGATAGAGCACGTTTTCCACCTCAGTGGAATAGACATTTTCACCGCCTGTGATGATCATGTCCTTTTTTCTGTCCACTATATTTACATACCCCTCACTGTCCATCACTGCCAGATCCCCTGTATAGAGCCAGCCATCCTTAAAGGCCTTCTCTGTCTCCTCTGGTAGCTTCCAGTACCCCTTTGTCACGCTGTCTCCTCTCACTATGATCTCTCCCACCTCTTTTTCGTCGGGTGTCACGTCTGTACCATCCTCCCTCACCACCCTAAGGCTTACACACATGAACTCCCTGCCTGTCTTTGCCTTGTATCTAAATTGCTCCTCCGGGCTGAGCCTCTTTAGGTGCTCCTTGAGGATAGAGACAGTAAGATAGGGGCTTGTCTCTGTCATTCCATAGGTCTGAATATAGTCACACTTAAACCCCTCCATAATCTGTTTTACCACCTCAGGTGCAATGGGCGCACCACCGCTTAGCATGACCCTAAGTCTTGGAAAGGAGTATCTGTGGAACTCGGGATGCTTTACTAAGAGGTTGAGCATAGTGGGGATCATGTTGGTGATGGTCACCCCTTTATCTTGCATGGTCTTTAACACCACAAGAGGATCAAACTGCTTCACCATCACATGGGTGCCACATGCCCAGGTGATGGCCCAGGTGGCCCATGCATCGGCCAGATGGAACATGGGAGCCACATGTATCCAGACATCCTCGTCAGTAAGCTTTAACTCGGCCACTGCAGCCAGGGCATGCGTCCAGCAGTTCCTATGGCTCAGCATTACGCCCTTAGGCCTTCCTGTGGTCCCGCTGGTATAATAGATCTGGGCGGTCCAGTCATCCCCAGGCCCAGGGAACAATTCTCGTATCTTTTGACCCAAAAGGGCCTCTTCATAGGGCTGAACCCTCTCACCCTTGACCCCCTCCCCTATCCAAAGGGATGTCACCTTGTTTTTCTCGAGCCACTTTTCCACCTTGTCTTTGAAGTCTGAGTGGAAGATCAAAAAGACCGTCTCTGAGTCATCCAGTATGTATTCCACCTCATTGGGGCTTAGCCTATAATTTATGGGCACCAGTGCCGAGCCCAAAAGGGCACAGGCATAATATGCCTCTAAAAAGATGTGGCAGTTGTAAGATACTATGGCCACATGGCTCCCTTCCTTTATTCCCCTTTCATACATGTGAGAGGCCAGCCTCAAGACCCTATTCCAGGTCTCCTCATAGGTATACTCTCCTTCATAGCATATTATTCCCCTCTTAGCGGGATAAAGTCTCCTTGCCTTGTCCAATAGATCAATCAGATGCATCTCACCCTCCCGATTCCCCTTTTTTCAACTCCTCTAAGAGCTTTGCTATCTCCTGGGCCACAGGATCCCCCTTTGGGGCCAGCTTCAAGGCCTTCTCCCAGAGCTCTTTGGCCTTATTTATTTGGCCCACCTTTAGATACACCATTCCCAAGTGTCTGTAAGGTACGGTCCATTTGGGTTTGAGAGCCACTGCCCTCTCAAGCAGATTTACTGCGCTGTATAGCTCACCATCACTTAGGTAAATGACCCCTAAATTTACCAATATGTTTGCGTCACCTTGGTTTAGTTTAATGGCCTCGTTTAGGCTTTCTATGGCCTTTTTTCGGTCCCCTAATTTTAGGTAGATATGGGCAATATTGTTGTAGACCTTTGCATAATCCGGCTTTATGGAAAGCACCCTCTGGTAGGTTTCTAAGGACCTTTGGTACTCACCCATACAACTGTAGGCCACGCCCAAATTTAAGAGGGCATTCATGTGGTAGGGATAGTATTCCAAGACCTTTTCGAGCTCTTCCGCACCCTCTCTACATCTCCCCACCTCTATATACGCCCTACCCATGTAAGATCTGATCTTTGCCCTGTGGGGCTCAAGCTCCAGCTCCTTTGGACCTATGCTTAGGATTCCATTCCAGTTCTTCTTGCTCTCATATCTGGAGATGAGAAGATAATATTTGTCAGAGATAAGAAGCCTTCCATAGTAGTAGCAAAGGTAGACGGACAACGCCACAAATAGGCCAGACAAAAAAAGATTTAAGGGCCTCCTGATATTTATAGTCCTCTGTGACCTCTCGGAGGCCATCTGTTCCATGGAAAACAGGATGGAGGTGAATGTCATGACTATCATGGGTGGAACAGCCCTAAAAGAGGGGAAGCAGAAGCTGCCATTTATCATAATACCCAAGATCCCAATAAAGATGCCCATGGCCCACAGGGCCGATTCGTCACCCCTTCTGTCAATGGAGACCCTCTTTACACTCCTCATCCAGAGCAAAAACAAAAGGGCCAAAAGGGAAAAACCTATGACCCCGGTCTCAGAGAATAGCTGCAAAAAGTCATTGTGGACATTATGTAACTGGGCCTCCTCGCTGAATACCTTCTCAATTACAACCTTTCTGTGATATATGGGGTAGTAGACCTTGTGATTTCCAAGCCCAAAGCCCAAAAGGGGCCTGTCCTTTATCATCTCGAGGGTATTTCTAAAAATGGCAATCCTAAGCCCTACACTCCCATAGGCAGCCTCCTCTGCCTCTTCCCTCCCTGCCACTGCCTCCTTGACCAGCTCTGCCTTCTGGGAGATTTCCTGGAATGCAGGGGCCCAGCCATGGGGAGAGAGGTTAATCAAGACCCCAACGATGATCACACCCACAAGTAATGCGACCTTCTTTTTGGCATCCAGGTTAAATTTTGGCCTCAAGAAGAGCACGTAGAGCATAAGAAGGATAAACTCCACCATAAAGGCCAACCAAGCAGCCTTTGTTTTGGTATAGTAGAGAAATGTAATCATAAGAGATGTACCTACCGCATAGCAAAAGGCCCTAATCCCAGATCCCGAGGATAGAAGGAGTGCAATGCCCAAGGGTATGTTCAAGACCATAATGTGGGCTGCCATGTTCTTGTTGGCAAATGTGGCAGCTGGCTCTACAACTTGTGGTATCAGGGGAAATTTGACCAGGTATTGCAAAGACCCTATTACGGCAGAAAGAACCCCTGACCCAAATACAAGATTTAGGATCCAGGATATATCCCTTCTGTCCAGTTGGGCATTTGTAAGGGCCAAAAAGAGGGTCGCTGGGCCTATCCACATCAATATCGTATAGATACCTTCATACTTGTTGTGGGCATAAGAGATACTTATTGAAGCCCAGGTAAGGAATCCAAAAATAGGTATGTAGTATTCCGACAGGACAAGCCTAAATCCTTCCTTTCGCCTGTAAGACAGGATTACATAGGCCAAAAAGAATGTGGAGAGGATATGAATAAAGGCCTGTTGGGGGAGATTTGCAAAGTCATAGTGATCCCATAAAAAAACCTGAGGACCTATAAACAAAATCAGAAAAAGAATCAGATACTTTAACTTATCATAAGGCCTTTTCCCCTCGAAGGCCATGGCCTCCTTTGTTTGAGAAACCTTTCTTATCTTTGCTACCATGGTTTTTATTATTGCCTTTTGAGACTGTATCCTAAGATGACGCTCCTTGCGTCCCTCATTACCTTTACTTCTGTCTCCTGAATTACACCCAGGACCAAATCCAAATTTCCGTCCTTATCCAAGTCCTTGATCTGAAAATCAGATATACAGCCGGTAAGTCTCCTGGTCTCCCATAAGGGATCCAGTGACATCCCACTCCAGGAGAATAGGATTATCTTGCCATCCGAATAGGACTTATACCGGGATGTATACGGTGAGGAACTTGTATTCTTGACAACGATCAACTCCTTTTTCCCATCCCCTTCGATGTCTAAAATAGCCATCCTTGGAGGCAGGTAGAGATCGTTTATTTGTAACCTCACCTGCGAACGAGAGCCTTCTTTTTCTGGGTTTAATCTTATGTAATTTAGGGTGCTGCCAAAACTCTCTGTGGACTTATATAACCTTTCTCCTGTCATACTAAAGACATTTATCTTCTCTTCAGTATCTATCACGACTATCTCAGGAGAGCCATCCATGTCCATATCACCCAAGATGAAATTGTACAAGTACAACCCCTTGATGACAGGTATAGATATTTCTCCCACAGAGACATAACCATTCCCAGTCCATTCAAGTCTTACAATAGCGGGATCAAAATAGTATTTGATAAGATCGACATGAGTCTCTTCTGTCCCTGATAACATTCTCTGACCCAAAAGGGTAGTCCCTGAATCTGGGAGATCCATGACCCTGAAGAGGTAATCTGAATCTCTGACTATAGATATCAATCGGCCATTTTGATATTCAAGGACCATACTGGAAACAGCACCTCTGGAGACCCTGCTAACAAATATCTCTGCCTTGCCATTTCTGTTTATGTCAGCCACATCTATTCCAATTGCCGGTATCTTGTCATTACTGGAATACTCAGCCAGCTTAGATAGCCTCCTATCCTTGAATTTGTATATCTCCACCTTGTCCGCAAGACCCACCACCACCTCATTTTCACCATCCCCATCCACATCCCCTATGCCCAGGCCCACTATCTCCTCTGAAAACCCCCTACTTCTCCAAAAGTCCTTCTGGCTCAGGCCATACCTATAGGCCTTAAATTGGGGATGTGGGGTCCAAGGCCCTTCTTCCTCCTCCTGGGGCTCTTCTCTTTGGGCTGGCTCCCTTTTGGACTCGGTCTTTCCAAAGAATTTTTGGTTTATCTCTTGGGCCGCCCTGTCCACCTCTGAAAGGAGGTCATCCAGTCTCTTTCCCTGTGCCGAGACCGTTATCATATTGCCTTCTTTTATGGGAAAGACCTTTATATCCAGGCTAAAACTGGTTCCCAAGGTTGTGATAGTCCCCGTGATGAGATAATCGGCCCCCAGCTCCTTGCCCATCTGAACCAGATTAGTGGCTTCAAGGGAAGCCCCCAGCTTGCTAAGCATAGCCTTTATCTTATCCCTGGGGATTACTTGGGTCTCACCGGGGTGATACAACCTGCTATTTAGCATCTCCTGGAGGCCCTCAGATAAATATGAGAGGTCCTTATCGGCATTTACCTTGAAGGGCAATACACCTAACACCTTTACCTCTGATGCAAAGGGGGAATATGCCCCCATGAGGCATGAGATCAAAGCCGCAAATATAATAAGCCCAATCCTTTTCATCATATTCCTCCTGGTCTCTTTCATAGTACCTGGGTCACCCTGAGTACCTCTTCCACTGTGGTGATCCCTTCCAGAACCTTCCTTGCCCCATCCATGGCAAGGGTTACAAGGCCGTGCTGAACGGCAAGCCTTTTTATCTGATTCGAATCAGAGGTCTTGAGGATAAGTGATCTTATCTCGTCATTTAGGATCAAGAGCTCAAATATACCAGTCCTACCCCTGTAACCTGTATTCAAACACTCCGGGCAACCCATTGCCCTATAGATCATCCTTTCACCAAGATCCCCTCCTTTGAGGCCTAATTGTTCCAAAAGTTCTTTCTCTGGTCTATAAGCTACCCTACATACGGGACAGACTGTCCTTACCAGCCTCTGTGCCAATATGGCGAGCACAGAGGAACTCACTAAAAATGGCTCGATCCCCATGTCAATGAGCCTTGTAATGGTAGAAGAGGAGTCATTGGTATGTAATGTGGAGAAGACCAGATGGCCTGTAAGGGCTGCCTGAATAGCTATCTCCGCGGTCTCCAGGTCCCTTATCTCACCTACCAGTATAACGTCAGGGTCCTGCCTCACTATAGACCTAAGCCCACTAGCGAAGGTGAGATTTATCTTGGGGTTCACCTGGATCTGCCCTATACCATCCATCTGGTATTCTATGGGATCCTCCAAGGTGATTATGTTTATATCAGGCCTGTTGATGGTACTTAGGGCAGCATAGAGCGTGGTAGTCTTCCCGCTTCCCGTGGGACCTGTAACGAGTATTATGCCATGGGCACTCCTAATAAGCCTCTCGAAGACTGAAAGGAGATTTGGGTCCATGCCCAGCTCAGTCAGTTTCAACATCACAGCAGCCTTGTCAAGGAGCCTCATCACTACCCGTTCACCAAAGGCGGTGGGAATTGTGGAAACCCTTATATCAATGTGTTTGTCTCCAATCTTTACCTCTATCCTTCCATCCTGGGGAAGCCTCTTCTCAGCTATGTTCATCTTGGCCATTATCTTTATTCTACTCACTAGCCTTCCCTGGATATACTTTGGTGGGCTATGCATATCGTAGAGAACACCATCTATTCTATAGCGAATTTTCAGCTTGTTCTGATATGGTTCGATATGTATATCGCTAGCTTTAGCCTTTACAGCTTGAGATAAAAGTAAATTTACAAATTTTATTACAGGAGCATCACTTGTATCATCTAAAATATCTCCAATTTCATCTATTGCAGTTATAAGTGCTTCACTGTCCTCTTCAACCATATCTTGAATAACTTCTTCTGCAGAAGTCTCTATAGTGTCATAGGCAAAGTTGATAGCAGATAGTATAGATGATTGTAAAGACAAAACATACTCTGCTCCATTTAAGCCCAAAATATTCTTTATATCATCAGCTATTGGCAACGACGAAGGATCACTCATTGCAATATATGCCTTTTCACGTAAGATAACAGGGACCAAATTAAACTTTTTTAAAAACTGTATCTGAATCTTGTTCACAAAAGAGAGATCCATCCTATCCACCGGGACCCTATCCCAGAAAGGCACACCCAACTGTATGGATAGGGCCCTTAGTAGATCTACCTCTGTTATAACCTTTCTTTGGATCAAAATCTCTCCAAGCCTTCCTCCCTTTTCCCTTTGTAGTGCAAGGGCAGACTCTATGGCGGAATCCGGGAGACCCAGCATATCCCTTAGGATCTCTCCTATGAGTTTCCTTGCCATCTATTCCTCAGGCTTCCCCTTTTCCAGAACTTGCTTTGGCCCGTTATACAGGGTCCCCTCCTCTCCCGGGTATACCCTTATACTCCCGCCCTTTATCTGGTCCATATAATTCTCCTTTTGTTCCCTTATTATATCTGCCTCAGCAGGATTCTCTATGATATGGGGGGTGAGAAATACAAAAAGATTCGTCTTGCCACTGCTCTTAGAGACACTCTTGAAAAGCCATCCCAGACCTGGCATCCCCCCAAGACAGGGCACAGAGGTCTCTGTCATATTCATTGAGGTATCGATAAGACCTCCTATGACCACAGTCTGGCCATCCTTTATGGCGACAGTGGTATTAAATGCCCTCTTTAGGGTGGTAGGCTTGTCCGTCTCAGACCCCTGGGCAAGTTGTGATAATTCTTGATATATCTTGAGTCTTACGTACTTCTCCCTGTTTATCATAGGTGTGATCTTTAAATTTACACCCACATCCTTGTATTCATAGTTCACATACTGGATCCCGGTTGTGGTTGCAGTGGTCTCCCCTTTTGTGAGATATGGCACATTCCTGCCCACCTTTATCTCTGCCTCGTGATTGTCTAAGGTGAGTATCTGGGGAGTGCTCAGGATATTTATGCCAGAATCCCCTTTAAATGCCCTTACCACGGCACCTATATTGGGAAATGTGATGGTTCTGCCTCCCACAGAGATGGATATACCTTCGCTTAAGACCCCAAGGCTAAATCCCCTTGGGAGGGTACCAGAGGCCAAAACAGAACTGGCAAATTCAGAGAGATTTCCAAAGCCTGTCCCCCCCAAGGCCCCGATCCTTTTCCCTTCATAGGTACCTATCTGGTCTCCCACCTGCCAGTCTACGCCAAGGCTGAAGTCCTTTGTAGTGCTCACCTCCATAATCAGGGCCTCTAAATATATCATCATCCTGGGTATATCCAGTTTCTTTATGACATCCTCGATTACCTGATAATCCTCCTTGTTTGCCGCAATTATAAGGGAATTGGTCGCCTTATCTGCAGAGATGGAGACATCCTTTGAGATCACAGCCTGGCCTGTGGCTTTTGGGGCCTCTTGGGGCTTGGCCTGAGCCTGGGTCTGTGCTGTGGGGGCCTGGGTAGGAGATGTGGCTTTCCTCGGGATGGCTGTGAGCACACTCAAGAGCTCTTCTGCACTGGCATATTGTAAATAATATACCCGTATATTCCCCTCACCCCTTGGGGCCTCCTTGTCTAAGAGGGAAATTAGCTCCTTTACCCTTTTGGTATCGGTCTCTGTGGCGAGTACTATAAGTAGGTTTAGCCTCTCTTCTGGGATCACCACTATCTCTGACTCCACTATGGGCGCTGCCTGTTGCTGGCCTGGCTGAGTGGGTTTCACCTGAGCCTTTTGAGACGTAAAGATCTGGGAGAGCACCTTACCCAAATAACTG
>CALKZT010000083.1 GCA_938002815.1 uncultured bacterium
GTGGTGAGGGATTCTTTCCCTTCCACGGCCTTCTTGACCTTAGCTATCTTCCTAAGGCCAAAAAGGCTAATTCAAGCTGCTGGAAAAAGTCAAGAAAAAATAGAGGGAAAATTTTCAATATCACGGGCCACCTAAAAGGCCCACTTACGAGATTTACTATCCTTAGTTAGCCTCGGGGCCATATCCCTGTCGGGAGAGGGGAAACTACCTGGTGATTGGGCTATGTGTTGGGTGGTGCTTGGCTTTAGTAAGACCCCATCACCTTGAAGAGGCCTCAGACTCAACTACCCCTGCTCGGTCCAGAGTGCCCTCTGGTCAAAGGAAGCTTTAATAGCAAAGGGACTGTATTAGCAAAGGAAGCAGAAGAGAAGAGGACAAGGGGTTCGGTAGAGGAAATTACATATCTTCAGAGAAGAAAGGCCTTACGACCCTTATACCGGAAAGAATCTTTCAAGGGAGTGTAGAAGGATCCAAAATAATTTAGAGGCCTATCCGGTTTGACAGGGGCAAGTCCATTTGTTGAGTTTGTTGGGTTATTCGCGTTTGTTGCATTTGGGGCGTTTTTGTGCCCTAACGGGCCATATGTCTTAGGGATTTTGTCCCCAAAAAGCCCTTGACAGAACCTGAGAGCTTGAACTAATTTTAGAAGTTGCTGGCAAGAAGCCGGCTTCGCTACGAACCCATAAAAAAGCATTTTGGCCAAGAAGGCTATCAGAGGGAAAGAAATCCCCGACTGATGGCCTCTTTTTTTTGGGGGATACCATGGGCTTTTTGCCTAAGGATGTATCCTCGAAGAGGGTGTGAGTGATATATCGAAGCCTGATATGGATAGCATCTGGTGGGTTTAGAGGTAAAAGGAGGGACTCAATACGGAAAGGATTGATTCTTTGGGGCAATTGTTTAGTTAAACCTTGATATAAATACGCCGATAAATGCTCAGTAGCAAGAAGCTTTAGTGGTGATAGGGACGTATTCACCTGGAGAGTTTTCGTCTATTAGCTTAAAGCATTAACTTTCAAAAAGCATTGCGGTTAAAAGGGGGGTTTTTATGAATCTGATCCAAAAAGGTGGGATATTAGTTTATCCCATAATTCTCTGTTCGGTTATAGCTTTGGCTATCTTCATCGAAAGATTAATACAATTTTGGCTCCATGAAAGAAAGGGACGGAATGTGGCATCGTATGTGGAAGAATACCTTAAAACGAATAAGCTCCAAGAGGCAAAAGAGACGGCACAGAAGAGTAATTCTCCAATGGGGAGAGTCCTAAGCAAAGGCCTTGAGGTAATGGATCAAGATTGGGAAAGCATAGAAACGGTACTAGAACATGCCATAGAAAAGGAGGTTTCCTTTTTCTCAAAAAATTTGCAACTTATGGCAACAATAGCCAATATCGCCCCCCTCTTGGGGCTTCTTGGCACTGTAACAGGTATGATAAAGGCCTTTATGGCCATTGAAAGGCTTGGTGGAAAGGTAGACCCTTCGGTTTTAGCAGGAGGTATTTGGGAGGCCATGCTCACCACTGCCTTTGGCCTTGCTGTAGCACTTCCATCCATGGTGGGGCATAGTTTTCTCCTTTCCAGGGTGGACAAACAAGAGGCAAGGCTTAGAGATGGCTCGGTGTTATTTGTAAAAAGTTTGGGGTACCTTAGAAAGGATACAAGGTATGCTCGTACATAGAAAAAAGAAAGCCCAGTACGGAGTGCATATACCACTTACACCTCTAATAGACATTGTATTTTTGCTATTGATCTACTTTCTCTTAACCACAAATTTCTTAAAAAATGATGGATTAGATGTAAAACTCCCTGAGGCAAAGCTTTCAGGAGAACAAGCTCAGACGGAGTTGGTTATCAGTATTGACAGATATGGAAAAATTTTCTTTGAAAATTCTGAGGTAAACACTGAAGAACTCTATACTAAATTAAATAGAGTGCTATCTGACTCTAAAGATTCATCGGTTATAATAAAAGCAGATAGGGAAGTCTTAGTGGGCAAAGCAGTTATTATAATGGACATTGCTAAGGGGGCAGGGGCCAAAAGGTTAGCCCTTGCAACGGAAAAACCTAAGGAAGCTCCTTGAATTCTTTGAAAAATTCTCAAATCTGGTTTTGGATAAGCATATTTTTCTCCCTTTTGGTCCACTATTCCCTGATTAATAACCTAAATTTTGTACCCCAAAAAATGGTTTCGCCTCCCTTAGAATTCGAGCTAATCCAATATGAAGTTTTAAATCCTAAAACCGATGAAAAGAAAGATGAAAAAAAGGAACAGCCCCAGGTAGTAAAAAATCCACCCCCTGATGAAACTAAAGAGGAGGAAAGACCAAAATCTCCAAAAATAAAGAAAGGGCTCGCAAGGCCAAAGCCCGTTACCCATAGCTTAGACCAGGAGGTACCCAAAGAGGTTGCTCCCTTTGATCAGCCCATGGAGTCTGCTGAAAAAGAGGCTGATAATAGGCCCCCTCCTTATGAACCACCGGGAAGACCAGGGGACATAGAAGAGGTGTCGAAAGGCCCTTCCCATGAGATATTAAGGGATGACTATCTGGGATCGATAAGGGCCAAGATAGAGGCCAACAAAGATTATCCTCTCATTGCAAGGAGGCAACACTGGCAAGGAAAGGTGACACTTCGATTCCTCATAAATGAGAATTTGCGTGCCGAGCAGATAAAAGTCCTCTTTTCATCAGGCTACCAGGTCCTTGACACGGCTGCCGTAAACTCTGTGGAGAAGGCCTCACCTTTCCCTCCCCCACCCGTTCCACATCTTCTTCCTTTGAGTGTGGAGCTCACCGTTATATTCCAGTTAAGATGAATTTGATCCCTGCCCTTCTGAGGGGCTCAAGAAATCTCTCTTCTATGCTCCATGTATTTTATGATATTCTCCCCTTTGGCGCCCAAATGGGAACCCATAACCTCATTTGCCCCTTGATTCCTCCCATTGGCCATAGTAAAAAGGCAAAAGGTCTTGCGAGAGTGGCGGAACTGGCAGACGCGCTGGACTTAGGATCCAGTGGGGCAACCCGTAGGGGTTCAACTCCCCTCTCTCGCACCAGATAATCCCTCTTTGGTTTTATTAGGTATTCCCACATTACCTCCCTTTTGGGTCCATTTATCTTGATCTCTAAGACTCTATGGGATAGTCTGATCTCCCTGACTAAAAAGGATCTTATCATGGAGGAAAGCTTTAAAAGGCCCCCCAGGGTGGAGATAGATTTATCTGCTATAAAGAAAAACCTCGGTGCAATCAGAAGGTTAGTGGGCGAGAGGGTGAAGATAATGGCCGTGGTAAAGGCAGATGCATACGGTCACGGGCTCGTTTCAGTATCCCGAAGCCTTGCATCAGAAGATGTGGACTGCTTTGGCGTCTTTGAGATGTATGAGGCGGTCCTACTCAGGGAGGCAGGGATCAGAAAGGAGATCTGCCTTATGGCCGGAATAAGGGATAGGGAAGAGGCAGGGCTTGCACTGAAATTAGATGTCACGCCTGTGATAGTGGATCTGGAGATGGCAGAGATGCTCAATTTTGTTGCCTCTGAGCACAGAAAAAAAATAGGTTGTTTCTTGAAGGTGGATACAGGGATGGGAAGGCTTGGGGTCTTTCCCCAGGAGCTTAAGCCCATCCTGGAGAGATTTAAGGGTCTCAGCTCTTTGAGACTCAATGGACTCTTTTCCCACCTCTCTTCGGCAGATGAACCGGATCCCAGCTTTACCCTGAATCAGATAAGGGCCTTCCTTGAGGCCATAAAAACCGCATCCCAGATGGGATACAATTCTATGATACACACATTGGCCAATAGCGCTGGGACACTCAGATTTCCCCATTCACACTTTGACATGGTAAGGATTGGCCTCTTCTTATATGGTGCCCTTCCCTTCAACTTCCCTTTCGGGTTGTCTCCGGAGCCCGCCATGACGTTAAAGGGAGAGGTGTTACAGATAAGGTATTTGCCCTCCCACTCCCCTGTGAGCTATTGCAGGACCTATCGTACCACCTGTCCTCTAAAGGTGGCCGTAGTCTCGGTGGGTTATGCAGACGGAATCCATAGGGGGGTCTCTAACAGAGGCTACTGTTTGATAAATGGAGAGGAGGCACCTATAATCGGATATGTCTGCATGAATATGACCATCTGTAATGTGGAGCACATAGAGAACGTAAAGAGAGGAGATGAGGTGGTCTTCCTTGGAAGACAAGGTGAGAAGACCCTTAGGGCTGAGCTCGTTGCGGAGTGGTCGGGCACAATTCCTTACGAGATACTCTGCTCAGTGGGATCCAGAAACGAGAGGTACTACAAAGGATGAGGGAAAGGCTTAAAAGTTTCATCTCCGAGGCCCTCCAGGAGCTGATGGCAGAGGGTATAATCAGACATGGGGGGCTCAATTTTGGGGTGGAGATACCCAAGATAAGGGAGCATGGTCATTACTCCACCAATCTGGCAATGCTTTTGGCCCAGTCAGAGAAGAGAAACCCTCGGGCCCTGGCTGAAGAGTTACGAGCCCGAATGATCAAAAGGGAATCCTTTCAAAGGGTGGAGGTGGCAGGGCCTGGCTTTATAAACATATGGCTAAAAGAGAGGTCCTTTCACGAAGGCCTCTTGGAGGTGTTGAGGGCTGGTCCTGCCTATGGCAGCTCCTCAATGGGGAAAGGGAAGAGGATACTATTGGAGTTTGTGAGCGCCAATCCCACAGGGCCGTTGCATCTGGGTCACGGCAGGGGGGCAGCCTTTGGGGATACACTCTCAAGGGTCCTTTCCCTCTGCGGGTATGAAGTTGAGAAGGAATTCTACATAAACGATGCGGGGAGACAGATCAGGCTTTTGGGGCTTTCCATATTCAGCAGATATATGCAGAGGAAGGACCCAAACTATCCCTTCCCTGAGGATGGATATCACGGCACCTACGTGGAGGACCTATTAGCCGAGATCTCAAAACAGGTGGACTTGAATGGGCTGGAAGAAGAGGAGGCAATAAGGCTCTGCTCCCAGATGGGAAAAGAGTTGATGATGAAGGAGATAAGGCAGGACTTAGAGGAATTTGGCGTGGCCTTCGACAGATGGATCTCAGAAAAGGAGCTTTATGATTCCCAAAAGGTAGACGGGACGATAAGCCTCTTAGAAGAAAAGGGGTTCATATATCAAAAGGATGGGGCAGTATGGCTCAAGAGCACAGCCTTTGGCGATGACAAGGATAGGGTAATTAAGAAGTCCGACGGTGAGTACACCTACTTTGCCTCTGACATCGCCTATCACAGGGACAAATGGGAGAGAGGTTATAATCTAACGATAGACATATGGGGTGCAGACCACCATGGCTACATCAAGAGGGTATATTCAGCCCTAAAGTGCTTAGGAATACCAGAGGACTGGTTAAAGATCCTTTTGATACAACTTGTTAAGCTATGGAAAGCCGGCACTGAGATCAGAATGTCCAAAAGGGCAGGCACATATGTTACCTTGAAAGAATTAATAGCAGAGGCAGGGGTAGATGCCACTAGATTCA
>CALKZT010000084.1 GCA_938002815.1 uncultured bacterium
AGCACCTGGGTGACCTCGACCTGCGCCACCTGACCTTCGATCACTGCATTGACTGCATGGCGCTCCACGACGACCTGTGGACTGAAAATAATCGGCGGCTCGATCGGAGTTGGGGGCAGGAGCGGCGGCCCCGGCCACGGATGAGTCCCCTGTTTCAGTTCCTGTCGCACAGGAATGTCCGAAGACAGGATTGTAGGGGCACGGCATGCCGTGCCCCTACTGTTTCAGGTCCTGTCTGAAAGGAATGTCCGAAGACATTACAGTTTCGAAATTATCAAACTCTTTTTTTAAAATCTCGTAGACATACCACTCTAACCACAATCCATCGAGAAATTTTATTGCCTTTTCCAATTTTTCATCGCATAAAAGGTCAGCTATATTTCCCTCTTCGTCAAAGATTCGGTATTCTTTTGGCATGGAAAGCACAACCTCCAGGAAAACGCCCTCGGCTTTAGGAGGTTTCTCATCCTTAGTATTTTTAACCTGTACTAGGCGCTCTATTAAATCTTTCTTTTTGCTGATTAGACGGCCATCGTCCTTGAGAAAGATTTTTCTGTTATAGGATTCAAAATAGCTATCAATTCGGTCATTTTCTATCAATTCTTCAAATTTTTTAAGGGCTTCTTGAAACCTAAATTCCTGTTTTTTAGACACATCTTTAAAACCATGGAGACACAAGAGATCTAAATGCGAGAGCTTTATTTCTTTTCTCAAGTCATCAGTAGAGACCCCACTTTCATCATGAACAAGGCTATATTTCCGAGCATCAAGATAGGAAAAAGAACAGCGCACATCACTTTTCCGTTCTCGGAACCTTTCTAAAGCCCTATAGGTATATAATCCCATTACCTTAGTCCCTCCAGTGTAATTGAGATGAAAGGAAAGGTGCCTTATTTTATCAAGAACTTTTTTGACTGAGTTTTCTATGATATCTCCTCTACTCACATCTTTAATGGGTTCTAAATGGAACTGAATATTTAGTGTTCCATATTGTTTATTACTACTTGATTGTTTTGACTCCAGAATCTTATTTTTTAATAACTCTTTCAAGTTGTTGGCTAATTCATAGGTGCCCTTTTGTGGAAGATTCTCCTCTGAGTAAAAGAGGAAGATATTTTTAAGACTTGGATTGTGCATAATGAAATACATTGCCACCACATAATTTGGTAAAGGATTGGTGCCTACCAAGAGAAAAAGGGTTTCAAAGTCATGAGGCATTTTACCACCCCCTCTTTTTGGGCGCGAAATTTAGCATGCAGTTAACTGGGGGATCAAGTTCAGATGATATGTAGACTTTGTGAGGGTTAAGGTAGGTTCGCCTTTCTAAGCTTTCCCCTAACTTACACCATTACATCTGTGGTACTGGTGTCCCTTAGTTTTCAACTCATACTATGATAACCCTATCAGACATGGCTTTCACCCTCAGAGCCCAGGAAAATTCCCTATCAGGCCATATTTGGCCATGGGCCTTTTGCCTACACAGCTAGAGATCAGGGGTCCTAAAAATTCTTTGACAGGAAATCTTTTTCTGTTATAGTAATTTGTCTTTGGGCCATTAGCTTAAGGGGCATTTACCACAGTTCAAGAGATGAGAACCGCACAGATTACACGCCGAACAAAGGAAACTGAGATAGAATTATATCTTAATTTGGATGGGGAAGGCAAAATCTCTTTGGATACGGGTATTGGTTTTATGGACCATATGTTAGAGCTCTTTGCCTTCCACGGGGGTTTTGATCTCACCATAAAGGCAAAGGGTGATACCCATGTGGATTTGCACCATCTGGTGGAGGATTTGGGATTATCCCTTGGGAGGGCCTTGAAAGATGCACTGGGTGAGAAGCTGGGCATAGAAAGGTATGCCGATGTCTCTATTCCTATGGATGAGGCCTTGGCAAGGGTCGCCTTGGATATATCCAACAGACCAATGCTCATATACGAGGTGGAGCATATAAGCCCATTGATGGGAGGCTTTGATATCAGGCTACTAAAAGAATTCTTTAGGGCCCTCACCACTGAGGCGAAAATCACACTCCATATAGACCTCATAAGGGGGGAAGAGCCCCATCACATAGGGGAGGCCATATTCAAGGCCTGTGGCAAGGCCATCTTCAGAGCCACCAGGGTCTCGGAAAGAGATAAGCCTCCCTCCACAAAAGGTATATTGTAAAGAGAGGTCAAAATCATGGGGAGATATTTGAGGATAGCCCTTCTGTTTACCCTATTGGGGGGCTGCGCCTCCTTTAGTGGGGTGCCTTTCCCAGAGGCACAGAGAGATTATCAGAGAATAGGCTTTTATGGACTAATGGTACCCCAAGTCCTTCAAGGGGGGAGGCAACTTATAAGGGAACCTCTCGGGGGCACCTACCATTATGCAGAATACGTGAGCCCAGAGGCGGTCTCTGAGGTAGAGGGGATAATTTGGGAGGAACTCCAAAATAGGGGGCTTAGGGAACTCTTGTTTTCAGAACAGCTAAAACCAGCCATTCAGGCAGAGCTTGGCAGGCAAAGGACCTTTGAGATAAAAGAATTGCTCCTCAGCTCAGCCAGGGAGAGCTCCTTGGATGCAATTATCGTGGGACATCTCTATAGATACAAGGAGAGAGAAGGTTCTGACTTTGCCGTCTCATCCCCTGCCTCGGTGAGTTTTGATCTCCACCTTATCGATGTCTCAAGGGGGCAGGTGGTCTCCAGATATACGGTGGACATAGAGCAAAAGTCCCTAAGCGAAAATCTCTTAGGGGTAAGGCGGCTCAAGAATAGTGGTTTTAGGTGGGCAAGGGCGAGTGCCTTAGCCAAACAGGGAGCAGCCGAGGCCTTAGAGCACCTCCTCGGTCCCAGGCCCCAGAGGCAAGGGAGTGAGTAGATGGGGTTTTTAGTGATTCCAGCCGTTGACATTAAGGGAGGTAAGGCTGTTAGGCTGAGCCAAGGACGGATGGAGAAGGAGACCATCTATTCCGAGGACCCTCTGACTACTGCCAAGATGTGGGAAGAGATGGGGGCAGAAAGGCTTCATCTCATAGATCTGGATGCAGCGATAACAGGGGCATCCTCCAACAGGGATATTATAAAGGAGATAATAGGCTCCCTTAAGATACCTGTTCAGGTGGGAGGGGGGATAAGGGAGAGGAGCTTGGCAGTTGATTATCTGGATTCGGGGGCTTCCTATGTAATTATTGGAACCGCTGCCTTGGAAAGACCGGATTTTTTGAAAGAACTTGTGCATTCATTTCCCAAAAGAGTTATCTTAAGTTTAGATGCAAGGGATGGTATGATTTCTGTTAGGGGCTGGACACAGGATTCCCAGAGGACTGTCCTGGAAGTGGTTAGGGAGTACGAAGATATGGATCTGGCAGCTCTGATCTACACTGACATCCTCAGAGACGGAATGAAGACAAGGCCCGACTTTGGAAGGACACGAGAGCTCCTCAGAAGCACCCGTATCCCTGTAATCTTGGCAGGGGGAATCAGGGATATAGAAGACATACGGGAGGGGATAAAACTTAAAGAAATGGGGTTATTAGGTGTCATAACAGGTAGGGCAATCTATGACCGGACACTAAATTTTAGGGATGCCGTCCAAATCAGCAAAGGGGGTCTCAAATGTTAGAAGAGAAGATCAACAAGGACCTGACAGAGGCGTTGAAGGCAAAGGATGAACTGAAGGTATCCTGTCTTAGGATGTTAAAGACCCAGATCAAAAACAAGTCCGTAGAAAAGATGAGGCCCCTCACCGAGGAAGAGGTAATATCTGTTATAAACTCCATGGTGAAGAAGGCAAAGGAGGCCTCGGAAGAGTTCAGAAAAGGTGGTAGAGCTGATCTCGCAGAAAAGGAGGGAAAAGAGATCCAGATCTTGGAGTCCTATCTCCCAGAGAAGGCAAGCCAAGAGGAGATAGAGAAAGTGGTAAAAGAGGCCATAGAGAGACTGGGGGCAAAGGGGCCAAAAGACGTGGGTAGAGTAATGAAAGAGGCCATGATGAGGCTCTCAGGGAGGGCAGATGGGAAATCCGTAAGCGAGGTGGTCAAGCAATCCCTTACCCCTTAGGGATGTTAGATACCTTAGAGAAAATAGGATTCTTCGATCTCTTAAAGCACATAGCCAGTTTCTGTAGCACAGAAATGGGGGGAGAAGTGCTCATGTCCCTTAGGCCCATTAAAGAGAGGGCCTTGGCAGAGGAGGAGCTCCGGAAGACCGAGGAGATGAGATTGCTCCTGAAACTGATCCCCAATTTGGGGATAGCAGGGGTAAGGGATATAAGAGGGATATACCCGAGACTCACCATAGAGGGCACATACCTTGAGCCCCAGGAACTGCTCCTCATAAGAGACCTCCTTGGGGGATACAATTTGATCAGGTCTGGTATAGCATCTCAGAGGGAACTCCTTCCCCTTCTTTGGGGGACCGTGGAGGGTGTAGAAGGTCTAAAGGAGATTATCAGGCACATAGACAGGGTCATTTCTCCGGAGGGTGAAATCAGAGACGATGCGAGCCCAAAATTAATCCATATCAGGAGACAGAAGGTAAAACAGAGGCAAATCATCCTCAATAAATACGAGGCCATTATTAGGGAAAAGGGAATAAGGTTGGAGCAGGAGATAAGTGTAAGGGGTGGGAGGTATGTGATCCCCCTTAGGGCCGATGAGAGGTCTAAGCTAAAGGGTATAGTCCATGATTACTCCAGGAGTAAAAACACTTGTTTCGTAGAACCCTTTACTATGGTCCCTGAAAACAATAGGCTCCATGAGCTTCAGGAGGAGGAAAGGCAGGAGATAGAGAAGATTTTGAGGGAGCTCACTGGGCTTTTGAGGCCCGTCTCCAGAGAGCTCATCCTTATACGTGACACCTTCGCCTATCTGGATAGTCTTTTGGCAAAGGCCCGTTTTGCCCAGGCCTATAATCTCAAGAGCCCGGAGTTTTGCTGGGAGGGGATATCTATAAAGAAGGCCAAAAATCCTTTGCTACTTATCTTGATGAGAGAAGAAGGCCTTGAGACGATTCCGGTGGACCTTGAAATAAAGGACGGAGAAAAAATGCTTGTGGTATGCGGCCCTAATAGAGGGGGAAAGACAGTGGCGTTGCGCACCCTTGGCCTAATAAGCCTCATGGCCCAGACAGGTATACCCATACCAGCAGAGGAAGGTAGCAGGCTCACCCTCTTTGAGGAGATATTGGCAGAGATGGGCGATGAGCAGGACGTCTTTTCAGGGGAGAGCACCTTCTCGGCCCATGCTAAAGGGCTTGCCAATATACTCTCTAAGGCAAGGGAAGATACCCTCATCTTGGTGGATGAGCCTGGGAAGGGTACCTCCCCGGAAGAGGGCAGTGCCATTGCCATGGCAGTCTTGGAAAAACTGCTGGATACAGGGGCCATCTGTATGGTCACCACCCATTATAATTCTTTAAAGGCATGGGCATTGGGGAGGCCTAAGGTAAAGGTGGCCTCCGTGGGCTTTGATCTTGAGACCCAAAGCCCTAACTTTCGCCTCACATATGGGATCTTGGGATCCAGCTATGGATTAGAAATGGCAAAGAAATCAGGCATTCCAGAGACGATAATAGAGAGGGCCCGCTCCTTTATGGACCCTGGCCATCAGAGGATGGAAGAGACCTTGAATAGTCTGGAATCCAAGCTCAGACAATTAGAGAGACTGGAGGCTGAATTTCAAGAGGGGATCCAGAAAAACAGGGAGGGCTTAGAAGAAATCCAAAAGAGGGAATCGGAGCTTAAGAGGTCTGAACAAGTAATGTTGGAAAATGGGAGGCTCCAAATAGAGAGGTTATTTGAGCAGGCCAAAAAGGAGATAGCTTTACTTATAAATCAGTTTAAGACCCAAAGGGGAAAATCCCAACTGATAACCCAAAAGACCCTTGGAGAGCTGCGTAACAGGATCTTAAAGGGACTGGAGCCCAAGGAAGGTTTAGACATAAAAGGCACCTCTAGGCTAAAGGTAGGAGATCTGGTGCGACATGGGGGGTCTGGACAAACCGGGAGGGTAGTGAAATTATCCGACCAAAAGGCCCTCGTTCAATTTAGTGGGCTGAAAGCAGAGGTGGCGTTGAGCTCCCTGGAACTTGTGGAAGGGTCAGAGGCCAAAGGATGCCCTTCTACCTTATCCAAATGGGATCTTGGAGGCCCCTTTGTCTTGGAATTAAATGTCATAGGCAAAAGGGTGCCTGAGGCCATAAGTATGGTGGAAAAGGCCATCAACAGGGCCCTTGTGGAAGGCAGGGATGAGCTGAGAATAGTCCACGGCCATGGGAGCGGACAATTGAGAAGGGCCATAAGGGAACACCTGAGCCAATACCCCCATGTGAAAGGGCTCAGGTCAGAGGATCCTTCCCTCGGGGGAGAGGCCGTAACGGTAGTGGAACTTTAGGTGATGGATATAAGGGAAGAGATAAAGTCCAGATTAGATATAGTGGAGGTAGTGGGTCAATTTGTGGCACTCAGACCCCAAGGAAAAAACTATGTGGGCCTGTGTCCCTTCCACCAAGAAAAGACCCCTTCCTTCAGTGTAAATCCAGAGGGGCAGTTTTTTCACTGTTTTGGGTGTAAGGCAGGTGGGGATATTATAAGCTTTTGGATGCGTTACCATGAACTCTCCTTTGAGGATGCCGTGGAGGACATCTGCTTTAGGTACCGGATCCCCTTGCCAACCCGTAAATCTCTTGGCTCCTCCCAGATCAGGGCCATATTGGAAGTAAACCATATGGCCATGGAATACTTTAGAAAGGCCCTCTCCCACAAGAGCATAGGGGAGGTGGCAAGGGTTTATCTAAAAAAAAGGGGGCTAAAGGAGGAGGTAATAGAGGAGTTTGGATTGGGTTATGCCCCTAGGGGCTGGGATTTTCTCACAAACTACCTTAGAAGAAAAGGG
>CALKZT010000085.1 GCA_938002815.1 uncultured bacterium
CACTGGTGCCACGTGATGGAAAAGGAGTGTTTTGAAGATCCTGAGGTGGCAGAGCTTTTAAACAGGTATTTTGTCTCCATAAAGGTGGATAGGGAAGAGAGGCCTGATATAGACCATATATATATGACCTTCTGCCAGATCACGAACGGCTCAGGGGGGTGGCCGTTAAATGTCTTTCTGACACCGGATAGAAAACCCTTTTTTGCCCTCACCTATATCCCCAAGAGGACACAATATAACAGGATAGGGATGCTGGACCTGCTGCCCTCCATCCAGGAGGCCTGGAAAAACAAGAAAGAGGAGATCGAGAGGGGTGCAGAAGGGATATTGAGATACGCTTTCACCACTGGATACACAGAAGTGGATACCCTTGAAGACCTCCCTCTGAGAAAGGCCTTTTGCCAGCTGAGGACCCTCTATGATGGAGAATATGGTGGTTTTGGACCTGCACCCAAGTTTCCTATGCCTAACTATCTGATGTTTTTGATGAGATATTTTTGCCGCTACTCTAATCAAATTGCTCTCCGTATGGTGAGTAATACACTCCAAAAGATGAGACTGGGAGGTCTCTATGACCATGTGGGCTATGGGTTCCACAGATACAGCACAGACAAAGAATGGCACCTGCCCCACTTTGAAAAGATGCTATACGACCAGGCCTTACTCTCTTTGGCCTATCTGGAGGCCTTTGGGGAGACAAGGGATCCATTGTTCAGGGAGACGGTGGAGGAGGTGATAACCTATGTCCTAAGGGATCTTGTCTCCTCCGAGGGTGGATTCTATTCCTCAGAGGATGCAGATTCCGAAGGAGGGGAGGGAAGATTCTACCTCTGGACCCTGGACGAGCTAAGAGGGATCCTCACGAAGGAGGAGCTTGAGATGGCAATAGAGGCCTTTGGGCTTTCGAGGGAGGGAAATTTCCTTGAGGAGGCCACCCAAAGGAGGACAGGATACAATATCCTGCATCTGAAGGGTGACTATTCCGAAATGGGAAAGCTCCTTGGGATCAGCCCAAGGGATTTGAAGGGAAAGCTGGTTGGGATCACCAAGAAGCTCTATGAGGTTCGCTCAAAGAGAAAGAGGTGTGAAAGGGATAACAAGATACTGGCTGATTGGAACTCTTGGATGATAGTGGCGTTGGCAAGTGCAGGTGTCTCCCTCAAAAGGGATGACTATCTGTCTTATGCCCTTCGGTGTTATGAGTCCCTGATGAGATACCATGTAAGGGACCATTCGGTCCTTTTCCACAGTGTAGCAGAGGGGGAGGGGAAGTCAGTGAGTCTCTTGGATGACTATGCCTCCTTTGTCCTGGCACTCCTAACCCTCTACGAGGCCACACTGGAGGGGCAATTTTTAGACAAGGCCACGGCCATTTCCCAAAACATGATCCGGTTGTTTGGTAGCCCAAAGGAAGGCCTTTTTTTTATGACAAGAGAGGATTCCACAGAGCTCATAACAAGACCAAGGAGTCTCTATGATGGTGTAATTCCTTCTGGTAATTCGGTTGCCCTCAATTGCCTCCTAAGACTATATCATCTTACAGGTGACACTTCCTTTAAAGAATGGGTATATAAGGGGCTTAGGACAATGGGAAAATTGCTCTTGGATGCCCCTGTCTCTTTTACCTTTGCCCTCCTTTGCCTGGACCTCCTGTTGGGTCCGGTCTATACCCTTGCCTTAAATAGGTCCCAAGAGGGGATTGAGGTATTGAGGGAGATTAGAGCAGGGTTCAGTCCAAACTGGCTTATAAAGGCGCTTGAGGAGAAAGGGCCAGGTCTAGTTGCCCACATCTGCCAAGAAGAGGTTTGTGGAAGTATCATAAGGGATAAGGATGAGCTCTTGAGAAAAGTGGAAAATGTCAAAAAGCAGGGGCCTCGTTAGATCATTAGGCACAGTAAGTTTTTTTACCTTCCTGAGCAGGATCTTAGGCCTTTTGAGGGATATGGCCTTTGCCCAGGTCTTTGGATCAGGCCTGGTGGCAGATGCCTTTTTTGTGGCATTCAGGATACCCAATCTCCTTAGAAAGCTCTTTGCAGAGGGATCCCTTACAGTAGCTTTTGTTCCGGTATTTTCAGACTACTTGGTAAACAGAGGAGAAGAGAGGGCGTTTGGGCTTGCAAGGACTGTCTTAAGTTTGCTCATAGTCATACTCTCTTTCGTGACCCTGGTGGGGATCCTCTTGTCTCCTTGGATTGTGACAATTACTGCCTATGGCTTTAAGGTATCTCCTGAAAAGTTTCAGCTGACAGTGCTCTTAACCAGGGTAATGTTTCCCTATATCTTGCTCATTAGCGTAGTTGCGTTCTATATGGGGTTATTGAATTCTTTTGGGCATTTTGGAGCACCTGCTGCTGCACCTGTTTTCCTCAATGTCATGATGATAATCTCCATCTACTGGATCTCTCCCCTTTTCAAGGAGCCCATCATAGGCGTTGCCATAGGGGTCTTGTTGGGGGGGGTTTTGCAGGTCCTTCTTCAGGTACCCTTTTCTCTTAGTTGTGGCTTTATCTTTCGGCCAAATTTTGGGCTAAGGGAAGAGGGGCTAAAGCAGATAGTGCTTCTCATCCTACCTACCCTCTTTGGGTCAGCGGTGTATCAACTAAATCAGGTGATAGGGACTGTACTGGCCTCTTTTCTAAAGGAGGGGAGCGTCTCTTGGCTATACTATGCAGATAGATTGGTCCAGTTCCCATTGGGTATCTTTGGGGTTGCCATGGGGACTGTCTCTTTGCCCTCCCTTGCGGTGTATGCTTCCAAGGGAGACATGGAGTCATATCGGAGGGTCTTAAACCAGGCCATGAGGATCCTCATATTCATATCTGTACCCTCCACTGTGGGGCTTTGTGTCTTAGCAGAACCCATAGTCAGGCTTTTCTTTCAGAGGGGTAGATTTGCGGAATATGATACACTGGAGACCAGCAGGGCACTCTGGAGTTATGGAGTGGGGCTCTTGGCCTTCTCCCAGATAAGGGTGTTGGTCTCGGCATTTTTCGCCCTCAGGGACAGTAAGACCCCTGTGTATGTGGCGAGTCTAGCTCTGGTTTTGAATTTCGCCATAGGGGTGCTATTAATGGGTCCGTTGAGGCATATGGGATTGGCTTTGGCCTTAAGTATTGCCTCTACGGTCCAAGCCCTATGTCTGATATTTATCCTTTCAAAGAAGGTGGAAAAGTTTTCTATATCCCAATTCAAAGCCCCTTTTTTAAAGTCCTTGGTGGCCTCCATCATAATGGGAGTGATTCTTTATTCCATCTCCACACCTTTTTTTGGCACAAATGACTCGAGTTTCTACCTTTTGGTGAAGGTATTTTCACTTGTGCTTATGGGTATTGTGGTGTATGTAATCACGGCACGTATCCTAAAGGTAGAGGAGCTGAGATTCTTAAGACTAAGACCATGAGGCAAACCAGTCAAGACGGTTTGGAGATATTTGAGGAAGATAGGCTGCTTGAGCAACTCGGGAAGGCCCTAATCTTCAAGACACCCCATGCTCTTATACTTACAGACAAAAGAGGGAAAATATTATATACGAACGAAAATATCGCAAGGATATTTGGATATAGTAGAGAAGAGATTGTTGCCAAGCCATTATCTTTATTTTTCACGCCTGAAGATATGGATTTTCTATATCCTAATCTACTTTTTCTTGCAAACAATAATCAACAATTTAGTGGTGAACTTATGTTGATTAAAAGAAATGGGGCAAGGTTTTTTGCTTATTTAAACATGATTCCACAGATCGATAGAGACATTTGTCTTTTGTGTATCCAAGATATTGACGATATAAAAAGACTCAGACAGACGATTAATTTAGGAAATTACGATGAACTAGTGAAAATGGCCAGTGGTATAGCCCATGAAATCAGAAATCCTCTCGTTTCTATAGGGGGATTTATTAACAGGATTTGGAAGCTATGTGATTTAGAGGAGCAGAATCTCAAGTATTATGAGAGTGTTATAACTAATCTAAATCGTATTGAAACAATATTAAAAAAGGTTAACCTCTTTGTTACATTGCCAAAGCCGGAATTTAATTTGTGGAATATCAGAGAGATTGTAGAGAATGCAATAGAAAGTAAGAGGGAAGAGATTTCTAAAAAAGGAATCAAAGTTTATAATCTCGTTGATGAAAAGAGACTTTACTGTGATTACCAACTCTTGAAGACATGTTTTTCCATGCTGATCCAAAATTCAGCCGATGCAATAGATCACGATCAAGGTGAGATTAGGATCTGGAGCGATGGGGATGATAACTTTTTGAAGGTCTTTGTCTCAGACAATGGGAGGGGGATAACCGCAAATGATCTCCCTTACATATTTGTGCCCTTTTTTAGCACAAAGGCCCACGGGATAGGTATAGATCTCCCCATAGTAAAGAAGGTGATTCAAGGCCACAATGGCCTCATAAAGGTGAGCTCCACCCCAAACCAAGGCACCCTCTTTGAGATCAGCCTCCCCATTGAAAGGAGGAGAAGGATCAGGAGGGAGCTTTTTGGTAGTCTGGACTCAGTGTAAGGTAAAAGGAATTACCCTCCTGCCTCAGCAAGAGACCATAGTATTTTATGGCCGAGGATAAGGGTCTGCCAAAGAGCAGGTCCATATAAGTTTGGTCAATATTTAATCTTGAATTTGCAAGGATTCTGATCTCATAATCATATCGAAGCATTCTAATAATTTTTTCCACGGCAGAGTCTCCATCTGTTTCAATGGATTTAATTGTAGAATCCAGTAATGTGTGGTTGCATTGTCTTTCATGCTCTTCAATGAGTTTCAATATGTTATTTCCACTAAATATTTTTGCACGTGTTAGTTTTGGTTTCTCAAAGGCTTTAAAGAAATCGCTTGGGTCTGTACAATAAAATTCTCTACACTGGAGAGGTCTTGAATCATAAATTGTGCAGGATTTTGAATTATGATTGTAGAAGATACATTCTCCATCAGCTGTTTCTTTGATCTTTATGAGTTCATAGGGAGAGACAATTAATTTATCTTCTAAATTGTCCCATACTGTTTCCCCTTCTCTGATTGTATACAAATCTCCAAAATCAAAAACTGGGCCAACAAGCCCAATGTCTTCCTCTAACAAAGAAGGTGGGGTTGTCCTACAACACCTCCCACAGCGCTTACATATTTTTGCCTTCATATTAAACCCCTTTGATAGTCTGTTAAGATACCTAAGCGATTCCAGAATAGTATAATATGCCTTGGATGTGACCAACAAAAATTTCATCAAGAGTCTGTGGAGCCTTAGCTATGGGATTTTCTTCTAAATATAGGCTAACGCGATGAGAAGATTAGGAAAATCAACTTTGATCCAAGGTTTCCTTTTGACATAAGTAATATTATATGCTAATGGGCATAATTTGTGATCAGATCCTTTGTAGAGGAATTTAGATCCCCCAAATAATTAATTGTACAGGCTGGAGGTGGGTATGTTTGAGATTCTTAGGAGAGAAGAGTTGGCCGGGGGCAGTGTGGTCTTAAACGAGATAAGTGCTCCAAGGATAGCAAGGAAGGCCCGGCCAGGGCAATTCGTTATCCTAAAGGCCACAGAGACCGGAGAGAGGATCCCCCTTACCATGGCAGAGACAGACCCAAAGAGAGGCACCATTACCATCATCTACCAGGTGGTTGGAAAGTCTACCATGCTATTTAAGACCCTACAGGTAGGAGACAGATACCAGGATGTGATAGGGCCTTTGGGTCAGCCCACCCACTTGGAAAAGGTGGGGAATGTGATCTGTGTGGGTGGTGGAACAGGTGTGGCGGTATTGCACCCCATTACAAGGGCCCTAAAAGAGCTCGGCAATAATGTGACAGCGATTATAGGCGCCAGGACAAAGGACCTCCTGATCTTGGAAGACAAGATGAAGGCTGCGAGCCATAGACTCTTGGTCTCCACAGATGATGGCTCCTATGGTCACCATGGGTTTGTGACAGACCTGTTAAAAGAGCTGCTTCAAAAGGAAGATATCCAGCTTGTGGTGGCAATAGGCCCTGTACCCATGATGAAATATTGCTGCCAGATCACCAAAGAATACGGGGTAAAGACTATAGTGAGCCTGAATGCCATTATGGTGGATGGCACTGGCATGTGCGGTTGCTGTAGGGTGAGTATAGACGGCCAGATCAGGTTTGCCTGTGTGGACGGTCCTGAGTTTGATGGCCATAAGGTGGACTTTGAAGAGCTCCAAAAGAGGCTCATGTCCTATAGGCAGGAAGAGCAGATGGCAATAGAACATTTTCAGAGATGCACTTGTAGTGCTTAGGATAGGGAGGTCCAGATGGCTGAGCAGAAGGAAAAGAAGGAACAGATCCCCAGGCAGAAGATGCCTGAACAACAACCTGAGGTGAGAAAGAGAAATTTCTTAGAGGTGCCCCTTGGATATACACCAGAGCTTGCCATGAAGGAGGCAAGTAGGTGTCTTAACTGTAAAAAGCCATCCTGTATGGAAGGATGCCCTGTAAGCATAGACATACCAGCATTCATAAGCCTTATAAGGGAGGGCGAGTTTACCAAGGCAGTTAGGAAGATCTGGGAGAGAAATGCCCTGCCTGCTGTCTGCGGTAGGGTATGTCCCCAAGAGATCCAATGCGAAGGGAATTGTATACTGGGGAAAAAGGCCGAACCTGTTGCCATAGGTAACCTGGAGAGGTTTGTGGCAGACTGGGAGCGCGCCCATGGTAAGGGAGAACTTCCCCCCAAGGCAAAAGCCACAGGAAAGAGGGTTGCTGTGGTTGGCTCTGGGCCTTCCGGGCTTACTGTTGCAGGGGATCTGATCCTCAAAGGGCATGAGGTGACCATATTTGAGGCCTTCCACAAGCCAGGCGGAGTCCTTGTCTATGGTATACCCGAGTTCAGGCTCCCCAAGGAGATTGTCTTTGCAGAGGTGAATTTTTTGGAAAGGCTTGGGGTAAAGGTGGAGTGCAATGTGGTGGTGGGTAGGACCATAACCGTAGATGAGCTCTTTGGGGAGGGGTTTGATGCGGTCTTTATTGGTGTCGGAGCCGGGTTGCCCAAGTTTATGGGGATCCCAGGGGAAAATTTGATAGGTGTCTACTCTGCAAACGAATATCTCACAAGGTCCAATCTCATGAAGGCATATCTCTTCCCTGAATACGATACCCCCATAGCCAGGGGCAAAAATGTAGTGGTTTTGGGTGCAGGGAATGTGGCCATGGATGCGGCCAGGACCGCCATGAGGCTTGGAGCAGACAGGGTCAGGATTGTCTATAGGAGATCCAGGGACGAAATGCCGGCAAGGGCAGCTGAGATACACCATGCAGAAGAGGAAGGGATAGAATTCCATCTTTTGACAGCACCCACAAGGTTTTTGGGGGACGAGCATGGTAGACTCGTGGGAATGGAATGCATAAGGATGCAGTTGGGGGAACCCGATGAGTCCGGAAGGAGGAGGCCTGTGCCCATTGAAGGATCCAAGTTTGAGATGGACTGCGATCTGGCGGTCATAGCAGTGGGTGCAGGGGCAAACCCAATACTTACAAGATCCACAGAGGGCCTCGCCCTTAATAAATGGGGATATATCATCGCAGACCCTGAGACTGGAAAGACCACAAAGAAGGGTGTGTGGGCCGGAGGAGATATTGTGACAGGGCAGGCCACAGTTATCTTGGCCATGGGCGCAGGCAGGAAGGCATCAGATTCCATACACAAATACCTCACCTGGGGTTGGTAGCGATGAGGAGGGGGATCCCCCCTTCTCAAGGGTATGGGCTCCATCAAAACCCTTCTTAACCTCCTTTTGGCTCCCAATTTTCGGGTCATCTCTTTTGTAGGGGGAGGAGGCAAGAGCACACTCTTGGGTCTTGCTGGTGCCCATCTAATGGCTTACCGTAGAAAGGCCATATTCACCACCACCACAAAGATGTGGTTGTGGCAATTGAGGGAGCTGGGACCTCTTTTAAGGATTAAAGAGATCCTGGAAGGAAATCTGGATGAAATTAGTGGAATACCATTCATCTCATTGATCAAAGAGATCAGTGGAGATAAGGTGGTGGGAGTATCACCAGAAGAGTTAGAGCTTACAATGAGAGCCCTTTTCCAGCACACAATCTTTGTGGAGGCAGATGGAGCCAAGGGTATGCCCATCAAGGCCCACAGTCCATGGGAGCCTGTGGTGCCACCTTTTTCTGACCTGGTGGTGGGGATAATCGGACTTGACTGCCTGTTTAGAAAGGTAGAGGAGGTGGTATTTAGGATAGAGGAGTTCCTATGCCTTCACCGGATCAAAAAAGGAGACTCCATAGACCTTCATATCCTCCAAAGACATGTAAATCACCAGCTGGGGCTCTTTAAGGGGGTGCCCGTCTCTTGTAGAAGGGCTGTGCTGTTCAATAAGTTAGATATATTTAGTGGAGAGATGAGGGAGAGAGTGGTATCTGGTCTATTGGGTCTGAGATTAGATGTGGACTATAAGGTCATAGGGAGTCTAAGAGATGGGGAGGTGATCTTCAAAGGGTATGATCTCTCTTCTTAAGACCATAATAGATGCCCTCGCGGAGGGAGAAAGACTATGCCTTGCCACCATAATTAGAAGGCTCCGCTCAGCTCCAAGGGGCTTAGGGGCAAAGTGCCTAATGGGGAAAAAGGATATCCTTTGGGGCTCTGTGGGTGGAGGTGCGTTGGAGTCTGAAGTGGTAAGTCGTTCAGGAGAGGTGAGGGAAAAGGGATTACCTCAGATCCTCCAATTTAGGCTGGATAACACTGATGTGGCCAAAGAAGGTATGTTGTGCGGGGGAGAGGTGGACATATTCCTGGAGCCGATTCTGCCGGGACATGAGTCTTTTTGGACAGAGGCCCATAGGGTCCTTTTGAGGGGTGAAAAAGACCTCTGGATCGTTACACAAATGGATCCCGAGGGGTGGTCTGAAGGAAGACTCCCAAAGTGTCTCATAAGTAAGGATGGGATTCTCTTAGGAGGCCTCACGGGGATCCACCTCGAGGAGGTTCTATGGGGGGAAGGCCTTCAAAAGAGGCGATGCCTTTGGATTTGGAGGAGACCCTCCAAGGGGAGTCTGCTCATAGAGCCTATTAGGAGCTCCTTTAGGCTTATTATCTTCGGGGCAGGGCATATAGGGAGATATCTGGCACAGATTGGCCATATGCTTGAATTTGAGGTCTTGGTCTATGATGATAGGGAGGAGTTCTTAGACCCAAAGGCCTTCCCTCCGGATACCCTTCTTATTAAAGGGCCATTTAGAGGGACCCTAAGGGATTTGAAGATTGAGGAAGGGGATTTCATAACCATTGCCACAAGGGGCCATCTGAATGACATGTGGGCATTGGAGCAGGTCTTGCAAGCATCCCCCGCCTATGTGGGAATGATAGGGAGTAAGAGGAAGAGGGAGCAGATCTTTGGATACTTGAAGGAGAAGGGCTTTTCAGAAGAGACCCTAAGCCAGGTCCATTCCCCTATAGGCCTTGAAATAGGTGCCGAGACACCCCAAGAGATTGCAGTAAGCATAATGGCCGAGATAATCCAGGTAAAGTCCAGGTTGTTTAGTTAGGGGGGCCCGTTTTCAGACGGGCCCAGGCCTTGTTATGGTATTATCTCAAGGGCGCAGGCCATAGAGACCCCCCCACCTCCACAGAGGGTTGCAAGCCCTAAGTACTTTCCCCTCTTTTTGAGGGCGTGAAGTAAGGTCACCATTATTCTGCACCCTGTGGAACCCACAGGATGGCCGAGGCCTATACCAGATCCGTTTACGTTGGTAATCTCTCTTTTGAGGCCCAGCTCCCTTTCACAGGCTATGTATTGGGCAGCAAATGCCTCGTTTACCTCTATGAGCTCAAAGTCCTCCAGTTTGTGCTTGGGAAACCTCTTCAATAGATCCTTTACAGCAGGCACAGGGGAAAGTCCCATTACAGACGGATGGCAGCCTCCTTTCCCCCAGGCCACTATCTTGGCCATGGGCTTGAGGCCCAGCTCATCTGCCTTTTCTTTGCCCATTATGACCATTGCACTGGAACCATCGTTGATGCCGCTTGAATTCCCTGCAGTGACCTTGCCCACCTTAGGCACAAAGGCAGGTGGCAATCTCTTGAGATCTTCTATGGTGAGCTTTGGCCTAAAGTGTTCATCCTTGTCAAAGATGACCGGAGGGCCTTTCCTCTGGGGTACTTCCACCGGGACTATCTCTTCCCTAAAATCTCCCTCCAATGTAGCCCTTTCTGCGTTATTGTGGCTCCTTAGGGCCACTTCATCCATCTCTTCCCTCGAGATATTCATCATCTCGGCTACGAACTCTGCCGTATGCCCCATGATGTAAGGTTTTCCCTTGAACATGTTTAGAATTGGTCCTTCCTTCCAAGGACCATTTTCAGGCCCAGGGAGTATATGGGACCCACAGTGGAGGGAGTGGATCAGCGCATCCACAAATACCTGGTCCTGTAGGCGTGCTCCCCACCTGGCGGAGGGCACAACGTAAGGGATCCCAGACATATGCTCCACCCCACCTGCAAGGACCACATCTGCCATCCCTGCCTTTATCATCGCCATACCTGATAGGACGGCTTCCATCCCGGATATGCAAACCCTGTTTATGGTCACGGCCGTGACATCCTCTGGGATCCCGGCCATAAGGGCGCCTACCCTTGCCACATTGAGTGCATCGCAAGGTTCAACGCAGCATCCAAATCTCACATCGTCTATCATCCAAGGCTCTATTTTGGCCCTCTTGATGGCCTCCTTCATCACCACAGAGGCGAGGTATGCCGCGTTGCTATCCTTTAAGGACCCCCCAAATGTACCTATTGCGGTCCTACAGGCAGATACTATTACCACCTCTTTCATCTTTAACCCTGCCTTGTCTTCTCTTGGGCTTCCAGTTCCCTGAGCAAGAGGGCATTTTGAGTAATCCTCTTTTGAAAGGCTTTCAAATTAGCCTTATTTGGCCTATCCTTCTTTTTTCTTATAAGGCTTGTCTGTTTTGTATTAGAAGCCATCGCATTCCTCCCTAAAAGATTTTTGGCCTAATTTAAGCCTTATGAGGACTTCTTGTCAACTATGCATAGTGTTTGGGTCAAGAAATGAATAATATTCATGCCTATGCTTTTATGAGATTTTCGACATTCCTCCCCTTAAGCACTTTAAAGAATAGGTTCCTTGTGTCGACAATAAGTTTGGAATTTTCAAGAAACATGTGAAGAATTTCTTCATTGTAGAATGAGTGATCAGTTGATACTACCACGCAGTCATAATTAGCAATGTTTTGAGGATTAAGTTCTACAGATTTTTTTTCAATTTTATATCTCCTCATCTTTGGAGTTACAGGGATATGTGGATCATTATAATCGACTAATGCTCCTTTGCTTTCAAACAATTCTATTAATTTAAAAGAAGGTGATTCTCTTGGATCATCTACATCTTTCTTGTATGCCAAGCCTAAAATAAGGATTTTGGCATTTTTGATTGCCTTTCCCCTTGAATTTAAGGCTTCTATAGTCTTTTCTACGACATAATATGGCATAAATGTGTTTATTTCTCCAGCAAGTTCTATGAATCTAGTAGAAAAGTCGTACTCCCTTGCCTTCCATGTAAGATAAAAGGGGTCTATGGGTATACAGTGTCCCCCTAATCCAGGACCTGGGTAAAAGGCTTGAAAGCCGAAAGGTTTCGTCTTTGCTGCTTCGATCACCTCCCAGATGTCTATTCCCATCTTGTCAAAGAGTATTTTAAGCTCGTTTACAAGGGCAATGTTTACAGCCCTGTAAATATTTTCCAACAACTTAACGGATTCTGCCACCCTTGTGGAGGATACAGGGACCGTCTTTACCACTATCTGGTCATATAGGGCCTTGGCCATCTTTAGGCACTCATTAGTATAGCCTCCCACCACCTTTGGGATCTTGGAGGTGCTGTATTGCTGGTTACCTGGATCCTCCCTCTCAGGAGAGAAGGCCAGGTAAAAGTCTTCCCCGGCCTTGAGGCCTGATCTCTCAAGGATTTCCCTCATGTCCATGTCTGTGGTACCCGGGTATGTGGTAGATTCCAAGACCACCAATTGGCCCTTAGAGAGGTATTGGGAGATCGTCTCTGCTGTCCGAAAGACGAACCTCATGTCTGGTTCCCTATTTCTGTTGAGAGGTGTGGGAACGCATACGATTATACAGTCCAGCTCCCTTAACCTTGAAAAGTCGGAGGTGGCCTCAAAGACCCCTCTTAAGGATTTAAGCCTTTCTGATCCTATATGTCCTATATAGCTTTGTCCCTGGTTCAGACTCTCTATTTTTTTCTCATCCACATCAAAGCCTATGACTTGGTATCCGGCATTACAAAACTCTATGACCAAGGGCAGACCCACATATCCAAGGCCAATTACTCCTATGCGTGCCTCTTTGTTGAGTATCCTCTCTAATAATTCCATATGGAAGCCCCCAAAATTTTTTTAGGGGTTTTTAGTATCAGATATTTGCCTTTTGGTAAATAGTTACGTGAAAAATAAGGGGTGGCACACCTTTTTCTGACTGGCCTATTGACCTACTGCTATCCTTTCAAGCCCGTAACGCTTTATCTTTTCTACCAGGGTAGTTCTGTTTAGGTTCAGTAACTTGGCCGCTTGCTGCTTTACCCACCCTGTGCGCTTCAAGGATTCCAAAATTAGGCTCTTTTCATATTCAGTCACTGCACTGGTTAAATCTATTCCCCCTTCAGGCAAGGTAAAAGAAGACTTAAGTTGGATGGGATTAGGGGACACAAGACTTTGAGTCTCCCCTTCTGGTATCACGGTATCCGAAGAGCTTTGGGATAGGATCTTTGGCGGTAAATCTGCCTCTCTTATAACACCCTCCCCTTTTAGTACCACCAGCATCTCTATAACGTTTCTTAGCTCCCTTACATTTCCAGGCCAGTGATAACCCAAAAACACTTCCATTGCCTCTGAAGAAATCCCCTTTATGTTTCTATTTTTGGTCCGATTAAAAGCCTTGATAAAGTGCTCCACTAAAAGGGGAATATCTGACCTTCTCTCCCTCAGTGGAGGCAAATATATGGGAATCACATTGAGCCTATAGAAGAGATCCTCCCTAAATTTCCCATCCTGAATGTCTCTATCTAGATCTCTATTTGTGGCAGAAATTACCCTTATATCCAAAGGGATCCTGCGAGAGGACCCTACCGGCTCTATGTACCTCTCCTCAAGTACCCTCAAAAGCTTTACCTGGAGCTCATAGCTCATGTCCCCTATCTCGTCTAAAAAGATCGTGCCTCCCTGGGCTAACTCAAATTTGCCTACCCTGTTGTTTAAGGCACCAGTAAAGGCACCCTTCATATGTCCAAATAGCTCACTCTCAAGGAGACTGGCAGGAATACCTCCACAGTTTATGGCCACAAAGTTGGAAGACCTCCTGGGGGAGAGATCATGAATGGCCTTGGCCACCAACTCCTTCCCAGTCCCCGTCTCCCCTTGTATGAGGACACTGCTATCTGTGTCTGATACCCTGTGAATGAGGTCATAGACCCTCTGCATGGAAGGATGGTTCCCGATTAGATAGGACACAGACAATCCGTGCAACATTTACCTCCAATCTTGGATTGGCTCATGTTTTTTATGCCCATATTGGACCATCCCATTCTAAGCAGAGTTTGAGATATCTAATAAAATTGCGGACTGGGCCGCCAATGGGCTTTTCAGCAATAACCATTCCATGGGTTTACCTTGAATACCCAATGGGATAATTAGGCCTCGGAGAAGACCTTTTGTGGCCCCCCAAATCTTTTAAAACTATTTGGAGGGTTTCTTGGGGAGCGGGGTAATATCACTAAGATGAGGCTATCTGGGATTTGTTGCAAATTGCAATAGATTTTGCAAAATGCAATCTAAAGTAGATCATATACTTCGGGGCTCAATTCCCAGGGCCTTTAATTTTCTATAAAGGGTAGTTGGGTGTATGCCCAATAACGTTGCGGCCTCCTTTTTTTTGCCCCCTGTCTTTTGTAGGGCTGCTTTTATGAGATCCAGCTCTTTCTCTTTCAAGGAGTATGGGGGGCTTAAATCTATCCCTTTATGGGAGAGCATCCCTCTATTTATAATGGCCAGGTCTTCGATTCCAACCATCTCCCCTGTGCGGAAGAGTAAGGCCCTCAAGACAAAGTGCTCCAACTCTCTTATATTCCCTGGCCAGTGGTATCTCTTCAGGTGATCCATTGCCTCCTCTGTAATTGCGCCTATCCCCCTTTTCTCTCCATGCTTCTTGAGGAAGTGGTCCAGAAGGAGCTCCAAATCCCCTTCCCTTTCCCTGAGCGGGGGGAGAGATATTGATACCACGTTGAGCCTGAAATAAAGGTCCTTTCTAAGTTTCCCATTCTGTAAAGAGGAATCCGGATTTTCATTGGTGGCGGCAATGAGTCGTACATTGACGGATCTCTCTTTGCTGTCTCCCACCCTCCTTATCTTTTGCTGTTCAATGGCCCGCAAGAGTTTTACCTGTATCCCTATGGGTAGCTCTGTGACTTCATCCAAAAAAAGGGTGCCTCCATTGGCTGCTTCAAAGAGCCCCTTTTTATCCTTCAAGGCACCCGTAAAGGCACCCTTTACGTGACCAAAGAGCTCACTCTCTGCAATGGTGGGAACTATTGTGCCGCAATTGACGGGGATGAATATCTCATCGGCCCTCAGGCTTTCTTTCCAGATGGTCCTGGCGACCAGCTCCTTTCCTGTACCACTCTCTCCATATATGAAGACCGGGAGATCTTTCCCCTTTACCTTTTCCAACGCGGTGAAGACCTCTTGCATCCTTGGGCTTGAGCCTATTATTTCTCCATAGTTTTTTCTGTATTTTGAGATGCTCTCCTTTAGGAGCCTGTTTTCTGCATAGAGACTCTTGAGTTGCCTTATCTTTTCTAAGAGGGAATTTAATAACTCGAGATTCACGGGTTTTTCTATGTAATGGAAGGCACCAGTCTTGATCGCTTCCACTGCAGATTCTACCGTACCATATCCGGTCATTATAATAACTTCTACACCTGGCTTTATTTGTTTTACCTGTCTTAAAAGTTCTATCCCATCCATCCCTGGTAATCTGAGGTCAGTCAATAATATATCGAAATCCTTTTCAGAAATTAATCGAAGGGCAGAAATGCCATCCCCCGCACATTCAGCCCAACTGCCCGAGGAAGATAGGGCCTCCAGGAGGAATTCCCTAATAAATGGGTCGTCATCTACCACCAGTATCTTTTGGTTCAAGGTTTTTTCCTCCCTCATGAGAGAGATATTGCCACAGAGCATATGATGTGGCAATGTAGAAAAACGAGATCTCATATCAGGGGGGAAGATGGACCAGGAACTATTTGTAAGCGGGCTGCCCGAGATAGAGACAGAGTACGCGAGACAGATCCAAGAGAGGTTAAACGGTTTACCTCCTTTACCTCAAGTGGCCGCCAAGGCGCTGGACCTTATTTCAGCCGAAGATGTGGATATTTCAGAGATTGTGGAGTTGGTTATAAAGGATCAGGT
>CALKZT010000086.1 GCA_938002815.1 uncultured bacterium
TTTTCAAGAGCTGTGTTTGTCATATATTTAGGTATAATGCTCGTAGTATTTTCAGTAAGCAGACTTTTCTTCCGTATATTGGACGAAAAAATCACAAGAAGGAATGTAAAGGGTATCCCAACCCTCATATATGGTGCCGGTAAAGGTGGGATAATGGCATTACATGAATTAGAAAATACAAGAGAATATGGTCTCAGGGTAATAGGATTCATAGATGACAACAGGGAACTCTGGGGAAGAAAACTGGAAGGTTATCCCATTATGGGAGGAAGAGAGCAGATAAAGGAGCTGGTAAAATCCCATGGAATCATGGAGGTGATAATCTCTTTTAGGAAACTCTCTGAGGAATGGTATGAGGATTTAAAGGCTGAGCTGGGTTTGGTGAAGCCAGAGATAAGGCTAAGGCGTCTTTCGATACGCATAGAGTGAGGTTTTGGCGTTGATAGAGGAGCTGAGGATAAGAAATCTTGCATTGATCAGATCGGCCCAGATCCGGTTTGCCCCAGGCCTGAACATAATAACAGGGGAGACCGGGGCTGGTAAGACGATCCTCTTACATGCCCTCTCCCTTATAGGTGGTACAAAGGCCTCCTCTGATATGGTGGGTTCGGACGGAGAGGAGGCCCATGTGGAGGTGAGGTTTAGGGATGTAATGGGAAAGGCCTTAAATGAGGTCTTCGAGCAGGCAGGGATAGAGGATTTGGGCGATGAAGTATTCATAAAGAGGTCTATTGGCAAGGATGGGAGGAGCAGGGCCTATGTGAACGGATCCATGGTAAGTATCCAGACCCTCTCAAAGCTTGTCTCCCATTTAATGACCATATCAGGGCAGTTTGAGAGTCAAAGGCTTTTGAGGCCAGAAAATCACCTCTCTATCCTGGATGAGTATTTAGGGCTCACTGGCCTCAGGGAAGAGCTAAATAGTGAGGTGGATGCCCATGAACTACTATGGGAGGAAGTAGAATCTCTAAGGGGTAGGCTTATTAGGGGGTCAGAGGAGCAGGAATTGATGGAGTATGCGTTAAAGGAGATCCAGGAGGCAAAGATTCGGCCAGAGGAAGAGGGGGAGCTCTTGAGGGAAAGGGAGAGATTGAAACATGCAGCAGATATAAAGTCTGCCCTACACGAGGCCTTAAGGGATCTGGAGTCCGATTCAGGTTCTGTTGAAGAGCGTCTGTTTCGCGTGGGAAGATCTTTAAACAGGATAAAAGCTCATGAACCCGAGGCCGAAACCCTTCTCAACACACTGGAATCCATAAGGGCACAGGTAAGTGATCTCATATGGGAGATAAAGAAGTTGGACTTAGATGTGATAGTGGATCCTTCAAGACTTGAATATGTTTTGGAAAGGCTTGAGCTCATAAACAGACTCAAGAAAAAGTACGGTGGCTCAGTGGAGGCCATCCTGGAATACAGGGATAAATTGGAGACCAAAAAGGCAGACATTGAGGAGCTTCGTTTTAGGATAGCCAAGGCCGAACAAGGGCTAAAGGAGAAGGAAAAGAGATGTTTTGAGCTTGCTACAACCCTTAGTGAGGGGAGGCTTCAGGGTGCCCCTAAATTCGAAGAGAGGATACAAGAGGAGCTCTCTGGGCTTAATATGCCCCACTGCCGTTTTAAAGTGGTCTTCAAGGAGAAAGAGGCCCAAGGGAATGGGAGGCTTAGGTGGTTGAAAAATGGCCAGGATGTGGTGGAGTTTCTCATCTCACCAAACCCTGGGGAAGAACTGAAACCCCTTGCCAAGATAGCCTCAGGGGGAGAACTTTCAAGGATTACCCTTGCCATAAAGGCCCTCAAAGTTCTTGAGCAGAAGGGAGAGACTATACTCTTCGATGAGGTGGATCAGGGAATCAGTGGCTTGAGTGCAGAGATGGTGGGGAAAAAGATCAGGGAGCTTGGAAGGTATCAGCAGGTAATATGCATAACCCACCTCCCCCAGATAGCGGCCCAAGAGGCCGAACACTTCTTGGTGGAAAAACTGGTGGAGGGGAATAAAACCTATACCAGCATAAGGCGTCTCAGTATGGAGGAGAGGGTCTTGGAGCTGGCCAGGATGATGGGGGGAACAGAGATAACTCCCACCTTGATCTCGAGGGTGAAGGAGATGTTAGGGCTTTCAGCGGAGGAGTTTTATTAACTGTCCCTCTGAGATCCCTGACCCTGAAATCAGGGTCAATATGCTCTTTGTATCCCCCATCTCTCTTACCTTTAGCGTCCCAACACGTTTCCCCCAGATAGGGTATGTCCTTCCGTCAAAGGCCTTTATTACATCGGCCTTTTCGTATACTGCAAATTCGTTTCCCTCTTTTAGGCCATGCCGCTTTCCCACAGGGATCTCCACCGTGTCTCCCTGTACTCTTGTCACAAAGGTGACCCAAGGGGTATCCTTTATGACTTCGGCTATGGAGGCGACTATCCCCTTTGTAAGGGCCTTTGTGGCCTTTTCCAGGGCCTCCTGGTAGAGGGAGGGGTCCTCCTCTGCAATGGGATCGTAATAGAAGGCGACCTCTTCCTTTTCCACTTTGTTTATTAGGACAGTATCTGTGGTAAGATCCAAAGACATGATCCTGGCATTTACTCCCACAAACATCTTTGTCTTCCTAAGAGGCCATATACCCGATCTCCTTACATCTACTGTAGGGGCCAGGAGGGTGACCTGGATAGCAGAGAATACCCCATCGGTCATTGCCTTTTCCTTTAGATGTGAAGGGTAGTGGTATTTGGTGTTCCTTTCATCGAAGGCTATGGATGCCTCGCTAAGTTCAGGGTATTCTACCAGTTCCAAGGCCTTGTTTGACCTTAGCCCCTTTAATATGCCCCCCTCTAAGAGGTTTAGCTGATCTATTTCATAGGGGCCTTGGTTTTTCAACTTTAGCCATAGGACCTTTCTTGGGAAATCCTTTCCCGCTCCGCCCTTTAGATAGTCGAAGCTTTCGTATCCCTTAAGCCTGAGACCACAACCCCAACAGATCACCAATAAAAGAGAGATGACTAATAAGGATCTAAAATGTCTAAACATGGTCTATCCTTTTAAAGGGTGTATTCTATCTGGAAGCCCTGGAAGGACCCTGATGGCCTGAGATCCTCCCTTTGGACCTCTGTCACCACTGCGCCCCTTGGGCCCCTGTGGCACCATTTCACAAACTCTTCTATTTTGCTCTCTTCCCCTTCTGCCATCACCTCTACTGAACCATCTCTTCTATTCCTTACCCATCCCTTTATGCCCAATTCAAGGGCCTTTTGCTGCGTAGAGGCCCTAAAGAAGACACCTTGTACTCTCCCCTTTATCCTTAGGTGTACTGCCTTTTCCATCTCATGGCCTCCCCATACCCAGGAGATTCAGGAAATCCTCCTCTGTGAGGATCTTGATGCCCATGGCCCTGGCCTTTTGGAGTTTGGACCCTGGGGAATCTCCTACTACCAAGTAATCTGTCCCCTTTGAGACAGAGCTCCCAAAGATTGCCCCCTTTCCTTGAAGGAGCCTTTTAGCCTCTTCCCTTGTCATACTCTTTAGGGACCCTGTTAATACAAAGGTTTTGCCTGAGATCTCCTCTGAGAGGTCCCTGGTAGGATACTGAATCCTGACCCCTGCATTTATAAGCCTCTTTATGAGATCCCTGTTACTATCCTGTGAGAAATAGGAGACGATGCTCTCTGCCGCCTGGGGCCCTATTCCCTCAATGGCTAAGAGCTCTTCCTCATTGGCCTCCATGAGTCTTTCTAAGCTCCCAAAGTGGCTTGCAAGGATCTGTGCAGTGTGCTCGCCCACGTATCTTATGCCTAAACTAAAGAGGAATCTCTGGAAGGTGGTTTCCTTGCTCTTCTCTATGGCAGAGATGATATTCTCAGCCAGCTTTGGCCCCATTCTCTCAAGGAGGAGGAGGTCCTCCTTTTTTAACCCGTAGAGGTCTCCAGGGTCTTTAACTATGCCCTTATCCACCAACTGATCCAGTATCTTTTTGCCTAACCCTTCTATGTTCATGGCAGATCTTGAAACAAAGTGGCGCAAATAGGCACGAGACTGGGCCGGGCAGTTTGGGTTTGGACACCTTAGAATAACCTCCCCTTCCTTCATCACCACCCTTGTGTTACAGACCGGGCATCGCTCTGGCATCTTAAAGGGAATCTCGCTCCCTTTCCTCTTTGAGGTTATTACCTTTACAACTTCTGGGATGACATCTCCTGCCCTTTCCACTATCACCGTATCCCCTATCCTGATGTCCTTTCTCTGTATTTCATCCTGGTTGTGGAGGGTTGCCCGCCTTACTATCACACCTCCGATCTCTACAGGCCTCAGATGGGCCACAGGGGTAAGGGCGCCTGTCCTTCCCACCTGCACCTCTATCTTTAGGATCTCAGTGGTGGCTTGGTTTGCCTTAAATTTAAAGGCAATTGCCCACCTGGGGCTCCTTGTCTTTTGACCTAAACGAGTCTGGTAAGCTATTTCGTTGACCTTTATTACCGCTCCATCTATCTCGTAAGGGAGTTCTTCCCTCCTGGTTTCCAATTCCTGTAAGTAGCCCAAGATCTCTGATTCTGTCTTGAAGACGCGGATAAATGGTCTATTGATTCTAAGGCCCCATGACTGCATGGCGATCATGAGATCGTAGAGGGTGGAAAAGTTATTGGGCTCTATAGACCCCACCCCATAACAAAAGAGATTTAATTTCCTTTTGGCGGTCACCTTAGGGTCTAGCTGTCTTACCGAGCCAGCTGCTGCATTCCTGGGGTTGGCAAACAGGGGGAGGCCCTCTCTTTCCCTCTCCTTATTGAGCCTTTTGAAGTCCTCCTTCTCCATGTAGATCTCCCCCCTCACCTCCAGAAGCTCAGGGATAGGTGGTGCATCCTTGAGGGGGAGTAAATTTATGGGTATACTCATAATGGTCTTTACATTGGCCAGTATATTTTCCCCCACGAATCCATCTCCCCTTGTGGAGGCAGATACTAAGGTCCCGTTTTGGTAGACCAGTTCCACTGCAAGGCCATCTATCTTGGGGTCCACCAAAAAGGAAGGCTCCTTTAGATCCCCAAGGCCTTTTTTTACCCTCCTTAAAAAATCCCTCAACTCCTCCTCTGAGGAGGCATTTTCAAGGCTAAGCATAGGAACCCTGTGGGCCACCTCTGTAAAACCCAGCTGGGGGGTGGCTCCAACCCTCTGCGTAGGGGAGTCAGGCGTGATGAGCTCTGGAAACTGGGCTTCAATTTCTATGAGCCTCTTTAAGAGTTGGTCATATTCCTGGTCTGAGATCTCGGGATCGTCCAGGACATAGTACCTGTAATTATGGTAGTTGATCTCACTCCTCAGTTTACTTACCAGCCTCTTGGCCTCCTCAAGCTTCATTTAGGGCATCCTCCATGACTCCTTCATAGATGGCCTTAGTGAGATCAAGACATATCTCTTTGAAGGGGGGACTCTTGAAGCCTGGTCTCCAGGATTGGCCGTATAATTCGTCGGAAACAGCTAATACAGCAGCCACTCTTATACCCTTCTTCACCCCCACACAAAAAAGGGAGGCAACCTCCATATCTACTCCCTTAATACCCAATCTTTTGTAAGCATCCATCTTGGTCCTTGTCTCCCTAAGCACAGCATCCGTGCTCAAAAGGGCACCCATTTTATAGCACAATTTATACCGTTTTAGGTAGCCTTCCAGCCTTGCGACCATTTCATCGTCGGGCAAAAAGACCAATTGTTCTCCGCAGTAAATCTTGGATACACCATCTTCTGAAAGGGCACAATCTGGCACCAATATATCACCTATGGCAAGCTCCTCTGAGACTGCACCACAGCAACCTATTACTATGGCCTCTTTCGCTCCAAGGGCACAAATTTTTTCCAAGACCAGTGCCGCTTGTGGGGCTCCCAATACTGGGCCCAAGATCCCAAGAGAAGACCCATTGGGCATGGGTCTATGCCACATCTTCTCCACTATCCCGTCTCTGAAGTTATGGACCAAGAGCTCTTGGAAGGAAAGTAGCTTCTTGAGTAAATAGGGAAAGGCCACAAGTATCGCAGGTGAGATTAAAGTTGGCTCCCCTTCTAATCTTTTTACCTGAATGATGCCCTCTATCTCAGACAAAGGCCGGTAGATATCCCTTACCTCATTTGGATTATTTTAACGTGTAGTATTACATAACACACGGGCAAAAGGATTTGCAAACCCAAAAGGGGAAATGGAAGCCTTCTAACCTGGGAAGAGAGTGTAAATGAGGAGAACCTTTTTGGGGCTAACTTTTGGGTGAAAATTGTTTGCAAGGGTGCCTTAGAAGGGGCCATTGGGTCTTAAAGCCATCCCAGGGTTCCTTAAGGCACATCCCAAGGGCCTCTTTTACGGGCTCCAATCCCCTTATGGGATATGGCCTATAGTTTGCGCAATCAAGGCATCTAACAGACTCTGAGTGAAGGAAAAGGTCTTCCACCCTATCCCTTTCTTTTATAGAAATTGACCTTTACCCAGTTCCAGTTAAGATATACGTGGAAGAGACCTCCCAGGAACAGAAAGATGCCAGAAGGCCTGTGAATGGAAGAGAAAAGCTCATAACCCATTACCTTGACGGATAAGGCAGTGACGAACTGTACCAATAGAAGAAGGGCAAGAATAGGGTTTACTATTTTGAGGGCCTTTGGTTTCCAGTTTTGCCTTTGGGGAGACATGGAGGTCAATTATAGTGGGAAAGGGGATGGCAGTCAAGGGTGCCATAAAATCTTGAAGGCCTCTTTTAAGTCTTATTGAAAAATCTCCTTTTAGCAGTTATTAGTAGAAAAAAAGGAGGACTGGATATGCCCATATATGAATTTAAGTGCGAGGATTGTTGCCACGAGTTTGAGAGGCTTGTCTTTGGGAGAGATGAAGTGGTGGAGTGCCCTAAGTGCAGAGGAAAGGATGTGCACAGGCTCATGTCCACTTGCGCCTTTAAGACAGATTCAGGGTTTACCCCTGCATCTGGCTCTTTTGGGTGCTCCTCCTGCAGTTCTTCCAGCTGTGCAGGCTGCCATTAAAGGACAATAGAATGGATAGGCGGGAGTACTTCAGGATAAAGGATATCTTGCGCCTTAGCCTGAAGGTACTCCCAAAAGATAGTCCATGCCCCTTCTCCACCCAGCTCTACCAGCATTGGCAGAAAGCAGAGCCGGGTTCTGTTCAATCAAAGGTAGAGCCAGAACTCTTTAATCTCCTTATAAGCATAGATAGAAAGCTAAATGCCATTTTAGAGCACCTTCTGGCAGAGAGGGCAGGGTTTGGGGAGGTGGATTATTATGAAGTGGACCTCAGTGCAGGAGGACTGGCCCTTTTTCCAAAGGAGCAGTTCTCCATTGGGGATCTTGTGGAGATAAAGGCAATTTTAAATACCGTCCCACCCACCTATGTTATCTTTTATGGAAGGGTGAAAAGATCTGAAACCACTGATACTGGAAGACTAAAGATTTCCATAGAGTTTCAGAATGTCGCTGAGGAACTGAGGAGTACTTTAGTTAGATACGTCCTTCAGAGGCAAAGAGAGATAATTTCAGGTAGCAAATAATGTTCGCTATAGTTGGCGTGGTAGTGGTACTGGTCTCGGTTATAGGTGGCTTTTTGTTAGAAAAGGGGAATCTACATGTTCTGTTTCAGCCGGCTGAATTTTTAATTATCTTTGGGGCTGCTACAGGCTCATTATTGATTGCAGCACCCCCAAAACTCCTTATGATGATAGTTAAGAATTTGCCTCTAATATTTCTCTCTAAAGGAAAAGGTCCTGAGGATTACATGGAACTTCTTATTTTGATGTACAGGATATTTCAAAAGATGAGGAAGGAGGGCCTAATAGCTATAGAGACTGAGGTTAACGAACCGGACAAAAGTCCTTTATTTACCTCCGCTCCAAATGTTCTGAAAAATAGAATCCTAGTTGATTTTATCTGCGACAACATCAAGATGATGTTGACAAGCAATATACCTCACCACGAAATGGATCTATTAATGGAAAACGAGATCGAAGTCCTTGTAAAAGAGGGGATGAAACCTTCTGGTAGTGTGAGTAGGGTGGCAGATTCCCTCCCAGGTCTTGGGATTGTGGCTGCGGTATTGGGGGTGGTCTTGACCATGGGAAAGATAGATCAGCCACCTGCTGTTTTGGGCCATAGTATAGGAGCAGCCTTGGTTGGTACCTTCCTGGGGGTCCTGGCCTGTTACGGATTTGTGGGGCCTATGGCAGCGAACATGGAACATCAGGCAAAGGAGCTGGAGAATTTCCTAAATGTAGTAAGGCTCTCCTTTGTCTCTTACATAGATGGTAATGCACCCCAGGTGGCAGTAGAAATAGGGAGGAGGGCCATTCCCTATCATGCGAGACCTGGTTTCGAGGAATTACAAAAAAGGCTAAAAGAGGCAGTTCCAAAGACTGAAAAGGGGTAGTGGGAGGTGGAAAGGCCCGGCCCCATTTTGAGGAGGGTGAAGAAGGTCTCCCACGAGGGGCACCACGGAGGTAGCTGGAAGGTGGCGTACGCGGACTTTGTGACCGCAATGATGGCCTTTTTCCTTTTGCTTTGGCTGGTGACCATGGTTGCGCCTGAAAAGAGGGCAAGGGTAGCGGCATATTTTAAGTATTTTTCACTCTTTGAAAGGGGTGGGAGCTCCCTAATGGAGTGGGGCCATGACATGTATAAGGAATACGGTGATGAAACACCCAGAATAGAGCTTCCCAAACCCTTAGAGGAGACTCCCCCCAGGTTACAAAAGGGCCAGGTGGCAGGACGGCTGAAGGAATTGGTGGAGATGAAACTTTCGGATGTAAAGGATCAGGTGCTTGTGGACGTTACCTATGAGGGTGTGCTTGTGCAGATAGTGGATAGGGAGGGTAGGCCCATTTTCCCTCTGGGGAGGGCCGAGCCCAGTGAAGAGGCAAGGAGGATATTGAGGGTGGTGGCAGAAGGGCTTGCGGAACTGGATAACAAGATCACCATAGACGGCCACACAGATGCACTCAGTTATTCCACAAACAAGTACACCAACTGGGAACTCTCAACGGACCGGGCCTCTGCCGCGAGGAGGGAACTGGAAAAAAGTGGCCTGAACCCAGACAGGATTGCAAGGGTTTCAGGTTATGCCGCCACAAGGCCCCTTCTCCCTGAGTCCCCTGAGGATCCCAGAAATAGAAGAATCAGCATAACAGTTCTCTTTCCAAGTCTGGGGAAAGAAATGGAATCCCAGAGTCTCCTTCCCAAGGCCCTACCAGAGACAATCCCAGAAAGATAGCCTCAACCTTTGTTTCTTGACATACCATGCCACTCCAATTAAGACTGTGTAAAAGTCCTGAAGGAGGCAATATATGGAATCGAGATACGAGGGGCAACCGACAAGCGTAGAGCTGGCAATAGCAAATGAGATTAGAGATTTCAATATTTGGTTCCATGACATAATGGATTTTGCTCCAGGGTGCAGGTTTAGTTTTAAGGTAAAAGAGGTATTATGCCACTACCGGAGTAAGTTTCAGGACATTGCGATTTTTGACACTGAACAGCTTGGGAAAGTTCTTGTACTTGACAATATTATAATGACAACTGAATTTGATGAGTTTGCTTATCATGAAATGATAGTACATGTTCCACTCTTAACACATAAGAACCCAAAAAAAGTTTTAATCATAGGTGGCGGAGATGGAGGCACTGCTAGGGAAGTTTTAAAACATCCTGAAGTAGAAGAATGTATTGTTTGTGAATTAGATGAAGAAGTGGTAAAAGCTTGTAGGAAATATATGCCTTCTTTGGCCTATTCTTTTGATGACCCCAAGGTCAAACTTTATTTTGAGGATGGTGCTAAGTTCGTAAAGAGGTATAAGGATTACTTTGATGTCATAATAGTGGATTCCACTGATCCGATGGGGCCTGGAATCGTGCTCTTTCAGAAAGAGTTTTATCAGGATATGTTTTACTGCCTGAGTAGCGAAGGTATTGTTGTCTCACAACTTGAAAGCATTTATTTGCACCTCAAGATAATTCGTAGCGTTCTCTCTTTTTCGAGGGAGATATATCCAATTGTGAGTTATTATACAACAAATGTGCCCACTTATCCCAGTGGGATGATAGGTTTTGGCTTTTTATCAAAAAAATATAGACCTGAGGAATTTGACGTAAAAAGGGCTGAAGGACTAAAGGATCTCAAATACTACACACCAAAGATCCATAACAAAGCTTTTTGCCTGCCCAGATTCTGTGAGTATCTGGTAGAGAAAGGTTAAGGGCTGCCTGATCTACCGTAGGCCCCTAACGGGATGATTTTGATACCCCATGTGTCCTGAGGCCAGAGAAGACGGTCTTAGATTCTTGTGGCTCTTAGAAGAGGCCCAAAGACCCAGTAGGTATTTGGGGAATGAGGTAAACTCCATTAGGAAACCCTGGGAGTCTGTGGATCTCAGGGTGGCCTTGGTCTTTCCAGATGTATACGAAGTGGGCATGAGCCATGTGGGGATCAGGATCTTATATCACATCCTCAACTCCTTGGACTGGGCCCTGGCAGAGAGGGTCTTTTCCCCTTGGGTAGATTTGGAGAGAAGACTCATGGAATCTGGTCTACCTCTCGTGAGTTTGGAATCCAAAAGACCTCTTAGGGATTTCAATATAATAGGTTTTAGCCTTCAGCAAGAGCTTTGCCTAACCAATGTGCTCTCAATACTTAGTCTTTCAGGTCTCTCTTTTCGTGCCCAAGATAGAAAAGAGGAGGATCCCTTAGTTATTGCTGGAGGTCCCACCTGCTTTAACCCGGAGCCCTTCTGTGAGGTCTTTGATGCCATCCTCGTAGGGGAAGGGGAGGATGCCATTGTGAAGATCTCTGAGGTTGTGAGGGAGGCAAAGAGGGGGAAGGCCTCCAAATCGGAGATTTTAAAGGCCCTTACCCGGATAAGGGGGGTCTATGTGCCGATCTTTTTTAGACCAAGGGGTAAGGAGCCTTCCAGATTGGAGGCCATAGAACCCCTCCTCCCTGGATATGAAAAGGTGGAGAAGGCAGTGGTTCCTGATCTAGATGGGGTCTCCTTTCCCCAGGTACCAATAGTGCCCTTTACACAACTGGTCCATGACAGGCTTGTGGTGGAAATAGCCCGGGGATGCGGCAGGGGGTGTAGATTTTGTCAGGCTGGATTCATATACAGGCCACTGAGGGAGAGATCGGTTGAGACCATCTTGAGATACCTAAATTTAGGAATCAGGGGCACAGGCTACGAAGAGATATCACTTCTATCCCTGAGTTCAGGGGACTATTCCTGCTTTGAAGCCCTCTTGAGGAGGGTCATGGACGGATGTGAGGGTGAGAGGATAGCCCTCAGTCTCCCATCTCTGAGGGTAGATACCATGTCACCCCAAATGGTGTCAGAGATAAAAAGGGTCAGGAAGACTGGCTTTACCATAGCACCCGAGACCGGGGATGAAGGGCTGAGATTCAGGCTAAATAAGGGACTAAGGGATCAGGAGATCTTGGAGATAGCCAGGCTTATCTTTGAGGCAGGTTGGCAGGTCCTAAAGCTCTATTTCATGGTGGGACTTCCCTTTGAGGAGGAGGCTTCTTTGGAAGCCACAAGGGAATTCTTGTTTCAGATCCTCAAGAAGGTCCCCAAAAAAGGAAAGCTAAATGTAAATATATCCTGTTTTGTGCCAAAGTCCCACACCCCTTTTCAATGGGAATCCCAGATCTCCTCAGGGGAGTATAAGAGGAGGATCGAGGAGATACTGTCTCCTTTTAGACGCCATCAGTTGGCCTTTAAGGGGAATCCAGAGGAAATAAGCCTCCTGGAAGGGGTCTTTTCGAGAGGGGACAGAAGGCTTCTAAATGTGGCCATTAGGGCCTTTAAAAAGGGCGCTAGGTATGATGCCTGGAAGGATATGCTCCAGCTGGATCTATGGATGGAGGCCTTTAAAGAAGAGGGAGTAGATCCTCGTGTGTATATGAGAAGGAGGGATCCAGAGGAGATTTTGCCCTGGGAACATTTAGATTCTGGTGTCTCAAAGGGGTTTCTTTTGGGGGAGCTAAGGAAGGCCCATAAGGGAAGGCTCACCAGTAATTGTGTGACAAAGTGCGAAGGGTGTGGGGTATGTAAGGGCAATGGGGTAAAGGTAAGGGTTTGGGAAGGATACGAGGGGCCGCAAAAAGATGGGGGGTTTTCTTGTGGGGTGGAGGTCAGAGATAACAGTTCAAGGGAGCTTTCCCATGCCTATAGACTCAGGATCTCTAAGGTCCATGAGGCAAGGTTTTTGGGCCATTTGGAGTATGTAAGGGCTTTCCTCAGGGCCATAAGGAGGGCAGGGCTGAGGCCAAGGTATAGCAAAGGGTTTCATCCAATGCCAAAGGTGAAATTTATGAGGGCATTGCCCCTTGGTGTGGAAAGCCTTTGTGAGCTTTGTGATCTTGAGCTTCTTGATCCTATAGCCCCGGATGAGTTAAAAATGAGATTAAATAGGGTTCTTCCCCAGGGGATAAGGGTCCTGGGAGCAGAGGCCTTGGGGAGCCCCAAAACCTTTCCCCAAATAAAGAGGTCTGTGATCTTGGTGAGAAGGGGTCATGACCAGATGGGGGGATCCTCCAGAGATATGGACTGGAAAGGAACCCTTATTCAAAGGTTGCAAAAAGGATCACCTGATATGTCTGTGGAGGATATGAAGATGAGGTCCAACTCCCTGGTGTTGGTGTTCTCCTATAATTCAAAACTCCTGAAGCCGTTGCAGGGGTATCTGGGCGGACTTGGAGGGGGCTTCAGATTGGTGAAGATAAGGGATGAATGAGGGATAGGATGGGTGCCCGACTTTTGATCAATGTGGAGGGACATCAAACTCGTGTGGCACTCCTGGAGGATGGCCAGCTGGTAGAACTCTATATAGAGCGCAGGAAAGAGAGGCATCTGACCGGTAATATCTACAAGGGTAGGGTTACAAGGGTTCTCCCTGGTATGCAGGCTGCCTTTATTGACATAGGGTATGAAAAGAGCGGTTTTTTGTTTGTTACAGATATGTGTCTGGATAGGGCCCCTTGGAAAGGGCTTGAGGGCTCCATATTAGAGAATCTGCTGGTGGAAGAAGGCGAACTGGAATTGGAGACGGCTGAGATCGAAAGACCATCCCGTGAGGTTCCTATAGATGACCTCCTCAAAGAGGGGCAAGAAATAATGGTCCAGGTCTCAAAAGACCCTGTGAGTATGAAAGGCCCAAGGCTCACCTGTCATGTGTCATTGCCAGGAAGGCACCTGGTCCTTATGCCCACGATGCACCATATAGGGGTATCAAAGAAGATAGAAGATCTCTCCGAAAGGCAGAGGCTAAAGGAGATTGTGGCAGCATTGAGAAAGAATAACTTTGGCTACATTGTGAGGACTGCCAGTGAGGGGATAGAAGAGATAAAGCTAAAAAAAGAAATGGAGTTCCTACTGAATCTCTGGGATAACATCAAGTCTAAAATGGAGACCCAAAGAGCCCCTTCCTTACTCTACAATGAGCTCTCTGTAAGCCTAAGGGCAGTAAGGGATCTCTTTGCAATGGATGTGGATAATCTCACAATAGATTCTGAAGAGGAGTACCTAAATATATTGGATTTTATCGAGAAGTTTGCGCCATCACTAAAGGGTTATGTGGATCTGTATAAGGGAGACAAACCCCTCTTTGAGGCCTATGGTATAGAACACGAAATCAACAGGGCACTTCATAGAAAGGTCTGGCTCAAGTCAGGAGGATATATTGTAATAGAGCCAACTGAAGCATTTACAGCAATTGATGTGAATACAGGTAGTTTTACGGGAAAGAAAAACTTAGAAGATACCATTTTTAAGACGAATATGGAGGCTGCTAAAGAAATTGCATATCAGATCAGATTGAGAAACATTGGCGGAATAATAGTGATCGATTTTATAGACATGGAATCAGAGGCAAATAGGACGAAGTTGGTAGAAGCTTTTAAAGAGCTATTAAAAAAAGATAGAGCTAAGACCAGCGTCTCGCAAATTTCTAGTTTTGGCCTACTTGAGATGACAAGAAAAAGGACGAGGCAAAGCCTCTATACAGCCATGACAGAAGTTTGCCCCTGTTGTGAAGGTAGGGGTTTTGTGAGATCAAAGGCAGTGCTGGCAGATGAAATTTTTAGAGCAATAGCATCAGAAGCAAAACTAAATCCCAGTGCAGATGTAATTTGTTGTTATTTGAGTAAAGAGCTTGAAACTTATATCAAAGAAGAAGAATACGAAATCTTGACTGATCTGCAAAAAAAAGTCAATAAAGAGATTTTGTTGATACCTAAACAAGGATATTCAGTGGAAGAATATGAGGTTTCCTCATAGGAGGCTAAAATGAGTGATGTATATTTTATTACTATGAGATCAAGTGTAAAGGAGAGTCTCCTTGATAAGCTAAAGAGGCTTATGAAAGAGGCAGGCCTTGATAACATGATAAGAAAGGGAGCTTTGGTAGCAATTAAGCTCCATTTTGGAGAAAAGGGGAATACGGCATTTATCAAACCCATATTTGTAAGACAGGTTGTGGATTTTGTATATGCAGCTGGTGGAAAACCATTCCTTACAGATGCAAATACTTTATATTCAGGGACCAGAAGCGATTCTGTCTCCCACATCCAGACAGCAATCCAAAATGGGTTCGCCTATGCAGTGGTGAA